>JACCWP010000064.1 GCA_013697585.1 Nocardioidaceae bacterium
GGGTTGGGTACAGGGGGTTGGCGTCGTGCGTTGCGGGGCTGCTGCTTTGTGGGCGGAATGATTCGGCAACCAGGACGCTGTCAGCGACTCGCATGTATCACCTTGTGCGGGAGGTGGCCACCTCACAGCGTCCGTTCATCGGATGAACGACCTCCGGCCCGACGGGTGCGCAGGCTTGGGCCGTAGGCACGCCACATCCACCGTAAGGCGGCGGGGGGAGCCTGACCCGGTCTCATGGACACGGGTGGTGTGGTGATCATGCCGCGGGTTCGGTGGTGATGGGAAGCGGTTGGCAGTGCTTGTGCTCGTAGGCGATTGGGGACAGGTAGCCGAGGGCGGTGTGTCGGCGGCGCGGGTTGTACCAGGCCTCGATCCACTCGAAGATTGCCGAGCCGAGTTTGGCTCGGCTTTCCCAGCGGCGGGTGTCGAGCGGCTCACGCTGCAGGGTGGAGAAGAACGACTCGATCATCGTGTTTGTCGACCAAGGAGGCGACTCGGCCCATCGAGTCGAGCAGTCCGGCGGTGCGGAGGCGATGGCCGAACACCCAGGAGGTGTATTGACCAGCTCCGCGGTCGGAGTGCACCACGGCGCCGGGTGCCGGGCGGCGCCGCCAGGTCGCCATCTGAAGCGCGTCGACGACTAGTTCGGAGCGCATGTGGTCGGCCATGGACCAGCCCACGATCTGGCGGGTGCAGACGTCCTCGACCGCGGCCAGGTAGACGGTGCCGTCACCGGTCGGGTGCTGGGTGATGTCGGTGCACCACAGCCGGTCCGGAGCCTCCGCGACGAACCGGCGACCGACCAGGTCGTCGTGGGTCGCCGGCGCAGGCCGGTGCCGGCGGTTCTTGGTGTGCCGGTGGCCGATCCCGCAAATGCCGGCCAGCCGCATCAACCGAGCCACCCGTTTGCGGCCGCACCGGATCCCCAGGCCGAGCCGCAGCTCGGCGTGCACCCGCGGGGAGCCGTATGAGCAGCGGGAGTCGGTGTGCACCTCAAGGATGGTGTTGGTCAGCCACGCGTCGGCCACGTCGCGGGCCGACGGTCGCCGGTGCCGCCAGTCGTAGTAGCCCGACCGTGACACGTTCAGCACCCGGCAGGCCACCGCGACATCGATCGACAGATCGGGGTCGGCGGCGAGCTCACGGACCAGCCGGTAACTCATTTTGGGCCCACGTTCTCCCAGGCGAAGTAGGCGCTGGCGCGTTTCAGGATCCCGTTTTCCATCTCCAGCACCCGGGTCCGGCGGCGCAGCTCGACCAGCTCGCGCTTCTCGGTGCTGGACAGACCCTCCTTGTGGCCATCGTCGACGTCGGCCTGGTCCATCCAGCGGCGCAGACACGACTCCGAGATCCCCAGGGCCTTCGCGATCTGGGCGATCGGCTGCTCACGTCTGCGGGCCTGCTCCACGGCGCGGCGACGAAACTCAGGCGGCTTGGCTGCCGGCATCAAGACTCCTCTCCGAGACGATCATCGCCTCAGAACAGGTGTCCGAAGAAGTGGGTCAGGGTCCAAAGGGCAGGGGGTGGATTGACGTTCAACTGCGGGACTGGCGGGGGTGGGTCTCGTACATCCGTACGGCGACCAAGATGCCTGATGCGGCGGTGAGGCCGGCGATCGCCCAGATCGCATCCCGGATCCCGAAGGCGTCGGCGAGGATGCCGGTGAGAAGTGCACCCACGGCAAATCCGAGGTCGCGCCACAGCCGGTAGACGCCGACGGCGCGGGCACGCCAGGAGGGGTGGGCGACATCTCCGATTGCGGCGAGCAGGGTGGGGTAGACCATCGCGGTGCCGGCGCCGAGCGCGACCGAGGCGATAGCCCAGCTGGCGAAGGTGTCGCTGGCTGCGATGAGGGCGAGGGCCGCGGCCTGGAGGAGCATCCCTGCGGTGATGAAGTGCTTGCGGCCCCATCGATCCGAGAGCGCGCCGGTGGCGAGTTGTCCGAGTCCCCAGACGGCGGGGTAGAGGGCGACGAGGATGCCGGTCTTGCCCAGGGTGAGGCCGGCGGAAGTGAACAGGACGGGGAAGATGCCCCAGGCGAGGCCGTCGTTGAGGTTGTTGACCAGGCCGGCTTGGCTGGCTGAGGAGAGGGCCGGTTCGCGGAAGCTGGTCTGGGTGAACACGTGCCGGTCGGTCAGGTTGCTCGGCTCGGCGTGGGTGCTGGCTTCGTGGTCGGCGTGGCCACGGGTCTCCCGAACAGCGAGGGTAGACAGGCCCAGGCCGAGGGCGGCGTACGCGATCCCGACCAGGAACGGTTCAGGGCGCAGGCCGGCGTGGGCGGCGATGTTCCCGGTGAGCAGCCCTGTGAGGGCGAGGCCCAGGTAGCCGGCGGACTCGTTGAGGCCCATGGCCAGGCCGCGCCGCTGGGGGCCGACGAGGTCGATCTTCATGATGACGGTGGTGGACCAGGTCAGGCCCTGGCTGATGCCGAGCAGGACGTTGGCGGCGACGACGATCCACCAGTCGGGAGCCCAGATCA
Organism: Nocardioidaceae bacterium; assembly: GCA_013697585.1. Taxonomy (GTDB): domain Bacteria; phylum Actinomycetota; class Actinomycetes; order Propionibacteriales; family Nocardioidaceae; genus JACCWP01. The sequence goes on from JACCWP010000064.1 coordinate 2,480, forward strand.
ACAGCAGCGGGACAGGTACGGCGACCAACCAACCGGCGACGAGGACGGGCTTGCGGCCGTAGCGCTCCGACCAGGTCCCGGCGAGGTAGTTGGTGAACGCTTTGGCCAGGCCAAAGGCGAGGATGTAAGTGAGCGCTGCGGTGTAGGAGTCGAGCCCGAAGACCTGGTTGGCCAGCAGGGGCAAGACGGTGCGCTCCTGGCCGAGCATTCCACCGACCAGCGCGTTGACCGCGACCAGGAGGACGAACTGTGCTGCGTTGGCGCGGAGCCCGAGAACCGGTGTCGCGGTTTCCCGGGTCGACTTCACGGGCCGGTTTCCAGCCTCTGGCCGTTAGCCTCTGCCCAGTCCTCTGGGCTGCCGGTCAGGACGCTGACGTGCGTGAAGCCTTCGCCGCCCAGAAGGCTCGCGGCCCCCATGGCGCGCTCTCCGTGGCCGCACATCACCACTGTCGGTACATCGGTGAGCCGGTCGATGGCGCCCGGGAGGTCGCCGAGCTCGATGTGCAACGCGCCCGGCACATGTCCGGCCCGGAACTCGGACTCCTGTCGGATGTCGAGCACCCGGACGGCGTCGTCGGCTGTCGCCTCGAGCAGGCGCACCGAGGTCGTGGGCAGTCTTGCGGCAGTCCAGGCGTCGATGCCGCCGGCGAGCTCTCCGACGACGTTGTCGTAGCCGATCTTGGCGGCCTGCCACAGGACCTCGTCGAGGTCCTGGTCCGGTTCGCGCACGATGACGAGGGAGTGATCGTGTGCGGTGAGCCACCCCAGCCAGCTCGCGAAGGCTGGCCGCAGCGGAATCGACAGCGCGCCGGTCGGGTGAGACTGGGCGAACGAAGGGACGGGTCTGACGTCGAGGATGGTCGCACCGGCGGCCTGCGCTGCGGCCGCCGCCTGCGGGGTCATCGGCGCGACGGCCAGCTGCCGGGGGAGTAATGCGGGGCCGCGACGGTTGGCCTCGCCGAGCCAACTGAAGTACGGCGGGTACGAGCCCAGGCTGCCCAACAGCTCGGCGACGAAGGCGTCCTCGTCACATACCCGCACGAGAGGGTTCCCGGTGCGTTCGGCACCGATAGTGCTGGTGCGCTGGGCAGCAGCCGGCGCCGCGCAGAACGATCCCGCGCCGTGCGTGGGCCACACGGCGACCTCATCGGGCAGCTCGAGGAGTCGCTGAACAGACCGGTACTGCGCACGTGCCAACTGCTCGGTCAGAGCTGGGTCGACCAGGTCGGTCCGGGCGACCGCCCCCACGAGCAGCGATCCACCGGTGAAGACTCCGACCGGCTGGCTACCGTCGAGCAGCAGGAACGAGATGTGCTCGTCGGTGTGCCCGGGGGTGCCCCAGGCCCGCAGCCGGAGGCCGCCGAGGTCGATCTCGTCGCCATCGCGGAGCCCGGTGTGGTCGAACTCGCGCTGGCCGGCGGCGGAGGCCAGCACCGTCGCACCGTCGGTCGAGGCGAGCTGGCGAGCGCCCGAGAGGAAGTCAGCGTGCAGGTGCGTGTCGGCGACGAAGGCCACCGTAAGCCCGTGGCGGGCACCGTCCATCGCCCTGAGGTCGCGGCTGGCGTCGACGGCCATGGCGCGGCCGTCACCGAGGTCGACGAGGTAGGCGGTGTTGCCCAGGCCATCGTCCACGACGGGGATGATCCGGGGGACTGTCATGTGGTCTCCTGCGTGGCGGATTTGCGAGAGCTGACCAGGAC
>JACCWP010000074.1 GCA_013697585.1 Nocardioidaceae bacterium
CGACTTCGCCTGCCGGTTGGCCTACGACGAGGCGGGCCTGGTGCTCGACTACCCCGGAATCGCTACCCGCGCCAGCTGACCGCCTGGAGCACCGGTGACAGCGAAGACTCGGTGAAGTTCGCTTACACTGTGAAGCCGTGCCGCGCCTCTGGTGGAACGGGCAGGAGCTCGTCGATGACGGCGTCTTCGACCTGAAGCGCCAGATCATCATGGAGCTGGTCCGACCCTGGCAGTAGACCTCCCGCCGCGCGTCCGCTCGCGTCCGGACGGTCCCGGCGTTGGCCAGTACCCGGACACCCGGCCCTGGGCGACTTATGTGCCCGGTAGGCGATCGGCTTGGGCGACTGAGATGATCTTGCTCGCGGCGTTTCAGGGCGCCGATCAATGTCGCCCATCCTGGCCCCTTGGGCACCGACGTTGGCTGCGAACGGACCCCGACACTCAGCCTGACACCGAGCGCACGAATACCCGGCTCAGCGCCTCAAGTAGGCCTCACGCGCGGTGCCGCAGGCCGGTGAGGCTGCGGTCCCGTCGACGCGTTTGGTCATGAGTTGGCACTGATCAGAGCCCGGCGATCACGCAGTCCGCCACGACGGTCATTCGCACACCGCTGCGCGCGCGTCTGTCACACCTGCATCGGCCCGCCGCCTGCCTTCTCATTGCGTGCCCGCCAGGCCTGCTGCTTCGCACGGTTCCCGCAGACCTGCATCGAGCACCATTTGCCCGAGCGTGCCCGCGACTGGTCATAGAAGGCCCACTGACAGGTGTCGTTGAGGCACACCTTCAACCGGCGCCAGGTCCCATCGGAAATCGCGTCGGTGACGAGAACGAGCAGGGATCCAAGCGCACGGTCGATGCCACCGGCTCGAGGTCGCATGGCCCACCGCAAGTCCGCGGTGATCCTCAGGGAGAGGTCGGCACGCTGGGCGACGTCGTTGAACACCGCCAGAGCCTCCGCCGGTAATGAGGTGGCTGAATGGTTGGCCGCCATCGCCGACCGGAGCGCCTCGCGCAGGGCACGTGCGCGCTGCAGGTCGACGGGGCGGGCCTCTGCGCCGACGTCCAAGAGCGAGGCCTCGTGCAACCAGCCTTGCAGGGCGCCGGCCGTGGAGAGTGCCTCGACGGAGGACTCGACGTCCCGGGTGTTCACGAACCCTCGCACGGTTTCCAGGGATCCCGGTGCGGCTGAGCTGTCTGCAGCCATGAATCCCATGGTAACCCCATTGCATGTGTCATTGGTTAGTCATAACCTGCTTAGACATGACAGCAGTTAGTACTGAGCGTTCCACCGCGTGGTCGAACCACAACTTCCGGAGGCTGTGGGTCGCCTCCACGGTGTCGTCGTTCGGCGCCGAAATCGCTGAGCTGGCCCTTCCATTGTTGGCCCTGCTCACCCTCTCGGCCACCGCCGGCGAGGTGGGGCTGCTCCGGGTGGCCCAATTCCTGCCGTTCCTGCTGGCCACGCTCCCGCTCGGCGTCCTCGTTGACCGACGCCGGCGGCAGCGTCGGACGCTCATGGTCGGTGCCGACCTTGGCCGGTTCGCGCTCGTGGCGATCATTCCGATTGCCGTGTGGGCGGGCTTCGCGCGCATGGAGCTGCTGTACGTGGTCGTCTTCGCCGTTGGAATCCTCACCGTGCTCTACCAGATCGCCGACTTCGCCTTCCTGCCCAGCCTCGTCTGTATCGACCAGCTCGTTGACGCAAACGGCAAGATCGCGGCCAGTCAGTCGGCCAACGAGATCGGCGGTCGGGGGATGGGCGGCTTGCTCATCCAGGCGGTGTCGGCGCCCGTCGCCGTGGCCGTCAACTCGGTCGGCTTCCTCGTCTCGGCGCTCAGCCTGCGACGGATAAAGCTCGACGAGCCGCCCGCGCTCCAGCAGCCCGCCGAGGCACCGCACCAGATGTCCTCGCCCACATCGGTGCGCCGCGAGATCGTCGAGGGGCTCGGCGTCGCCCTGCGCAACCGCTACGTGCGGGCCCTGCTCGGTGAAGCCACGACGTTCAACGTCTTCAACGAGATGTTCATCCTGGGCCTGCTGCTCTACGCGGTGCGTGAGCTCGGGATGGGTCCCGCGGCGATCGGGCTGGTGTTCACCGCAGGCGGAGTGGGCTCGTTCCTCGGCGCCTGGTTCGGCTCCCGGGTGACCGGACGCTTCGGGTACGGGCGGGTCCTGCTCATCACGCTTATTTTGGGTAACACCGCCCCGCTCGGCGTCGCGTTGACCGGTGCTGCCGGCGACGCCGCGCTGCCTTTTCTGTGCGCGATCTTCGTTGTCATGGGGGTCGGCATCGGGGTAGCCAACGTGCATGCCGTCAGCCTCCGGCAGATTGCGCTCGCCGAGCACCTGCGCGGACGGGTCAACGCCGCCTACCGCCTGATCTCGTGGGGTGCCATCCCGTTGGGAGCTGCCGCCGGCGGGATCGTGGCCGCACAGGCGGGCGGACAGGCGGCGATGATCGCTGGAGCCGCTGGGATGAGTCTGGCCACGCTGTGGGTCGCCTTCTCCGCTGTACCGGGTCTGCGCAGCATCGACGACGCTCACCGCACCGGAGCGGCCACCGCAGCCGAGACCGCGGCAGGTCGCCTTGGCGGGAGGACGTGACCTGAAGAATGCGCAATGGCTCAGCGAGCTGCGCTGCCGGCATCGGATGCCGACCGAGTTACCACTCGACGCGTTGGAGATGGCGCTGTGGACCCGAGCACGGGCTGGGGAGCTGGTCGAGGGCGTGGTCCATCACAGCGACGCGGGTAGCCAGCCAGTACACCTCGATCCGCTTTGCCACCCGGCTGCCCGACGCCGGCGCGCTCGCCTCGATCGGGACCGTCGGTGACTCGTTCGACAATGCCCTGGCCGAGAGCGTGATCGGGCTCTACAAGACCGAGTGCGTCCGACGGGAAGGACCATGGCGAGGCGTCGA
>JACCWP010000077.1 GCA_013697585.1 Nocardioidaceae bacterium
CTCGAGCACCGAGCGGACCCGGTCGACGGCAGCGGTGACCGCTCCCAGGCCCGCCAGCGCGTGCGGATCGAGCCGACGTCTGCGCGCCGCCGCGAGCAAGGTGGCCGCCACCCCCTCCGTTCCGCCGGCCCAGCAGGCCGCGACGCCGATGGCCCCGTGCCAGAAGCCGGGCCGGTCGACGTAGTCCCCGGGGCCGCCGACTGGCACCGCGGGTGCCGCGTTCAGCTGTGCACTGCGAGTATCGGCACGGCCCATCCCGGCACCGACCCAGCTGGGTGGCGCGAAGTCCAGCTGCCCGCGGGCGCTGGCCGCGGCCACGTCGAGCGCGAACAGCGCCGGCCGTCCGTCGTTGTCGGCGGTCACCAGAGCGTGCGTTGCCAGTCCGGCACCCGAGCAGAACGGCTTCGTGCCGTCCAACCGCCAGCCGCCGCCCACCGCGGTCGCCACCAGGCCACCGCCGGGCGGCTCCGCGGCCCACACCTGCCACAGCGTTGCGGGCTCCGGCTCGGGGTGGCCGAGGTCGGAGCAGATTGCCCGCGCGTCGTGGTGCGGCTCGACGACCTTGGCCAGGCACAGGTCGGTACGGCCCAGCGCGGCCAGCTCACGCCACCGCAGCAGCGTCTCCCCGCCGCCGGGCACCGGTAGCCGCACGGCGCTGCGGACCCGCACCGCCTCGGCGTCGAGCTGCTCAGCTCCCACGTCCGGCATGGGCCCGGACGCCGCGCGGGAGGAGCGATCGGCAGCAACCATGGTGTCTCGTTCCCCTCCGGCACGAGGTTCAACCCGAGTCCGCCCATGATCTCCTGAGTCGCGGGGTTCGGCAGGGTCGACGCCGCCGCTCAGCCCGTCGGGACCGCGAGCTGCTGGCCCACCTGCAGCAGACCGGCGTCATCCAGGCCGTTGAGCCGCTGCATCTCATAGACCGCGGCACGCAGATCACCCCCGAGGCCGCTTGCTGCGGCGATGTCCCACAGCGTCTGGCCGGGCTGCACGGTGACGGTGCGCACCGGCACCGGCTCGCCAGCCCCGTCGGTCGCCACCACGCTGGGGCCCCACGCCACCGCGAGGGCGAGCATGCCGATCAGCAGCACCAGAGTCAGCAGCAGCCGGCCCCGCCGGGTCAGCCGCAGCGAGGAAGCCCGCGTCCCGTACGCCCTCGCGAGACTCGGGCCCGTCGGCACCATCGCGCTCATGTCGTCCTCCTCGTCACCGTGACCTGCGGGTGCCTCGATCATGCGTTCGATCGAACACCTGATCGAAGCATCGCACACGCGTTCGATCCGCACAAGCCCGGCGGACAGGCCCCGCCCCCGACACGCGGTTCGAACAGGTGTTTGATCTCGGCACCGACTCGGCGCTAGCGTCCGTCGTGACCTCGCGGGACTCCCCCGCAGGTGGCCCGGGTCGATGAGGTGGCGCAGATGGCACGCAAGAAGGACGACGGCGATACGGTGCGCGAGCTGCCGGACGGCCCACCCGACGCGACCGGGCTGACGCCGCGGCAGCGGCGCGTGCTCGAGGTGATCCGGCAGGCGCTGGAGGCACGCGGCTACCCGCCCAGCGTGCGTGAGATCGGGGAGCGGGTGGGGCTGACCAGCTCCAGCTCGGTCGCGCACCAGCTCAAGTCGCTGGAGGCCAAGGGCTTCTTGCGGCGCGACCCCAACCGTCCCCGGGCGCTGGAGGTGCTGTCACCGCTGGCGCGGCCCGAGCGCGCCCCGGCCGACGTGACCGGCAGTGGCGACGACCGTCCGGAGCCGGCGTACGTTCCGGTCGTGGGTCGGATCGCCGCGGGCGGACCCATCCTGGCCGAGGAGCGGGTCGAGGACGTCTTCGCTTTGCCACGGCAACTGGTCGGCGACGGTGCGCTGTTCTTGCTGGAGGTCCGGGGCGACTCCATGATCGAGGCGGCGATCTGCGACGGCGACTATGTCGTCGTGCGCCAGCAGCCCACGGCCGAGAACGGTGAGATCGTGGCTGCCCTGCTCGACGACGAGGCGACGGTCAAGACCTTTCAGAACCGTGGCGGCCGCGTGCGGCTGCTGCCCCACAACGCCGCCTACGAGCCGATCGACGGCACCCGCGCCAGCATTCTCGGCAAGGTCGTGGCGGTGCTGCGCCGGGTCTGAACCTGACGGCTCACCCGGCGCGCAGCCGGCGCAGTGCGGCGCGGGCCACGTCGCCGTCGGTGGTGCGCCACATCGGGGGCAGGGACGCGGCGAGGAACGACCCGTACCACGCGGTGGCCAGTCGCGGGTCGAGCACGGCCACCACTCCGCGGTCGTCGAAGCGACGGATCAGTCGCCCACTGCCCTGCGCGAGCAACAGCGCGGCGTGCGTGGCGGCGACACTCATGAACCCGTTGCCACCGCGGCGCTCCACCGCCCGCTGCCGGGCACTCATCAGCGGGTCGTCCGGACGCGGGAACGGGATCCGGTCGATGACCACCAGCTGGCAGGTGTCGCCGGGCAGGTCGACGCCCTGCCACAAGGACAGCGTGCCGAACAGGCAGCTGCGCGGGTCGGCGACGAAACGGCGCGCCAGCTCGGGCAGCTGGGCGTCGCCCTGGCACCACAGGTCGAGGTCGGGCAGCGCCTCGCGTACGTGCTCGGCAGCCGCCTCGGCTGCGCGGCGCGAGGAGAACAGGCCCAAGGTGCGGCCGTCAGCGGCCTCGACCAGTCCCACGATCTCGTCCAGCGTCGCGGTGCCGAGCCCGTCCCGGCCAGGCGCCGGCAGCATCCGAGCGACGTAGAGGATTGCCTGCCGCCGATAGTCGAACGGTGACCCCACGTCCAGCGCCCGCCACTGCGCGGCCCTCCCGTCATGGCCGTCCGGATCGGCGTCGGGCTCCACTGCCTCGGCGGGTGACCCGCCCACCGGCTCGTCGGCGCGCTCGTCGGGTCGCAGACCGACCGACGCGGCCAGCGGCTCGAAACCGCCGCCCAGCTTGAGGGTGGCGCTGGTCAGCACGACCGTCGTGCGAGCGAACAACCGTTCGCGCAGCGACAGCGACACGTCGAGCGGCGCCACCCGCAGCTCGTTGCTGCCCGCTCGGCGGTCGGGCCCGCCTGCTGGCACCCGGTCGAGGGCACCGCCGCGCTGCGTCACCCACCGCACGTCGTGCTCGTTGTCCTGCACAAGGCGGTCGGCGACCTTGCGCACCTCGTCGGCGGCTGCCTTGGCCTGCTGGCGGACGGCGTCGCCACCGGAGTCACCCGGGCCATCACCCCCGGCGTCCCCGCGACCGCTGAGCGCGGAGTAGCAGGCGCGCGAAGCCTCGCGTACCAGCGCGAGCGCGTCGGCGAGCCCGTCAGGCATCACGTCCAGCCGACCATCCGGCAGTGTGTCCACCGCGCTGCGGAGCGCGTCTGCGGCGTCGGCCAGGGCGTCGGCATGCTCGGCGCCGTCTCGGCCGACCGCGGCGCGTACCCGGCGGGACGCGCGGTCCACGACCGTGGGCGACAGCTCGTCGGTCGACGCCTGGGTGACCCGGGCCACCAGCTCGTGGGCCTCGTCGACCACGACGGCGTCGTGGTCGGGCAGCATCGGGACACCGTCGATCGCGTGGATCGCGAGCAGTGCGTGGTTGGTGACGACCACCTGGGCGGCAGCCGCGATGTCGCGGGCACGCTCGGCAAAGCACTCGCCCGCGAACGGGCAGCGCGCCGCACCCAGGCACTCCCGCGCGCTCACCGACACCTGCGCCCATCCACGCTCGGTGTGCGCGGGCGCCGAGTCGCGGTCGCCGCTCAGCTCCTGCTCGGCCTGATCCTCGGCCCATGCCCGCAGCAGCACGACCTCGGATCCGAGGGTGCCGTCAGGCACCTCGACGAGCACGCCCGTGTCGTCGGGCGTGCCCTCACGTGCCCGGTGCAGGCAGGCATAGTTGGAGCGGCCCTTGAGCACTGCGTATGGAACGAGGGGCAGCGCCGACCCGAGCTGTTCTGTCGCACCGGCGACCAGTGCCGGCAGGTCGCGCTCGACCAGCTGGTGCTGCAGCGCGAGCGTCGCGGTGGCCACGACGACCGGGCGGGGGTGCAGGAGCGCCGGCACGAGGTAGCCGAGCGACTTGCCCGTGCCCGTGCCGGCCTGCACCAGCAGGTGCTCGCGGCTGTCGAGAGCATGCTCCACCGCGGCGGACATGGCGACCTGGCCGGGACGTTCCTGCCCGCCGAGGGATTGCACCGCGGCATGCAGCACGTCGCCGACCTGAATCACCCGGCCACGCTAACCGCGCCGCAGGACTCCCCTGTGCGGACGTCATCCGTGCGGCGGCCCATCGGCGGCGCGTTGGATGACGTCCTTGGGTGGGTGGGCGGGTCAGGAAGCAGCGGCCGCGTAGGCAGCGAGGGCGCCGGCGAGGGTGCCGTTGACCCGGGCGACGACCGCGGTCCCGTCGCCAGTGTGCTCGAGGGTGAGCACCTCACCGCTGGTGTGGATCTGGTTGAGCAGGTCGCCGCGCTCGTACGGCAGCAGCACCCGCACCTCGACCTGCGGTCGAGGCAGCTCGCCCTCGAGCGCCGCCCGCAGGTCGGCGACACCGGCACCGGTGTGCGCCGAGCAGACGAGGGCATGCCGCTCGCGGGCCTGCAGGCGGGCCAGCACCATCGGATCGGCGGCATCTGACTTGTTGAGCACGACGATCTCGGGGATGCCCGCGGCGCCGATCTCGGCGAGCACCTCACGCACGGCCGCCAGCTGCCCTTCCGGGTCGGGGTGCGCGGCGTCGACCACGTGCAGTATCAGGTCGGAGTCGGCGACTTCCTCCAGCGTCGAGCGGAACGCCTCGACCAGCTGGTGCGGCAGGTGCCGTACGAACCCGACGGTGTCGGACAGCGTGTAGATGCGGCCATCGGAGGTCTGGGTGCGTCGGGTGGTCGGGTCGAGCGTGGCGAACAACGCGTCCTCGACCAGCACGCCGGCACCGGTGAGGCGGTTGAGCAGCGACGACTTGCCCGCGTTGGTGTAGCCCGCGATCGACACCGCCGGCACCTCGTGGCGTCGGCGTTCGGACCGCTTGGTATCGCGGGTCGTCCGCAGCCGGGTGAGCTCGCGGCGCAGCTTGGCGATCCTGGTGTTGATCCGGCGGCGGTCGGTCTCGAGCTTGGTCTCGCCGGGTCCGCGACCGCCGATCCCGCCGCCCTGCAAGCCGACCCGCCCGCCGGCCTGCCGCGACAGGCTGCCGCCCCACCCCCGCAACCGCTGGGTGAGGTAGCGCAGCTGGGCCAGCTCGACCTGCGCCTTGCCCTCGTGCGACTTGGCGTGCTGGGCGAAGATGTCGAGGATCAGCGCCGTCCGGTCGACCACCTTGACCTTGACCCGGTCCTCCAGGTTGCGCAGCTGGCTCGGGGTCAGCTCGCCGTCGCAGATCACCGTGTCGGCGCCGCTGGCAGCGACGGCCGCACGAAGCTCGTCGACCTTGCCGCGCCCGACGTAGGTTGCCGGGTCGGGCTTCTGGCGACGCTGCAGCAACGCCTCCAGCACCGTCGAGCCGGCGGTCTCGGCCAGCGCCTTGAGCTCGGTCAGGGAGTTCTCGGCGTCGTCGGTGGAGGCGCGTGCCCACACTCCGACAAGCACCACCCGCTCCAGCCGCAGCTGGCGGTACTCGACCTCGGAGATGTCTTCGAGCTCGGTGGACAGCCCGGCGACGCGGCGCAGCGAATTGCGGTCCTCGAGGTCCATCTCGCCCGACGCCGGCTCAGCGCTCCAGTCGGTGTCGGCCTCGACATCGGGGGTGACGTCGGACGCGGCGAGGTCGGTCTCGGTGCTGGTCTCGGCGTCGACCGGCACGTCGGTCGGTTCACGCGCGAAGGAAGAAGTCATCTGCCTCGTCTCAACAGGGTGCCCGGTGGGGGTGTTCCCACCCCGATGCTCGCACGCCCGACCCGCCCGATCACCAGGATTTACTGAGCGCGCCAGCTTGGCTCTGGCTCGGCTCGACCCGCCCGCGATCCGCTCCACCGCAGCTCGCCCCGAGCGACAACCTCGGCCGTCCCCGTGAGGGTCGCCCGCCCGTCGTCGCGCAGCAGCACCGCCAGCCGGCCGCCGGGGACGTCGACCTGGTACGTCACCGGGCGAGCCTCATGGTTGGCCGCGGCGACGGCCGCCGCGACCACACCGGTCCCGCACGACCGGGTCTCGCCCGACCCACGCTCGTGCACCCGCATCCGCAGCCAGCGCGGCCCGACGCGCTGCCACAGCTCGACGTTGACGCCGTCGGGATAGACCGCGATGTCGTACGCGGGCCGCGCGAGCTCGCGGGCGAGTGCGGCCAGGTCGTCGACCTCCGCCGCGGCGTGCGGGTTGCCGGTGTCGACGTGCGTCGCCTGGTGGCGGCGCTCGTCGACCTCGACCCACGTGGTGCCCCGCACCCGCGCCACGCCCATGTCGACGCTGATCGTGCCCTTCGGCCCGCACGTCACCTGCCTGGTGCCTCCGCGGGATCCGATCGCGAGCGGCGCGGCGGGATCGACGATCCCCTCGTCGGCAAGGAACCTGGCAAGCACCCGGACGCCGTTGCCGCACATCTGCGAGAGCGAGCCGTCGGCGTTGCGGTAGTCCATGAACCACTCGGCGCCGTCGGCGACTGCCTGCGCGGCGGCCGGCTCGTCGAGCGCGGCGCTCTGGACCACCCGGATCACACCATCGGCGCCGAGGCCGCGGCGCCGGTGGCACAGCGCGGCGACGAGGTCTTCGTCGAGCGAGCCGTGCACCGTGCCATCCGGATCGGGCAGCAGCACGAAGTCGTTCTCGGTGCCGTGGCCCTTGGCCCAGGCGAACCGGCGTGTCACCGGGCAGAGCCTAGGCGCACACCTGGAGACGGTGCGGCCGGTGTCAGCCTCTGAACCGCAGCCGTACGACGATGTCCTGTACTGCGTTGGTGTCCCCGGGGACCAGGTTGCCGGCCGACGACTCGAACGCGACGTGCCGACCGTCGGACGAGATCGCCGGGGCGAAGCTCACATCATCGGCCTGCCCGCCGTGGCGTGCGACTGATACCCGGACGGTGGTCTGCTGCACGACGTCGCGCACGAAGACGTCGCTGGTGTCGTTGGTGTCGCCTGGGACCAGGGGCACTCCGAACGTCGTGAAGGCCACGAACCGGCCGCCCGCCGAGATCGACTGGCCGACGCTGCCGGAGTCGGCCTGCTGGCCGTCCGAGCTCACCGACACCCGCTCGGTCTGCCCCGTCGAGCGGTCATGCACGTAGACGTCGAGGAAGCCGTTGGTGTCTTGACCCGCGAGGTTGGTCGCGTACGAGCTGAAGGCGACGTAGCGACCGCCGGCGGACAGCACGGGGTCGTAGCTCGAGTCGTCGCCCTGGCGACCACGCGAGCTCACCGAGACCTGCTCGGTCGCGCCGGTCGTACGGTCGTGGACGAAGACGTCCGCGGCGAAGTTGTCCTCGCGCGGCACGAACTCGGTCGACCGCGAGGTGAAGGCGACGTAACGCCCGTTGGCCGAGATCTGCGCGGTCGGACCGTGGCCCGCGGTGCCTGCCGACTGCCCGTCGGAGGTGACCGACACCCGCTCGGTCCGCCCCGTGACCCGATCGTGCACGAACACGTCCGTGCTGAAACCCTCGTCGCGGGGGGCCAGGTCGGGAGACGGCGAGACGAAGGCAACAAAGCGGCCGTCCGCCGAGATCGACGCGCTCTCGCTGGAGAAGCTGCCCTGCCGGCCGCGCGAGCTCACCGACACCCGCTCGGTGAGACCGGTCAACCGATCGTGCACGAAGACGTCGGCATCGCCGTTGGTGTCGCCGGCGACGAGGTCGGGCGCGTCGGAGGTGAACGCCACGTACCGGCCGTCGGGCGTCACGGCCGGCGCCGTGCTGTTGCCGGCGGCCTCGCTGCCGCCGGGGGCCACCGACACCCGCTCGTTGACGCCGGTGGCCCGGTCGCGGACGAAGACGTCGCTGCGCTGATTGTCGTCATCCGATACCAGTCGCTGCGCGCGCGTCGCGAACGCGACGTATCGCCCGTGCCTCGACAAGGCGGCGGAGTAGCTCGGCCGGCGAAGCTGGTCGCCGCTGTCCCGCAGCGAGACCCGGACTGTGTCCGCAACCCCCGCCGGCTCCTGGTGCCGCGCCGCCGCCGGTGCGGACCCGAGCGCCCCCAGGCACCCCGACAGCGCGACCAGCACCGTCACCGTCGACCATCGGCTCCGAGCTCGAGACATTGCGACCTCCAGGTGTGCGCGCAGCCATAGGCTACGCGGCGATGTACGTTCCCTCTCGCTTCGCGGCGGCGATCGACGCCGTGTTCACCCCGGCACGAGGCTGACGGGTGCCGGTCGACAAGCCGCGGCCTGCGTTCGTGCTGCACGAGCACCGCGTGCCGCAGCACCACTTCGACCTGCGCCTTGCCGAGGGCGGTGTGCTGCGGTCGTGGGCCCTGCCGCGCGGTCTGCCCGACACGTCGGCCAAGGACCGGCTGGCCGTCGAGGTGACCGACCACGACCTGGACCACCTCGACTACAC
>JACCWP010000081.1 GCA_013697585.1 Nocardioidaceae bacterium
CCGTTGACCCGGCCTCGCCCCCTTCCGCGCCCGAGTCGAGCGGGGAAGCCGCCGACGTGGTCCCGGCCGAGCTCGTGCCGATGCCCGCGCCGTACGCGCGACCCGAACCCGTGATCGTGGCCTCGCAGCAGCCCACCCAGCAACAGATCGTCGCTGCCACGCTGGCCCACCCGTTGGTGCGGGTGTCCGCGTTCTCCTACGGTGTGCGTCGCGCGCTGCGGCCCGAGAACCGTGACCGGCTGCGGGCGCTCGTGCGTCGCGACCTGCGCCGTCGGCACAAGCTGCGCCGGCGCGCCGCCCGGATGGTGCCCGTCTCGTCGCCGCCTGGCGAGCAGGACCGGGCCTCGTGATCACTCGCGTGTTCTGGTTCGCGGTCGGCACCGGCGCGGGCGTCTATGGCACCGTTAAGGCGCGGCGACTCGCCTACCGGTTGTCGCCGCCGGGCCTGTCCGACCAGCTGGCCGCCGGGGGCCTCGGCCTGCGTGCCCTCGCCGGCGACGTCCGGGAAGCCATGACCCAGCGCGAGCAGGAGCTGCTCGAGCGGCTGGGCCTCGAGCCCCGTCGACCTCTCGAGGGCGTCGATGCGCCCGGCCGGCTCGGCGGCTCCGCCAGCCTTGGCACCGGTGCCCGACAGCCCCGGCGGAGGGACTTGACCTGATGCTGACCGCGGAGATCCGCCGCCGGTTCCTCAGTCATTTCGAGCAGCGCGACCACACCGTCGTGCCCAGCGCGTCGCTGCTCTACGACGACCCGAACCTGTTGTTCGTCAATGCCGGCATGGTGCCCTTCAAGCCCTACTTCCTCGGCCAGGAGACGCCACCGTGGCCGCGTGCCGTCAGCATCCAGAAGTGCGTGCGCACCCTCGACATCGAGGAGGTCGGCAAGACCACCCGGCACGGGACGTTCTTTGAGATGTGCGGCAACTTCTCGTTCGGCGACTACTTCAAGGCGGGTGCCATCGAGCTCGGCTGGAACCTCGTGACTCGACCGCAGTCCGACGGCGGGTTCGGCTTGGACGAGTCCCGCCTGTACGCCAGCGTGTATCACGACGACGAGGAGGCAGTCCGGCTCTGGCGGCGGATCGCCGGACTCGCAGACGACCGCATCGTGCGGCTCGGCAGCAAGGACAACTACTGGAGCATGGGCGTGCCAGGCCCGGGCGGGCCCTGCTCGGAGATCCTCATCGACCGCGGACCAGACTTCGGCGCCGACCGGGACTGGGAGGCCGGCGATCGGTACATGGAGTTCTGGAACCTCGTCTTCATGCAGGACGATCTCAGCCGGGTGGCCAGCAAGGAGGACTTCGACATCGCGGGGCCGCTGCCCACACCGAACATCGACACTGGCATGGGGCTCGAGCGGGTGGCGTACCTGCTGCAGGGCGTCGACAACATGTACGAGATCGACGAGACCCGCCCGGTCATCGCGGCCGCCGAGGCGTTGTCCGGCCGAAAATACGGTGCCGCGGGCCTGGAGGGGCACGGCGACGACGTGCGGATGCGGGTGGTCGCCGACCACGTGCGCAGCGGCATGATGCTGATCGCCGACGGCGTGGCGCCGGGCAACGAGGGACGCGGCTACGTGCTGCGCCGGCTGCTGCGTCGCGCGGTGAGGTCGATGCGGCTGCTGGGCGTGGACGACCCCACCCTGCCGGTGCTGTTGCCGGTCGCCAAGGACCTGCTGGCCGCGTCGTACCCCGAGCTGGAGCGGGGCTTCGGCCGGATCGCCCAGCTGGCCTACGCCGAGGAGGAGGCGTTCCGACAGACGCTGCGCTCGGGAACGCAGATGTTCGACATGGCCAGGAATCGGATCCGCCAGCGCGGCGGCCGACGGCTCGACGGAGCAGAGGCCTTCCAGCTGCACGACACGTACGGGTTTCCCATCGACCTGACCCTCGAGATGGCGGCCGAGCAGGGTCTCGAGGTCGACGAGCCGGGCTTTCGCGCGCTGATGGCCGAGCAGCGGGAACGAGCCAAGGCCGACGCGCGGTCCAAGCGCGGGCAGCACGCCGACACCGGCGCCTACCGCGAGACGATGGACCGGCACGGTCCGACCGAGTCGCTCGCCTACGACACGCTCACGAGCGCGGCGGCGGTGCGGACGCTGCTGCTGCCGTCGGGGCCGGCCGAGCAGGTGGTGCCGGGTGACCTGGTCGAGGTCGTCCTCGACCGGACACCGTTCTATGCCGAGTCGGGTGGGCAGGCGGCCGACACCGGCGCGCTGTCATGGCCAGGCGGCCACGGCGAGGTCGTCGACGTGCAGAGCCCGGTGCATGGCCTCGTCGTGCACCAGGTGCGGGTGCTCGACGGGGTGCTCGACACGTCGACACGGGTCGACGCGAGTGTGGACCAGCAGTGGCGTCTCGGTGCCTGCCAGGCGCACAGCGGCACCCACGTCGTGCATGCCGCGCTCCGCGAGCTGCTTGGGCCGACCGCGACCCAGACCGGGTCGTACAACCGGCCGGGCTACCTCCGTCTCGACTTCGCATGGAGCGACCAGGTCGGGGCGGCGCAGGTGGCCGAGCTCGAGCAGGCGTCCAACGAGGCGCTGCGCGCCGACCTTCAGGTGTCGGCCCAAACCATGGCGCTGCAGGCGGCGCGCGACATGGGCGCCCTGGCCCTGTTCGGCGAGCGCTACCCCGATGTCGTCCGGGTGGTCGAGATCGGCGGGCCGTGGTCTCGCGAGCTGTGCGCCGGCACGCACGTGGAGCGGTCGTCCCAGATCGGCACCGTGGCGCTGATGCCGATCGCGTCGGTCGGTGCCGGCAACCGCCGGGTGGAGGCCCACGTCGGCCTCGACGGTTTTCGGCACCTGTCCCGCGAGCGCGACCTGGTGGCGCGGCTGGCCGAGATTCTCAAGACACCGCACGACGATGTCGTCGACCGGGTGCAGGACATGGTCGAGCGGCTGCGCGCCGCCGAGAAGCAGCTGGAAGCCGTGCGGCTGCAGCGCCTGCTCGCATCGGCAGGCGACCTGGCAGCCGGCGCTCGATGGGTCGGCGACGTACGGCTGGTGACGACCCGGGTGCCGGAGGGGGCGGGATCGGCCGAGGTTCGCACCCTCGCGCTCGACGTGCGCGGACGGCTGTCCGGCGACCTTCCCGGAGTCGTCGCGGTCGTGGGTGCCTCCGCCGGCAAACCCGCGGTGGTGGTGACCGTCAACGATGCCGCGCGCGACCGCGGCCTGTCGGCCAGCGGGCTGGTCAAGGTTGCGGCGCAGGTGCTCGGCGGCAGCGGTGGCGGCAAGGACGACGTCGCGCAGGGCGGGGGCGCGCCACTGACCGGTGACAGCCACGACGGCGACTCCCGGCTGGCCGAGGCGCTCGCCGAGGTCGAGCGTGCCGTGACCCAGAGCGCGGCGAGCGGCGGGGCTGACCGGGCCGGCCGGGACTGAGCGGCGTGGCGGTGCCACCCGAGACGCGACCCGCTCAGCCCGTCGCACGAGCCGGGGTCAGACTGGGTGTCGACGTCGGCGGCGTGCGCGTCGGAGTGGCGAGGAGCGACCCGGCGGGGGTGCTGGCGACACCGGTCGAGACGGTCGCCGCGGGGGACGCGTGCCTTCCGCGGCTGGTCGCGCTGGCCGCCGAGCACGACGCGATGGAGCTGGTCGTCGGGCTGCCTCGGTCGCTGTCGGGTGGTGAAGGACCGGCGG
The DNA here is from genome assembly GCA_013697585.1 of Nocardioidaceae bacterium. Classification (GTDB taxonomy): domain Bacteria; phylum Actinomycetota; class Actinomycetes; order Propionibacteriales; family Nocardioidaceae; genus JACCWP01. Next base: position 3,652 of record JACCWP010000081.1, read on the forward strand.
CGGCGGGAGTGCGGCTTTTCGCCGGGCGGCTGGCGGCTGCGCTCGCGACACGCCCGGTGCGGCTCGTCGACGAACGGCTCAGCAC
>JACCWP010000149.1 GCA_013697585.1 Nocardioidaceae bacterium
CGGCGGCCGCCGACGCCTCGGCCGGCGTGGTGCCGGCCAGGGCGCCGACGTCGGGCGTGGCGGTGAGGGTCTCCGGGTCGCCCGCGTCGACCGCGTCCGGCTCTGCCGCGGTCGCGCCCGGCGCCGCTCCGTTGCCGCGGTCGACCGATGCCAGCAGCAGCTGCGCGACGTCGAGCACCTCGACCTCGTCGCGGGCATCGCCGGCTGCCTGCTGCGCGGTGAGTCCGTCGGACAGCATCACCCGGCAGAACGGGCAGCCGACCGCGATCTGGTCGGCCCCGGTCGCCACCGCCTCGGCCGTGCGGGCGGCGTTGATCCGGGTCCCGATCCGTTCCTCCATCCACATCCGGGCGCCGCCGGCGCCGCAGCAGAACGACAGCTCGGAGTTGCGCGGCATCTCCGCGAAGGTGGCTCCGGGCAGCACCTCGAGCAGCTCGCGGGGAGGCGCGTACACCTGGTTGTGCCGGCCCAGGAAGCAGGGATCGTGGTAGGTGATGGTGCGGCCCGCCACCGACCCGTTGCCGTTGGCGACCGGCGTCAGCCGTCCGTCGCGGACCAGCCGGTTGAGCAGCTGGGTGTGGTGCACGACCTCGAGCTCGACGCCCAGCTGCTCGTATTCGTTCTTGAGTGTGTTGAAGCAGTGCGCGCAGGTCGCGACGACCTTGGTCGCCTTGGCCTCGGTGAGCACCTCGGCGTTCTGCGTCGCGAGCAGCTGGAAGACGAACTCGTTGCCGGCCCGCCGGGCCGGGTCGCCGGTGCAGGTCTCACCGTCACCGAGCACCGCGTAGTCGACGCCAGCCAGCTGGAGCAGCTCGGCGACCGCTCGGGTCGTCTTCTTGGCGCGATCCTCGTACGCTCCGGCGCAGCCGACCCAGAACAGCCACTCGACCTCAGACAGGTCGTGCGGGTCGTCGGCCGCCGGGCCGCCGACCTGCTTGACATGGAAGGGCAGGTCCTTGGCCCAGTCCATCCGCGCCGACGGTGCCATGTTCCAGGGGTTGCCCTTGCTCTCCAGACCCTTGAACAGCTGGTTGAGCTCGGTGGGGAAGTTGGACTCGACCAGCACCTGATAGCGGCGCATGTCCATGATGTGGTCGACGTGCTCGATGTCGACCGGGCACTGCTGGACGCACGCCCCGCAGCTGGTGCACGACCACAGCACGTCGGGGTCGATCACCCCGCCTTGGTCGAGCGGACCGACCAGCAGCCGATCGGCCTCCTTGGTCACCGCCTCGGGCAGCGACTCGCGCTCACCCTCAGCTGCCTGCAGGTAGGGCGCCTTGGCGAACGCGTGGTCGCGCAGGTCGAGGACGAACAGCTTGGGCGACAGCGGCTTCTCGGTGTTCCATGCAGGGCACTGCGACTGGCAGCGGCCGCACTCGGTGCAGGTGGCGAAGTCGAGCATCCCCTTCCAGGTGAAGTCCTCGATCGCGCCGCGGCCGAAGACGTCGGCGTCCGGATCCGCCTCCTCGAAGTCCAGTGCCTTGCCGTTGCTGCGCATGGGCAGCAATGCCCCCAGTGCGTGCGGGCGACGGGAGAACAGCACGTTCAGCGGGGCGATGAAGATGTGCAGGTGCTTGGAGTGCACGACGATCACCAGGAACGTCAGCATCACGCCGAGGTGCAGCAGCAGCCCGACCGTCTCCAGGACCTCGTTGGCGCCTGCCCCGAGCGGCTCCAGAGCGGCGCCCGCGGCCTCCGAGACGAACGCCCCGGTCGCGTATGGGAAGTTGCCGCTGTTGATGCTCGCTCCCCGAAACAGGAACATCGTCCAGATCACGTTGCCGATCATGAACAAGATCAGCCACGCCCCACCGAGGTGGGAGCCCGTGAACCGCGAGCGTCGGTCGAGCCGCGCCGGTGAGTTGCGCACCCGGATCACCGCGAAGGTCACGATGCCGGCCAGGGCGAGCACCGCGATCAGGTCTTGCACAAACCCGAGCACAGCCCATTGCCCCACCAGCGGGATGTGGAAGTCGCCGTCGAACAGGGCGCCGTACGCCTCCAGATAGACGGTGCCGAGGATGAGGAAGGCCCAGAACACGACGAAGTGGGCAGCGCCAGGGACGGACCACTGCAACAGCTTCTTCTGCCCGAAGACCTCGACCAGCTGGGCGCGTACCGCCTCCCCGAGCCGTTCGCGGACCCCCTCGATCCGCTCGGGTGCGGGTTGACCGGCCGTGGCCAGCCGATAGAGCCAGCGTCCGCGCCGCGCGGCGACGCCGAGCGCGACCACGCTCAGCCCGAGTCCGAGGATCAGACGGAGCACCACGGATCACGCTCCCAACCCGCCGTTGCCGGCACCGCACCCGCTGATCCCGGGATGCTACACACGAGAACGCGGCTGCCTCCGTCGGACGTCAGGCGGGTCGTGACCCATGGTCGGTGCGTTGCATGACGTCCGGCGGGGGGTGTTCGCTGTGCCTCGTGCAGACCGTGGTGCAGGCCGAGGTGCTGGTGGGGGTCGAACCGGTCACACCCGACGAGGTGGTAGCCGTTGCCCGCGACGGTGCCGGGGTCCGGCTGACCGAGCCCGCCCGAACCGCGATCACGCACGCGCGGCGGGCGGTCGAGCTGCTCGCCGACGACGACCTGCCGCACTACGGGGTGTCCACCGGGTTCGGCGCGCTCGCAACGGTGCACATCCCGGTCGAGCGCAGGGCACAGCTCCAGCGCAGCCTGATTCGTAGTCACGCCGCGGGCACGGGTCCCGAGGTCGAGCGGGAGGTGGTCCGCGCGCTCATGCTGCTGCGGCTGTCGACCCTCGCGACCGGCCGCACCGGCATCAGGCTCGCGACCGCCGAGACTCTCGCTGCCCTGCTGTGCCACGGCGTGACTCCGGTCGTGCCCGAGCACGGCAGCCTCGGCTGCTCCGGTGACCTCGCGCCCCTTGCGCACTGTGCGCTCGCGCTCATCGGGGAGGGAGACGTACGCGACGCGCGGGGCGCCAGGCGGCCCGTGGGCGAGGTGCTCGCAGAGTCTGGCATCGCACCGGTGGTGCTGGCAGAGAAGGAGGGCCTCGCGCTGGTCAACGGCACCGACGGCATGCTCGGCATGCTGGTGCTTGCGCTGCACGACCTGCGGCTGCTGCTGCGTACGGCCGACGTCGTTGCTGCCATGAGCGTCGAGGCGTTGCTGGGCACCGACCGAGTGTTCGCCGCCGACCTGGAAGCCCTGCGCCCGCACCCGGGCCAGGCGGTCAGCGCGGCCAACATCCGTGCCCTGCTGGCGGGCTCGGCGATCGTGGCCAGCCACCGCGGTCCCGACTGCACCCGGGTCCAGGACGCCTACTCGCTGCGCTGCGCCCCCCAGGTGCACGGGGCGGCGCGGGACACGCTGGACTTCGCTGCCGCGGTCGCCGACCGTGAGCTGGCTGCGGCAGTCGACAACCCGGTCGTGCTGGCCGACGGGCGGGTGGAGTCCAACGGCAACTTCCACGGCGCCCCGTTGGCGTACGCCCTGGACTTCGCGGCGATCCCGGTCGCCGACGTCGCCAGCATGTCGGAGCGCCGCACGGACCGCTTCCTCGATCCCGCGCGCAGCAACGGATTGCCGCCGTTCCTCGCCGACGACCCCGGGGTCGACTCCGGGCACATGATCGCGCAGTATGCCGCCGCGGGGATCGTGGCAGAGCTCAAGCGGCTGGCGTCACCGGCCAGCGTCGACTCGATCCCCTCCAGCGCGATGCAGGAGGACCACGTGTCGATGGGGTGGGCGGCCGGCCGCAAGCTGCGTCGTGCGATCGACGGGCTCACCCGGGTGCTGGGGATCGAGCTGCTCACCGCCGGTCGTGCTCTCGACCTGAGGGCCCCGCTGACTCCGTCGCCCGGCACCGATGCCGTACGCCGGATGCTGCGCAGTCGGGTCGACGGACCAGGCCCGGACCGGCACCTGGCGCCGCAGATCGAGGCAGCCGTCGACCTGGTGCGTACGGGCGCTGCGGTCGCCGCAGCGGAGCAGGTGACGGGACCGCTCGCATGACCCCCCGCCGCTGCGACTTGGCACCGTCTGCCGGGCGCAGAGCACTCTGTCGCGGTGACAGGTCGGGTGGGGAGTGGGAGGCGTGCAGGTGAGCAGGGTCGTACGTGCCGCGCGTGGGAGCAGGCTGACTGCCCGGTCGTGGCAGACCGAGGCGCCGTTGCGCATGCTGATGAACAACCTCGACCCGGAGGTGGCCGAGCACCCCGAGGAGCTGGTCGTCTATGGCGGGACGGGCAAGGCGGCCCGCGACTGGCCGAGCTTCGACGCGTTGTGCCGCACCCTGACCGACCTGCGCGCCGACGAGACGATGCTGGTGCAGTCAGGGCGACCGGTCGGTGTCGTGCAGACGCACGAGTGGGCGCCGCGGGTGCTGATCGCCAACTCCAACCTGGTCGGCGACTGGGCCACCTGGGAGGAGTTCCGCCGGCTGGAGGCGCTGGGCCTCACGATGTACGGCCAGATGACCGCCGGCTCCTGGATCTACATCGGGACCCAGGGGATCCTGCAAGGCACGTACGAGACGTTTGCGGCCGTGGCCGAGCAACGTGCCCGCGACGGTAGGAGCGGGATCGACCAGCACGGCCAGGGGTCGCTGGCGGGAACGGTCACCCTCACCGCCGGGCTCGGTGGGATGGGCGGCGCGCAGCCGCGGGCCGTGACGCTCAACGGGGGCGTGGCGATCTGCGTCGAGGTCGACGCGTCCCGGATCGAGCGGCGCATCGCGCACCGCTACCTCGATGTCTGCGCCGCCGACGTCGACGACGCTCTGCGACTCGCCGCCGAGGCCCGCGCCGCAAGGCGGCCGCTGTCGATCGGCCTGCTGGGCAACGCGGCCGAGGTGATTCCCGACGTGCTGGCCCGCGGTGCGCAGATCGACGTGGTGACCGACCAGACCAGCGCGCACGACCCGCTCGCGTACCTGCCGCACGGCGTCGCCTTCGACGACTGGGACGCGGAGCGGCGCAGGGATCCTGCGGGCTTCACCGCGCGGGCGCGCGAGTCGATGGCCCGCCACTGCGCGGCGATGGTGGGGTTCGCCGACGCGGGCGCGGAGGTCTTCGACTACGGCAACTCGCTGCGTGCCGAGGCCAAGCTCGGCGGCTTCGACCGTGCCTTCGACTACCCCGGCTTCGTCCCGGCGTACATCAGGCCGTTGTTCTGTGCGGGCAAGGGGCCGTTCCGCTGGGCTGCCCTGTCGGGCGACCCGGCCGACATTGCCGCGACTGACCGGGCGGTGCTCGACCTGTTCCCCGGCGACGACCCGCTGCACCGGTGGATCTCGGCCGCGCGGGAGCGGGTCTCCTTCCAGGGGCTGCCGGCCCGGATCTGCTGGCTGGGGTTGGGCGAGCGGCACCAGGCGGGGCTGCGGTTCAACGAGATGGTGGCCTCGGGCGAGCTGCAGGCTCCGCTGGTCATCGGGCGCGACCATCTCGACTGCGGGTCGGTGGCCTCGCCGTACCGCGAGACAGAGGCAATGCTCGACGGCTCCGACGCGATCGCCGACTGGCCGCTGCTCAACGCGATGGTCAACGTCGCCAGCGGCGCGACCTGGGTGTCGATCCATCACGGTGGCGGCGTCGGCATGGGCCGCTCGATCCACGCCGGGCAGGTGGTCTGCGTCGACGGGACCGAGCTGGCTGCCGCCAAGGCCGAACGGGTGCTGACCAACGACCCGGCGACCGGTGTCATCCGCCACGTCGACGCGGGCTATGCGGACGCGACCGAGGTCGCCGCCATCCGCGGCGTGCGGATCCCCATGCGCGAGTGAACCGCGATTGCGGGACAGTGCGGGTCGGGAGCGACCTGACGGCACACTTCCCCGCAATGCGGTTCTGGGGTACGACGGGGAGGGGATCAGGGGCGGGTGCGGGCAGCCCAGGCGAGGTAGTCGCCGACGATCGCGGGAACCGGTTGGTCGAGGTCGAGCGTCACGCCCTGCTCGTCGTTGCCGAGGGGTTCGAGCAGGTCGTACTGCGACTGGAGCAGCGCCGGCGGCATGAAGTGGTCGCGCCGGCGCTCCTTCCGCGCGCGGACGACCTCGACGGGCCCGTACATGTGCACGAACACCGCCGCCGGCACGTGCTCTCGCAGCCGGTCGCGATAGGCCAGGCGCAGTGCTGAGCAGCTCACGATCGCACCGCTGGACTCGTACGTCGCCAGCCACTGGCCGACGCGGTCGAGCCAGGGCCAGCGGTCATCGTCGGTCAGCGGCTGGCCGGCCCGCATCTTCTCGACGTTGGCGTCGGGGTGGAAGCCGTCGGCGTCGGAGTAACGCAGATCGAGGCGCTCCCCCAAGGCCTCACCGATCGTGGTCTTGCCCGAGCCGCTCACTCCCATGACCACCAGCTGCGGCGGCTCGGGCACAGGGGTCACAGCGCTTGGTGTATCACCACTGTCCGTGGTGCACCACGTCATCGAGCGCGCGCCGCGGTCGGGACCGGGCCGAGCCGGTCACGGTCTCCGTCGCCGGGTGGCCGATGGTGATGGCGCCGATGGGGTGGTGGTCGTCGGGCACGCCGAACTCGTCCTTGACCGCCGCGATCCGCTCCGACGGGACGCCGAAGAAGCATGCACCCAGCCCCGCGTCGGTGACGGTGAGCAGCACCAGCAGCGCAGCCATGCCGGCGTCGATGTCCCAGTACGGAGCCGGCCACCGGGCAGCGTCTGGCTCGGTCCAGCCCTTGTCGGGCTCGGCGTAACGGTCGAGGTAGGCAGCCTTGCACGACAGCGCCACGACCACGACCGGCGCGCGGCGCATGCCGTCTGACCAGGCGTCGCGCCCGCCGCCCGTGGGGGTCGCCGCTGTCCAGAAGCGGACCACGTCGGGAGCGTCGTCGAGCACCAGGAACCCCCAGCCCTGGCTGAAGCCGGCGCTGGGTGCGCGGACCGCGTGCTCCAGCGCCCGCTGCACCACGGCGGGGGCGACCGGCTCGTCGGTGTAGCGGCGCACCATCCGGCGCCGCCGGACCACGTCGGAGAGCTCCATGCGTCAATCTTGTCCCGTGCCACCGACGACCGGGTTCGCAGCGATGTGGGCCGAGCTGGCCGGGATCGGCCGCGACCCCGTCAGCGGCGGCTACCACCGTCCCGGCTGGTCGGCGGCCGAGCGGGACTGCGTGGCGTGGTTCGTGCAGCAGGCGGATGCCCGCGACCTCGGCGTGGAGCGTGACGGCAACGGCAACCTGGTCGCGTGGTGGGGCGAACCGGGGCGGCACGGGGTGGTCACCGGCAGCCACCTCGACTCCGTCCCCGACGGCGGCGCCTTCGACGGACCGCTGGGCGTGGTCTCGGGGCTGGCGGCGATTGACCGGTTGCGTGATCAGGGCCTGCGTCCGGGGACACCGGTCGGCGTCGCGGTCTTCGTCGAGGAGGAGGGATCGCGGTTCGGTGTGTCCTGCCTCGGGTCGCGGCTGATGACCGGTGCCCTTGCCCCCGATCGGGCGGTCGAGCTGCGCGACCCGAACGGTCGCGGCGTGCTCGACGCGATGCACGACGCCGGCTTCGAGCCCCACCTGGGGCCGTCCGACCTGCTGCGCTCGCCGTCGACCTTCATCGAGCTGCACGTGGAGCAGGGTCGAGGCCTCGTGCACTCGGCGGCCGCCGTCGGGGTGGCGTCGTCGGTCTGGCCGCACGGACGGTGGCGGTTCGACTTCACCGGGCGCGCCGACCACGCCGGCACCACCGCGATGGACGACCGGGCCGACCCGATGCTCACGTACGCCATGACGGTGCTGGCGGCCAACAAGCAGGCCCGGCTGGCCGGCGCCCGGGCGACGTTCGGGCAAGCCGACGTCGCGCCGGGAAGCACCAACGTGATTGCCGGCAGGGTGCGCGCTCGGCTTGACGCGCGCGCCGCCGACGAATCGACGCTGCGCGCCCTGGTCGATACCGTGACCGCGCAGGCGCACGACCGCGCCGGACGGGACGGAACGGCCCTCTCGGTGACCGCGGAGTCGCTCAGCGGCCAGGTGAGGTTCCCAGTCGGGCTGCGCGACCGGCTGGTCACCAGGCTCGGCGGCAGCGTCCCCGTGCTGGCGACTGGCGCCGGGCATGACGCGGCCGTGCTGTCCGCGGCGGGGGTGCCGACGGCCATGCTGTTCGTGCGCAACCCGACCGGCGTGTCGCACGCTCCTGCTGAGAGCGCATCCCAGGCTGACTGCGAGGCGGGGATCGAGGCCCTGGCCACCGTGATCGCGGACCTCAGCGGGGCGACGTGAACGAGCGTCCCGGCGCGCATCGCCAACCCACTCATCGGGCCCACGCGATCGGCCGTGGCCAGGGGCCGACCGCCTGGCGGGCGATCGCGGTTCTCGGCGCGGTCGCTGTCTGTCCGTTCGCCGTGCTGGGCTCGGCGCTCCTGATCGACCTGCCGTCGCGGCTGGCCATTGCCTGGCAGGCGGGGACGCCGAGCGCGTCGGTCGATGTTGTGCCGCTCACCGTCACCGCCGCTGCGGTGGGCACGCTGGCGGTCGCGGTCGTCGGGGCCGTTCTTGCCGCCCCGAATGCGTCGTTTCTCGGCCGCCGGGCGGCCCTGTCGGTCGCCGCCGCGATCGCAGGGGCAGCCGCCGGCTTGTGGGGTCTGTGGGTGGTGACCGCGGTGACGGCTGTCGACGCGGTGTCGCCGCCACCTCCCGACCTCGAGCTGCTGGTGCCGCTGGTCAGCGTGCTCGTGACGATGCGGTTGGTGGGCCTCGCGTACGGCGCTGCCGCGCACGACCCCAGCCCCCGTCCACCTGACCCTGCCCTGCCGCGGGCGGACATCCCGGTGGGTGCTGCCCCACGGTGGCGGCACGACGGGGTGTCCGGCTTCTTCCTCGCCGCCGTGCTGGCGCTGAGTCTGCTGGGCGCTCTCTCGTGGCGCGCGGCACCCGTGGCCGGGCTGACCTGCTGGGTCATGGCTGGGCTGACCGCCGTGCTGGTGCGGATACGGCTCGAGATCGACGAGCGGGGGCTGGCGCTGTCGGCGTGGGGCCGCGGGCCAGCGATGGTGCTGCCGTGGGCGCGGATCGTCGAGGCGCACGCGGTCCGGATCAGGCCGGTGCAGTGGGGCGGCTGGGGCTTCAGAGTCGTCCCCCGGCGGTCCTCGGTGGGGCTGCGCAAGGGTCCTGGCCTGGTGCTCACGCTGACCGACGGCCGCCGGCTCGGGATCACCCTGGACGAGCCGGTGCTTCCGGCCGGGCTGGTCAACTCCCACCTCGAGCGGGTGCGCGGTGGGGGGCCGTGACCACGGTGGACTTCTGGTGCGAGCGGGCGTGGCTGGGTGCTGACCAGGGCGTGCAGTCCGCGGTGCTAGTCCGGCTGGCAGCGGGGCGGATCATCGAGGTCCGACCCGACGTGTCGCCGGCAGCCGCGACCAGGCTCACCGGCCTGGTCGTCCCCGGCATCGCCGACGCGCACAGTCACGCCTTCCACCGGGCGTTGCGCGGTCGTACGCACCGCGCGGGCGGGTCGTTCTGGACCTGGCGAGACCAGATGTATGACCTCGCCGACCGGCTCGACCCGGACTCGTACGCCGCGCTGGCCCAGGCGGCGTACGCCGAGCTGGCACTCGCAGGGGTCAGTGCGGTGGGGGAGTTCCACTACCTGCACCACGGCCCTGGCGGAACGCCCTACGCAGACCCGAACGCGATGGGGCACGCGCTGGTGGCGGCTGCCCGCGCCGCCGGGCTCAGGATCACCCTGCTGGACGCCTGCTATCTCACCGGGGGGATCGGGGAGCCGTTGCACGGCGTGCAGCGGCGGTTCGGTGACGGCGACGCGGAGCGCTGGGCCGAGCGTGCCGGCGCGCTGGCTGCTGCCTACGCGGACGCACCCGACGTGGTGGTCGGCGCGGCGGTGCACTCGGTCCGGGCAGTGCCCATCGAGCAGGTGCCGGTCGTCGTTGCCTGGGCGCAGCAACGGTCGGCGCCGCTGCACGTGCACCTGTCGGAGCAGCCGGCCGAGAACGACGCGTGTCAGCAGGCATACGGGCTGACGCCGACTCAGCTGTTGCACGAGGCGGGCGCGCTCGGCCCGCGTACGACGGTGGTGCACGCGACCCACCCGGTCACTGCTGATGTCGCGCTGCTCGGTGGGTCGGCGAGCACGGTATGCCTGTGCCCCACCACCGAGCGCGAGCTCGCCGACGGCATCGGGCCGGGACGGCGCCTGTTCGACGCCGGTTCGCCGTTGGTGCTGGGCTCGGACAGTCATGCCGTGGTCGACCCGTTCGAGCAGATGCGGGCGGTGGAGATGCATGAGCGGCTTGCGTCGGGCCGGCGCGGTCACTGGTCGGCCGACGAGCTGCTGGTCGCGGCGACGGCCACAGGCCACGCCTGCCTGGGACGGCCGGATGCGGGCGTGCTGGCGCCCGGTGCGCGCGCCGACCTGGTGGCGCTGCGGGTCGACTCGGTCCGTACGGCAGGCACCGCCGCGGGTTCGGACACTGCCGTGTTCGCAGCGACCGCCGCCGACGTCACCGACGTCGTGATCGACGGCCACCGCGTGATCACCGCAGGCGAGCACCGGCTGGGTGATGTGGGCCGCGCGCTGGCCGCGGCCATCGACCCGCTCTGGGTGCGGTCGTGAGCGCAGTGGCGATCACCGGCATCGGGGAGCTGGTGACGGCCGATCCCCTGCTGGGCGACGGATCTGCCCTTGGCCTGCTCGTCGACGCAGCCCTCGTCGTCGAGGGGGAGCAGGTGCTCTGGGTCGGGCCGGCAACGGCGGTCCCGCAGGCCGACCACGCTGTCGACCTGGCCGGTCGCGCGGTGCTGCCGGGGTTCGTCGACTCGCACGCCCACCTGATCTTCGCCGGTGACCGCAGCGGCGACTTCGAGGGCCGGATGGCCGGCGGCTCCTACACGCCGAGCGGCATCCGCAGCACCGTCGCTGCGACCCGAGCCGCCACCGACGAGCAGCTCGCGGCCCGCGCCAGCTCGCTGGTCGCGGAGATGCTGCGCCAGGGCACGACGACCGTCGAGATCAAGAGCGGGTACGGCCTCACCGTGCACCACGAGGCCAGGGCGTTGGCGATCGCCCAGGCCCTGACACCGGAGACGACCTTCCTCGGGGCCCATGTCGTTGCGCCCGAGCACGTCGACGACCCGGGCGCCTACGTCGACCTGGTGTGCGGACCGATGCTCGATGCCTGCGCGCCGTACGCGCGCTGGATCGACGTGTTCTGCGAGCGGGGCGCCTTCGATGCCGACCAGGCCCGGCGGGTCCTCGGCGCCGGAGTGGCGGCGGGGCTGCTCCCGAGGGTGCACGCAAACCAGCTCGGGCCAGGACCTGGTGTCCAGCTGGCTTGCGAGCTGGGGGCGGCCTCGGCCGACCACTGCACGCACGTCACCGGCGCCGACGTCGATGCCCTGGTCCAGTCGGGCACGGTGGCAACGCTCCTGCCGGGCGTGGAGTTCTCTACCCGCTCGCCGTGGTCCGACGCCCGCCGGCTTCTGGACGAGGGTGTCACCGTGGCCCTGGCGACCGACTGCAACCCGGGCACGTCGTTCACCTCGTCGATGCCGCTGGGCATCGCGCTCGCCGTGCGCGAGATGGGCATGTCAGCGGCCGAGGCGGTGTGGGCGGCAACGGCGGGCGGAGCCCGGGCACTGCGCCGCACCGACATCGGCCGGCTGTCGCCCGGTGCCCGCGCCGACCTGCTCGTGCTCGATGCCCCCTCGTACGTCCACCTTGCCTACCGCCCTGGGGTGCCCCTGACCGCAGCCGTCTGGCAGCGCGGGCGTCCGGTGATCCCGGTGGCCGGTTGAACGAGTGTGGCGGCGCGCGTCATCTGCTCCGGCGGCGGGACCAGCGCAGGGGTCGACCGAGCCACGACAGGCGCACGTACGCCACCGCGTGCGGGGCGGTGATCGGCGGGATCTCGGCATGGCGTCGCGCCTCGTCGAGGCGGATCTGCAGGGCGGGGTGGATTCCGGTACTCATGGTGGCCTCCCATCGACACACGCTGATGTATAGATGATGGCCGATAGATCGGCTGGTGTCAATGATTGATCGAGATCGATTGGTCGGGCACGATGGCCCGGTGCCTTCCCACGCCGACGCCCCCGCCCCGGTCCTCGCAGCAGCCACTCCCCAGCCGTGCTGTGACCCGATCGGCGACGGCGATCTCGAGGCGCAGCAAGCCGACCAGCTCGCGCACCGGCTGAAGGCACTGGCCGACCCGGCCAGGCTTCGGGTGCTGTCACTGCTGCTGCGAGCCGAGAACGGCGAGGCGTGCACCTGCGACCTCGTCGACTCCCTCGGTCTCAGCCAGCCGACCGTGACCCACCACCTGCAACGACTGGCCGCGGTCGGACTGGTCGAGGGCGAGCGCCGCAGCCGACGCACGTGGTACCGCGTGGTGCCGGGCTCGCTCGAGGCCATCATCTCGGTGCTGCACCCGGGCTGAGTGCTGAGCCACCGCCCGCCACGGCTGGCCCGGCCGGTGTAGCGTCGCAGTCGTACGACAGGGGAGCGCCCTGAGCGCTGAGAGTGCGGCCCACCAGCCGCAGACCCTCGAACCTGCTCCGGTTAGCACCGGCGAAGGGAGTCGGGATCCTCTTGCCGTCGGCCAGCCGGTCGACGGCCCCCTCCTGCAATCTGAGGAGGGCCACCCACGATGAGCTGCACCCGCAAAAACTCTTTCAGCCTGCTTGCGGCGGCGCTTGCCGTCTGCACGGCCTGCTCGACGGTCGGCTCGACCGGGGACAGCGCCGCCGTCGGCGACGACACAGTCGTCCTGGTCACGCACGACTCGTTCTCGGTGCGCGACGAGGTGCTCGACGAGTTCGAGGAGGAGTCCGGGCTCACCGTCGAGACGCGGGCACCCGGCGACGCCGGCACCATGGTCAACCAGCTCGTGCTCACCAAGGACTCACCGCTGGGCGACGTGGTCTACGGCATCGACAACGCCTTCGCCTCGCGCGCACTGGAGGCCGGTGTGCTGGCAGCGCACTCCCGGCCGGAGGCGACCGAGCTCGTTGCCGGTCTGGCGGTCGACGGCAGCGACCGGCTCACCCCGGTCGACTACGGCGACGTCTGCCTCAACGTCGACCGCGACTGGTTCGCCGCGCGCGACCTGGCCGAGCCGCGGACCCTGGAGGATCTGACCGACCCTGCCTACGCTGGCCTGACCGCGGTCACCGACCCAGCGACCTCCTCGCCCGGACTTGCGTTCCTGATCGCGACGGTCGACGCGTTCGGCGCCGAGTGGCCCGACTACTGGGCCCGGCTGCGGGCCAACGACCTCGCTGTCGCAGACTCGTGGGAGGACGCGTACTACGTCGACTTCACCGCCGGAGGCGGTGAGGGGAGTCGGCCGATCGTGTTGTCCTACGCCAGCTCGCCGCCGTACACCGTGCCCAAGGGCGAGGACGAGCCGACGACCCGCGCGCTGCTCGACACCTGCTTCCGGCAGGTCGAGTACACCGGGGTGCTCGAGGGGGCGGCCAACCCCGAGGGTGCGCAACAGCTGGTCGACTTCCTGCTCTCGCAACGGTTCCAGGCCGACATCCCGCGACAGATGTACGTCTACCCGGCCGTCGCGGGGACCCCGCTGCCCCCGCTGTGGGAGCGGTACGCGCCACTCGCCGCCGAGCCGTACTCGGTCAGCCCGGCCGTGATCGACGCCAACCGGGAGGAGTGGATCGAGCAGTGGACCGCAACGGTCGTCGACTGACGGCGGTCGGTCTGGGGCTGGCGGCGCTCCTGCCGCTGGCATTCCTCGGCGTCTTCTTCGCCTGGCCGGTCGCCACCATCGTCGGCCGTGGCTTCGTGACCGGCGGCGCGCTCGACCTCACCGCGATCGACGACGTGCTCGGCAGCGCACGCACCTGGCAGGCCATCGGGTCGACCGTGGCGCAGTCTCTGGTCGGGACGGTGCTCGCGGTCGTGCTGGGGGTGCCAGGTGCGTACGTGCTGTACCGGTTGCGCTTTCCCGGACGGACCGCGGCCCGGGCGCTCGTGACGGTGCCGTTCGTGCTGCCGACGGTGGTGGTCGGGGTGGCGTTCCGGTCGCTGCTGGTCGAGGGCGGGCCGCTCGGCTTCCTCGGTGCCGACGGCACCTTCGGCGCGGTGGTCGCAGCGCTGGTCTTCTTCAACTATGCCGTCGTGGTGCGCACCGTCGGGTCGATGTGGTCGCACCTCGACCCGCGTCCCGAGCAGGCGGCGCGGGCGCTCGGGGCATCGCCGTGGAGGGCATTTCGCGAGGTCACGCTGCCTGCGTTGACTCCAGCCATCACGTCAGCTGCTTCACTGGTCTTCCTGTTCTGCGCAACGGCGTTCGGGGTCGTGCTGGTGCTCGGCGGTCCGGGCTACGGCACGGTCGAGACCGAGATCTGGGTCCAAACCACGCAGTTCCTCGACCTGCGGGCGGCCGCCGTCTTGTCCGTGGTTCAGCTGGTCGTGGTGAGCGCGAGCCTCGCCGTGTCGGGGTGGTCGAGGCGGCGGCGCGAGGCAGCGCTCCGGCTGCAGGCCGACGGCACGGTCGACCACCTGGTGCGGCGCAGTGATCTGCCGCTGGTCGCGCTGACCGCGGTCGTTGCGGGCGGCTTGCTCGTCACGCCGCTGGCAACCCTGCTGGTGCGCTCGCTGCGTACGCCAGCAGGTTGGGGTCTGGACAACTACGCCAACCTCGCCACCACGGGCTCGGAGAACACGCTCGAGGTCTCGGTGTGGCAGGCGACGCTGAACTCCCTGCGGATCGCCGTCGACGCGACGTGGATCGCGCTGCTCGTCGGAGTCTTGATCTGCGTCGTGCTGTCGCGTCGGCCGAGACACCCCGGCGGCCGGCGGGCCATGGGCGTGCTCGACGGTGTCTTCATGCTGCCGCTCGGCGTGTCGGCGGTGACAGTCGGATTCGGCTTCCTGATCACCCTGAACAGGCCGCCGGTCGACCTGCGGTCGTCGGTGATCCTGGTGCCGATCGCCCAGGCAGTGGTGGCCATCCCGCTGGTGATCCGCACGTTGCTGCCGGTGCTGCGGGCGATCGATCAGCGGCTGCGACAGGCGGCGGCGGTGCTGGGCGCGAGCCCGGGCCGGGTGTTCATGTCCGTCGACCTGCCGGTGCTCGGTCGATCGCTGGGGCTGGCCGTCGGCTTCTGTTTCGCGGTGAGTCTGGGCGAGTTCGGCGCGACCAGCTTCTTGTCCCGCCCCGACCGGCCGACCCTGCCCGTGGTGGTGTTCCGGCTGATCGGGCGGCCGGGTGCCGACAACCTCGGCATGGCGCTGGCCGCGTCCGTGGTGCTCGCGTTGCTGACTGCCGGGGTGATCGGTGTCGCCGAACGGCTGCGAGTGCAGTCGGCGGGGGCTGACCTGTGAGCGGGCTCGCCGTGCGCCACCTCGTGGTGCGCTACGGCACGACCACGGCAGTCGACGCGGTGTCACTGGACATCGACCCGGGCGCGGTGGTGGGGCTGCTCGGGCCGTCGGGCTGTGGCAAGTCGACGCTGCTGCGCGCGGTCACCGGGCTGGATCAGCCCAGCGCCGGCAGCGTCTGCTGGAACGGGGCAGATCTGGCCGACGTGCCCGTGCACCGGCGCGGCTTCGGACTGATGTTCCAGGACGGGCAGCTGTTCCCGCACCGCGACGTCGGTGGCAACGTGGAGTTCGGCCTGCGGATGGCGGGTGTCGATCGGGCCGGCCGTGGCCGCAGGGTCGCGGAGCTGCTCGAGCTGGTGGGACTCGCCGGCTTCGCGCGCCGAGCGGTGACGACCCTGTCTGGTGGCGAGCAGCAACGGGTCGCACTCGCCCGAGCGCTGGCCCCGAGGCCGCGACTGCTGCTCCTCGACGAGCCGCTGTCTGCGCTCGACCGCGCCCTGCGCGAGCGACTCGCCGCGGACCTGTCGTCGATCCTGGCCAGGACCCGCACGACCGCGTTGTACGTCACCCACGACCACGACGAGGCGTTCACGGTCGCCGACCAGGTGGCGGTCATGGCCGACGGTCGGATCCTGCAGACCGACCCCCCCGACCGGCTCTGGCGCCACCCGGTCGACCGGCGGGTCGCGGTGTTCCTCGGCTACCGCTGGTTCGTGCCGGCCACCGCGCTCGGGCTGCACGGCGCTCCCGCTGCCTGCACGGCCGCACTGCGCCCGGAGTCGCTGGTCGTCGACCCCGCGGGTCCGCTGGTGGCGCGGGTTGTCGACCAGCGCTTCGCCCGCGGGGCCAGCACGCTGCGGGTGGACGTCGGTGGTCTCGGCGAGGTCGAGGCCCGTGCACCCGGCGCCGACCTGTTCCCCGTGGGTGGCTGCGTCCAGCTGCGGGTCGACCCCGCCGCCGTCGCGCTGCTCGACCGGTGACTCCCCGAAAGCGGGCGACACGGGGCGGCGGCGGGCGCTCGGCGACCCCGTCCGGCGAACTGGTGGAGTTCGTGGGGAACAACTGGCGGCTGACTAAAGTTGAGCGGTACGGACTCAACGTCAGACCCATCCCGATTCCCAGGAGGAACTCATGGCCCGAGCGGTCGGCATCGACCTCGGCACAACCAACTCCGTCGTCGCCGTCCTCGAGGGCGGCGAGCCCACCGTTGTCGCCAACGCCGAGGGGTCACGCACCACTCCCTCGGTGGTCGCCTTCGCCAAGAACGGCGAGGTGCTGGTCGGCGAGGTCGCGAAGCGGCAGGCGGTCACCAACGTCGACCGGACCATCCGCTCGGTCAAGCGCGAGATGGGTACGGACTGGTCGACCAAGGTTGACGACAAGACGTTCACGGCGCAGCAGATCTCGGCGTTCGTGCTGCAAAAGCTCAAGCGCGACGCCGAGGCTTACCTCGGCGAGCCGGTGACCGACGCAGTCATCACCGTCCCGGCGTACTTCTCCGACGCCCAGCGCCAGGCGACCAAGGAGGCCGGCGAGATCGCCGGCCTCACCGTGCAGCGGATCGTCAACGAGCCCACGGCTGCCGCCCTCGCGTACGGGCTCGACAAGGGTCAGCACGACCAGACGATCCTCGTGTTCGACCTCGGCGGCGGCACGTTCGACGTGTCGCTGCTCGAGATCGGCGAGGGCGTGGTCGAGGTCAAGGCCACGAGCGGCGACAACCACCTCGGTGGTGACGACTGGGACCAGCAGGTCGTCGACTTCCTGGTCGACCGGTTCAAGGGCGCCAACGGCATCGACCTGACCAAGGACAAGATGGCGATGCAGCGCCTTCGCGAGGCAGCCGAGAAGGCCAAGATCGAGCTGTCCAGCTCGCAGCAGACCTCGATCAACCTGCCCTACATCACCGTCGACACCGAGAAGAACCCGCTGTTCCTGGACGAGACGCTGACCCGCTCGGACTTCCAGCGGATCACCAGTGATCTGCTCGAGCGCACCAAGCCACCCTTCCGGCACGTGATCAAGGACGCCGGCATCGACGTCTCGACGATCGACCACGTTGTCCTCGTCGGCGGCTCGACCCGGATGCCCGCCGTCGCTGACGTCGTGCGTGAGCTGACCGGCGGCAAGGAGCCCAACAAGGGGGTCAACCCCGACGAGGTTGTGGCCGTGGGCGCCAGCCTGCAGGCCGGCGTGCTCAAGGGCGAGGTCAAGGACGTCCTGCTGCTCGACGTCACCCCGCTGTCGCTCGGCATCGAGACCAAGGGCGGCGTGATGACCAAGCTGATCGAGCGCAACACCACCATCCCCACCAAGCGGTCGGAGGTCTTCACGACCGCCGACGACAACCAGCCGTCGGTGGAGATCAAGGTCGCGCAGGGCGAGCGCGAGATGTGGGGCCAGAACCAGCCGCTGGGCAACTTCGAGCTCACCGGCCTGCCCCCCGCGCCGCGCAACGTCCCTCAGATCGAGGTCACCTTCGACATCGACGCCAACGGCATCGTGCACGTGTCCGCCAAGGATCGCGGCACGGGCAAGGAGCAGTCGATGACGATCACCGGTGGTTCGGCGCTGAGCAAGGACGACATCGACCGGATGGTCCGCGAGGCAGAGCAGTACGCCGACGAGGACCGGCAACGCCGCGAGCAGGTCGAGACGCGCAACCAGGCGGAGTCGCTGGTCTATACGACCGAGAAGTTTCTCGAGGAGAACGCTGACAAGGTCGGCGAAGACGTGGCGTCCGAGGTGCGCGTCGACGTGGAGACGCTCAAGAAGGCGCTCGAGGCCGACGACACCGATGCGGTCAGCGCGGCGGTCGCCAAGCTGGGGGAGTCGAGCCAGAAGATGGGCGCGGCCATGTACGCCCAGCAGGGTGACGGGTCGGAGTCGGCTCGGCCGACCGACGGCGCCGACCCGGAGACCGAGGGCGGCGGTCAAGGTGACGTGGTCGACGCCGAGATCGTCGACGAGGACGACCGCAAGTGACCGATCCGTTCGCCACCGGGCCGGCGCCGCCGCGGCCCGAGGAGCCGGACCAGCCCGAGCAGCGGGGTCGGCCTGAGCAGCCCGCCGAGCCTGGCGGGGAGGCGCTCGAGGACGCC
>JACCWP010000109.1 GCA_013697585.1 Nocardioidaceae bacterium
TGCGGCTCGCCAGTCTGCTGCTCGGCGGCGTGCTCGCCGACACCTACGGCATCCGGAGCGTGTACTACACCGGCGGGGTGCTTCTCCTGGTCGCGGCCTTCGCTGGCCTCCGCGCCGGCGGCGCAACCTATATCGCCACGAAGCCCACCTGAGGGCAGATCAACGTGCTTGTTGACCTCGGTCCATTCGCCACCAGGCCGCCTTCCTGGCGGCCACAAGTCCGCTGGCCATGCCGCAAGCTCGGTGGCTCACCACATCGGATGGGGCGGTCAGGCCGAGGTCGTCTGTCACCGGGGTACGCCCGGTTGTGACGAGCAGCCGCCCGCCGTGGACCTGCTGCCCGGACGTGGTCGTCACCAGCACGCCACCGGTACGACGTTCGCCGGCAACCGCGTGCGCCGCTAGTGCGGCGTCGGAGAAGGCAGAGGTTGTGGGCCGAGCCGCAGCAGACCAGCAGCGACCGACGACATGACCAGTACCGCGGCGGCGATCGTCCCCAGGTGAAGCTCGAGGGGCGACCCGTTGTACATCGTGATCCCTACTGCCGCGAGAGTCCCCACCAGGAGGACGAGTGCGGGCGGCCACACCTGTCGGAGGGCAGCCGCCACGAGGACGCTCGGCGCCACGAAGAGCACAACGCTCGCAGTCCCGAGGTTGTTCACCGCGGCAGCGGCGGGACCCGACCCCGGGACCAGGGCCGTCTGATCCGGGAAGAACATCGCGGTGCAATGGAAGACGAGCCCTATAACGCCGAGAACGAGGAGCACTAGGTCCAGGCCAGGCATGGTGCGTGCGCGCCGACTCGGCAGGGTTGTGGTCAGCCTCAGGGCGAAGGCGACGGCGGGCATTGCCAGCAGCCCGAGGAGGACCGAGGTGGACACCGCCCGAGCCTACGCGCCCGAGACGTCCCTGCTTCACGCCTCCCATCGGCGGGTTGTTGGCGGGCAGTACGGCGTCGTGCTCCACCTCACGAGGGAGATCGGGTGAGCACGTTCAGTGGCAGCAACTGACGAAGCCCCCGGTTCTGGGTCGGATCGAGAACGCTGTGCTGTACGCAGGCGGGAACCAGCTCGCCGGTTTCCGGGTGGGCCATGGAGTAGGTGCAGGCGGCGAGTCGCTCCTGCGCCGCCAGGACGCGAGGCTCCTTCGCTGTGACCCCGGCGCGCATGAGCTCCCAGGCCGGCGCGACATCGTCTGCGTCCATGAACGCGTGCACCACGAAGCTCAGCGGTCGCAACCGTCGCCGCGTCAGGCTGGTGAGGACTCGTCGCACACCTCCGGCCCGCCGCACGGCACGGGCCACCCAGCCCACCGCGCAGACCATGTCGGTGGGGTGCCGGGCGAGGACACGGCCGAGCTTGACCAGGAGAGCCGGGCGCGGCGTCCACCCGAAGTCGACGCCACCGTAGTGGTTCAGCACCCGATCCCGGGCTCGTCGGTCAGACGTCGAACCCGCCTCGAGGATGGGGATCCACCGGTCCCCGACGAGCAAGCCCCACGAGGTCCGGTTGCAGCGGGGGTCTCCGAAGGCCAGGTCCTGCCAGGGCAGGGGGTGGCCCATCCCCTTCTCGATCTGCTCCCACAGGTCGTTGATGGTCACCTCCCGGAAATCTTGGCTCCAGCGGCGCCCGTCACCGACATACGCCGCCGGCTGGAACGACAGCATCGAGTAGCCCATGGGAACAACGTCGTGGACCACCGCCGCGACCTGGCCGATGTTGTGCGGTGTCACCGTCATGTTGTGCGCCAGGAAGTAGTCCACGCCGTGCTCCCCGGCCAGCTCGCGGAACATCTCAGCGAACCTGCGGCGGAAGGGGTTCAGCTCGGACTCGCTGCGCGGCCTGGGCAGCCCCCGCCGACCCCGCATCAGCGAGTCGAAGTGCCCGGCGAACGACAACCGGCCGAAGCGGCGGCTGCCGTCCGGGTGGAGCGCCAGCCGGTGCAGGTAGTTGGAGTCGAAGTCGCCGTGCGTCATCGACATCGGCTCCCGGCCGTGGCGGCGCATCGACTCAAGGGCGGCCGCGTGGTCCTCGGGTGCGAGCAGGCTGACCTCGCCACCGATCAGCTGCGCGTGAGCACGCGGGCCGCGCCGCGCGCGAAGCAGGCCCATCTGGTCGTCGACCTGCTGGCGCGTGTGTGCGCCGTCGACCCGGACCTTGTTCGCGTCGGCGGAGTGGTAGCAGGGCGAGCAGGTCAGGTTGCAGCGCGGAAAGACGCCCTGGGTTCCCTCGCACCCGACAGCGAAGCGGCCGAGCAACTGCTCAGGTGTCTGTAGTCGTTGCGGAAGGGCACGCCACCGCTCGGCCAAGGCCATCCGGGTCTCGTCGTGGACCGGCCGGGTGGCCTGCTCCAACCGTCGTCGCCACCGGCTCAGCATGCCCATCCCCTCCGTCAGGTCGACCGGAGAACCCGGCGCAACCACGACATCATTCCCCCCGCAGGGTTCCGACGCGGACCAGTACGTGACCTGCCCACAGGTCCTGCCGGTGCACGTCGCCCAGCCCCTGCTCGACGACGCGCCACGGGGCTCGCTCCGGTCGCGACCGGCCGAGCGCGCAGGCCAGGCGCGCGAGCGGGCGTGTGGGAGCACCTAATCCGGTCGGCAGCCCGAGGTCGACGACCGCGAGCCGGCCCCCTGGGCGCACGGACTCGCACATGAGGGACCAGGCCGACCGCCACTGCGGCATCAGGGACAACGCGTACGTGGCGAGCGCGGCGTCGAACGGTTGGCCCGAGGACCGCGGCAGGTCTGACGCGGGGACGGTGGTGGCGTCGGCGGTGACGAGGCAGACGTTCGACCAGCCGTTGCGCTCGGTCCGGCGACGGGCTTGGGCCACCATGTCGGCGCTGCTGTCCACTCCCACGACGACGCCGCCCGGTCCGATCCGGGCCTGGATCGGAGCGAGGTTCAGGCCGGTGCCGCACCCGACGTCCAGGACCCGGTCCCCAGGCGACAGCCGCATGGCCTCGATTGCCCAGACCCGTCCCGACCGGTAGACGGGTCGTTCCAAGGAAACCAGGTCGTACCAGCGGGCAACTGCCGTGTATGCGCCCACGAACCTCACTGGCCATCGCCGCAGCAGCCTTCATGGGTCACGATCGGAACTGTATGGGAAGAAGCCGTGCCGACCGGAGGGTTGCTCCAGGGTGCAGGACTCGACCGACCCGCAGCAGCATGCGCGAGCGGAGCGCTTCCGCCGGTTCGTCGAGCCCGAGATCGAGGTGCTGCTCCGCGTCGCCCGGACGTTGACGGGATCGGGAGTCGACGCCGAGGACCTAGTCCAGGAAACGCTCATCCGCGCCTACCGGGCGACGGACAAGTTCGACGGACGGCACCCCCGCGCCTGGCTGCTGACGATCCTGCGCAACACCAACTCGAACATGCACCGCCGCAAGCGCCCCGACCTGGTGGCGGACTGGGAGGTCGTCGGCGGCCACCGACCCGCCTTCGGTGCGCGGCCACCGACACCGGCCGACGACGCCGCGCTCCATGCAGAGCTGGACGCGGGCCTGCGTCGGGCTGTCGACGCCCTCGATCCGCGCTTTCGAGCCGTCCTGCTGCTGGTCGACGTCGACCAGCTCAGCTACGCCGATACCGCGCAAGCACTCGGCATCCCGGTGGGCACCGTGATGTCACGCCTGCACCGCGCCCGGAACCGGGTGCGCACCGCCCTGCGCGTACGGCCCGCCACGAGGAGTGACCGATGATCGCCACGATCCGACAGATGCTGCGCTGCCACTGGTCTGCGCGTCGCATCCAGCGCTACCTGGATGCCGACCCCGTGGCCCGGCTGGCGCCGGCGGAGCTCCGCCGGCTCGAGGAGCACCTGGCTCGGTGCGAACGCTGTACGGCCGTGGTCGAGGAGCACCGGCTGCTGAGCCGGCTCCTCGGCGGCTGGACCGAGTTCCGGGCGCCGGATCCTCGCGCCGTCGCACGCCTGCGGGCAACCGTGGACTCTCTCGTCGCGGACGCGTTGTGATGCCGCCTGCGCCGGCTTCTCCCAGCTGGGATCTGGCCGTCGTCGGGGGCGGCACCGCCGGCATCGTCGGTGCGCGGACGGCTGCAGGGCTGGGGGCGCGGGTGGTGCTGATCGAGCGCGACCGGATCGGCGGAGACTGCCTGTGGACCGGTTGCGTACCGAGCAAGGCCCTGTTGGCCGTGGCCGCACGGGTCGCGCTGGGGACCCGTTCGGGTCGACTCGGCGTCACCTGCGACGGGGTGAAGGTCGACTTTCCCGCGGTCATGGCGCACGTCCGGCGCGCGATCGCCACCATCGAGCCGCACGACTCGCCCGCGTCACTGGCTGCCCGCGGGGTCGAGGTACTCGTCGGCAATGGCCGGCTCGCGCCGGACGGGGACGTGTTGGTGGACGGTCGCCGGGTCGGTGCCCGCCAGGTGCTGCTGGCCACCGGCTCCTCACCCGCCGTGCCGGCGGTCCCCGGCCTGCGCGAGGCGGAGCCGCTGACCACTGACACGGTGTGGGACCTCGAGCACCTCCCGGGCCGGCTCACGGTCCTGGGCGGAGGCTCCATTGGCTGCGAGCTCGGGCAGGCCTTCGCTCGGCTCGGCAGCCGGGTCACCGTGGTGGAGAAGGCATCCCGGCTGCTGCCCGAGGAGGACCCTGACGCATCGGGCGTGGTTGTCGCAGCGCTGAGATGTGACGGCGTCGAGGTCTATACCTCCACGACCGTCACGGCGGTGACGGGCACGCCCACCGCCGGCGCCGTCTGGACTGAGTCCGGGCGGGAGATCGAGCACGATGCGCTGCTGGTGACCACCGGCCGCCGGCCGGGCACCGCGGACCTGGCGCTGGAGAACGCGGGCGTTCAGCTTGACCGGCACGGATTCGTGCTGGTCGACCGGCGGCTGCGCACCACCCACCCCCGGGTGTGGGCCGCCGGTGACCTGACGGGGCACCCACAGTTCACCCACGTGGCCGGAGTGCACGCCAGCATCGCCGCCTCCAACGCGGTGCTGGGGCTGAGGCGCCGAGTCGACACCGCAGTCGTCCCGAGGGTGACCTACACCGACCCGGAGGTTGCCGCAGTCGGCGTGCCGACTCCCGCCCGCGACGACCTGCTACGGACTTTCACCCAGTGGCACGCTGACGTGGACCGCGCCGTCACCGAGGGGCAGACGACCGGCTTCACCCGCCTCGTGACGGACGTCCGCGGCCGGCTCGTCGGCGCCAGCATCGTCGGTCCCCGGGCCGGTGAGTCACTGGCCGAGCTGGCCCTCGCAGTCAAGCAGGGACTGCGCACCCGGGACCTCGCGGGGACCATCCACGCGTACCCGACGTACGCGGACGGCGCCTGGAACGCCGCCTTGGACGACGTGCGGCGCCGGCTGGAGGGGCGCGTCACGGCCGCCGTCTGTGCGGCCGCGGTCCGCGGTCGGAGCCGGTGGGTCGACGCGCGCCGCCGGCTTGTCAGATCGTCACCGCGGGAACCGGTGGCCGGAGTTCAGCCCGGACGTCGAGTCATGCGACCGGCTGGACGGAGAGCCACGGGTCCGGCCGGTGGACGAACCGGCCCGTGGCAACGTGGGTAGCCCCGGGCCGCGACTTTCGCGTTCTCCCGCTCGGCGAAGCGCGCGGGGACCGGCGAGTGGCGCCACCGCTTCGGACCCCGAGGACGGCGGTACCCGGGTGACCGGGTCCTACGACGTGACCGGGCCGGTGTCCCTCCTGCGGGGTTCGTGATCCGGCGGGTGTGGGGCCGTCGAGACCAGCGCGGCGACCTGCGCGCCGGCATGCGGCAGACGCGTTCGGCCCACCGCTCGGTCCGCTCCTGACCGGACCGGCACCGGTCAGTCCATGCCGAGCGGCAGGAATGGTGGACCTTCCGGCCGGGTTGTCCACGGGAACAACAGTCAACATCCCTGGAGGACATCCATGCCCCGCGTTCCCGTGCACGGCGTCGACGACGCTCCCGCCGAAGCCCAAGACGACCTCAAGGCCATGGAAGAGAAGATGGGCAAGGTCTTGAACATCCACGGCGAGATGGCTCACTCGCCCGTCGTGCTGGCGACCTACCGAGCGATGGGCCGTGCGATCACCGAGCACGGCACGTACGACGGCCGCACGCGCGAGGCGGTCGCGCTGGCCGTCGGCGCCGTCGACAAGTGCGCGTACTGCCAATCCGCGCACACCGTGGCCGGCACCCGCGCCGGGCTGTCCGAGGACGACACGCTGGCCATCCGACACGGCAAGCCGACCGGCGACGACCGGCTGGACGCCCTGCTGGCCCTGGGCCGGGAGATCACCGGCGACGTCGGCCACGTCCA
>JACCWP010000150.1 GCA_013697585.1 Nocardioidaceae bacterium
GCCGCGCTCGCTGCGGCCGCGTCCGCGCAGCAAGCCGACTGCCGGCTGCGACAGCGCCGCACCGAGCTCACGACGCTGCTGGCCGGCGGCGAGCCGGTTCGCCGCCGCCATGAGGTCGCCACCGCGATGGCTTCGCTCGCCGAGGGCAAGTCCCGGGACAACCACCTGCACATGTCACTGTCTGCCTACGTGCTTGCGGCTCGGCTCGAGCAGGTCGTGGCTGCCGCCAACGAACGACTTGGGCCCATGACTGCCGGCCGCTACGCCCTCGAGCACACCGCGGCCCGCGCGGCCCGCGATCGTCGTGGCGGCCTCGGGCTGCTGGTGCACGACGGGTGGACCGGCCGGAGCCGCGATCCCCGCACCTTGTCGGGCGGCGAGACCTTCCAGGCATCGCTCGCCCTCGCGCTCGGTCTGTCCGACGTCGTCGCTCACGAGGCTGGCGGCGCCGAGATGCAGACGCTGTTCGTCGACGAAGGCTTTGGCTCGCTCGACCCCGACAGCCTCGACGAGGTGATGGACGTGCTCGACGGGCTGCGCGCCGGAGGTCGCGTCGTCGGGCTGGTGTCGCACGTCCCCCTGCTGCGCGAGCGGGTACCCGCGCGGGTCACCGTCACCAAGGGCCGTACGGGATCCGTCGTGTCCCAGCCCTGAGGGCCGCTGGCCGGCCTGCCTGATACTGGTCAGCACCCATCCTCGTCGCAGCCAGCGCCGAAATCAGTTGTGACAGGCGTGCTGGCGCAGCGAGACAGTGATCACCTGCACCTTCGGTGCAGGTCAGAGGGAGAGGACGTCGTGTGGAAAGCGGTCCCGTCCGGCTCACCGGCGACGAGCGCGACCAGCCCGAGCGCTCACTCGACGAGCTGCTGGTCGGGGTGTCTCGGGGCGACGAACGCGCCTTCGCGAGCCTCTATGACCGCACCGCGGCATCGGTGTTCGGCCTGGCCCGTCGCGTCGTCCGTGACCCGGCCCGAGCCGAGGAGGTTGCGCAGGAGGTGCTGCTTCAGGTCTGGCGCACCGCGAGCCGGTTCGACCGCAACCGCGGCTCAGCCAAGAGCTGGATCCTCACGATGACGCACCGACGGGCGGTCGATGCCGTCCGGCACGACCAGGCCAGCACCAACCGGGAGGCACGCTACGACTGGACGGGCGGAGGCCGTGCCGTGGACGTTGTCGAGGAGGAGGTCACCGTGCGGATGGAGCACCAGCAGGTGCGGCGCTGCCTCGGCTCGCTGACCGACCTCCAGCGCGAGTCCGTGACGCTTGCCTACTACGGCGGACACACCTACGCCGAGGTCGCCACCTTGTTGGCCACCAACCCCGCCACCATCAAGACCCGCATGCGCGACGGACTGATCCGGCTGCGCGACTGCCTGGGAGTCACGCCATGAGCGCCGAGCTGCACACCCTCGTCGGCGCGTTCGCACTGGACGCGCTGGGCAGCCGTCAGCGGGCCGCCTTCGAGCACCACCTGGACAGCTGCCCGACCTGTGCCGGCGAGCTCGCAGAGTTCCGGGCTACGACCGCGCGCCTGGCCGACGCAGTCGCCGCGGAGCCCCCGCCGCGACTGCGGGAGCAGGTGCTGGCAGCCGCCGCACGCACCCCGCAGCAGCGCCCCGTCGTCACCGTCGTCCCGCTGTCGCGCTGGCGGCGCTACTCCTCGACCGCGCTGGTCGCGGCCGCGGCCGTGGCCGTGGTGACAGTTGGCGCGCTGTACGTCGGCGAGCGCAACCGGGGTGACCAGCTCGAGGGCGAACAGCAGCAGGTCGCGGCGATCATGGACGCACCCGACCGGGTCGAGAGCCCGGCCACCGACGACGCGCCCGTCCATGTCGTGTCCTCCGCGTCGCTCGATCAGGCCGTCGTGACGGTCACGGACCTGCCCCGGATCACCGACGCGGAGAGCTATGAGCTGTGGGCCATCGGGCCCAAGGGCGCTCCCCGGTCGATCGGCGTGATGCCCACCGCGGCCGAGTCGGGTACCGAGCTGGTCGACGCCCTCGATGACGCGGCGACCGTCGCGGTCACCGTGGAGCAAGCCGGTGGCTCGCCGACGGGTCAGCCGACCTCCGACCCGGTCGAAGCCGTCGACCTCGTCTGAGCGGCTGATCGTGGCTCGTCCACACGGCGCCGATCGGGCGACACCCGGCCAGACCCGCGCCACTCGAGACGGCACCCCAGGCGACCAGGAGCACACTGAACACATGAGGTACACCACGTCCCCAGGCATCGCGGTCGGCACCGCGCCGTTGCACGGTCTCGGAAGCTGCCGGCACCAGCCCGCATGTCCGAACGCGGACGCGCTGAACCACGAGGCGGCTCACACCGTCGCGGGTCACCCCGAGCAGGGGTGGAGCCTGCTGTGCAACGGCGTGGTCCTCTTCGACGACACCGGTGAGCTGCTCCCGGACGGCCGCGTCGTCGCCCCGCACCGCCCGCTCATCGGCTTCGCGCAGCAGGCGTTCGCCAGCTAGCTCCCCTGCCGGAGGGCCAGGCCTCCGGCGGCCTCGGGACAGGGCGCAGCGCCGATCAGCCGACCGCCTACGTAGGCTCGGCGCATGTCCGCGGCCGCCGATCGCCTCCGACCCGACTTCCTGGCGCTGCCGCTCCACCGACTCGCCGACTCCGCCCTGCAGCGCTGCCGCGACTTCGGGGTGGAGCACGCCGACGTTCGGATCGAGCGGCTGGCTGCCCACGTGCTGCGGCTGCGCGACGCGCAGGTCGAGGGCAGCCACGACGGCCAGACACTGGGCCTGGCCGTACGCGTCGTCCTCGACGGCACCTGGGGTTTCGCGGCCACCACCCAGCTGTCCACCGACTCCGCGGTGCGCACGGCCGAGCAGGCGGTCCGGGTCGCGCAGGTGTCGAAGCCGCTGGCAGCCGAGCTGGTGGAGCTGGCCGACGAGCCGGTGCACGCCGACGCGGTGTGGGTGTCGGCCTACGACATCGACCCCGGAACCATCCCGGCGCAGCTCAAGGTCGACCTGCTCGCCCGATGGAGCCGCGACCTGCTCGCTGCCCCTGCCGTCCGGCACGTGGACGTGGCGTACGCGGAGGTCGTGGAGAACAAGTTCTACGCCGACCTGGCCGGGTCGTCGACCACCCAGCAACGGGTCA
Organism: Nocardioidaceae bacterium; assembly: GCA_013697585.1. GTDB lineage: Bacteria > Actinomycetota > Actinomycetes > Propionibacteriales > Nocardioidaceae > JACCWP01. The sequence continues at coordinate 3,118 of JACCWP010000150.1, forward strand.
GGCTCGCGCCGGAGCTGACCGTGCACGGCGCCGACGAGCGGCGCGGCGTCATCGACTCGATGCGCACCCTCGCACCACCGGTGGGCCGTGGCTGGGAGTACCTCGTCGACGCCGGGCGGGGTTGGGACTGGGAGGCGGAGCTGGCGGCCATGCCAGAGCACCTGGCGGCCAAGCTTGCCGCCCCGTCCGTCGACGCCGGCCGCTATGACCTCGTCGTCGATCCGTCGAACCTGTGGCTGACCATCCACGAGTCGGTCGGGCACGCCACCGAGCTCGACCGCGCGCTGGGCTACGAGGCCGCCTACGCCGGCACGTCGTTCGCCACCCTGGACCAGCTCGGCTCGCTGCGGTACGGCTCGCCGCTCATGCACGTCACCGGTGACCGGACCACCCCGTACGGGCTCTCCACGGTCGGCTACGACGACGAGGGGGTCGCCGCCCAGGAGTGGGACCTGGTGCGCGAC
>JACCWP010000178.1 GCA_013697585.1 Nocardioidaceae bacterium
GCCGGTGCCCCGACGGTGACCGGTCGACGGGTCGGAGCATCAAGCCGTCGCGCTCGTAGTAGCGCAGCGTGTGCGCGGTGAGGCCGACCTCGGCGGCGGCGTCGGCGATCGGCACGCTGGTGGTGACGGTGAGGGTCATCGCCGCATGATCGTGCGCGGCTCGCTCGAAGTCGAGGCCCGTCGCCAGAGAGGAGCGGGGGGCGCGCGTTCGGCAGAGCAGGCCGTTGACCGGCCCCGCAGCCGGCGTAGATCCTCGACTCATGGCAGTCGACCTTGCCCAGCACGCATTCCGACCACGGTCGTGGCGGATTCGGCGCGGCCGCGGATGCTCTTCGAGATGCACCTGCCGGTACGCAGCTACCTGCCGCCCGACGGCGTGCGCCTCGACCTGCTGGGCCCGAGCGGCACCCGGTCGGTGTGCGCGTACGAGGGCGAGGCGAGGTACTGGTCCATCGAGCGGGACGGGGCGAGAACGGACGTGGCGTGGAGCTACCCGCACCCGCTCAGTGACGCCGCCGAGGTTGCCGACATGATCTGCCTCTTCGACGAGCACGTCGACGTGACCATCGACGGGGAGCGTCGCGAGCGCCCCCGGACGCCCTGGAGCTGACATGGTCGTGGAGCGACTGCTGCCCACCGACGAGGCACGCGACCTGCTCGCGCTGACCCGCGAGATCGCCGCCGAGCGGCTCGCCCCGCGCGCGGCCGACGACGAGGCGGCGAGCTCGTTTCCCCGCGACGTCTTCAGCCTGCTCGGCGAGGCGGGTCTGCTGGCGCTGCCCTACCCCGAGGAGTACGGCGGTGGCGACCAGCCCTACGAGGTGTATCTGCAGGTGCTGGAGGAGATCGCCGCGGCGTGGATGAGTGTCGGCGTCGGCGTGTCGGTGCACTCGCTGGCCAGCTGGGCGCTGGTGAGCTTTGGCGCCGACGAGCAGCAGAAGCGGCTGCTGCCCGACATGCTCGGCGGCTCCCAGCTGGGGGCCTACTGCCTGTCGGAGCCGCAGGCGGGCTCCGACATCGCGGCGATGAGCACCAAGGCGGTGCGCGAGGGCGACGACTACCTGCTCACCGGCACCAAGGCGTGGATCAGCCACGGCGGCGAAGCCGACTTCTATCTCGTCTTCGCCCGCACGTCGCCCGACCGCGGCAAGGGAGTCTCGGCCTTCCACGTCGCGGCGGACACCGAGGGACTCGGCTTCGGCGCACCCGAGACCAAGATGGGGATGACAGGGTCCACGACGACGCAGGTGCTACTGGACCGAGCGCGCGTGCCGGCCGCCAACCGGATAGGCGAGGAGGGCGCCGGGATGCGCGTTGCCCTTGCTGCGTTGGACTCCGGTCGACTCGGCATCGCCGCGTGCGCAACCGGGCTGGCGCAGGCGGCGCTCGATGTTGCGGCCGCGTACGCGGTGGGGCGAGAGCAGTTCGGCAAGCCGATCGCTGACTTCCAGGGAATGCAGTTCCTGCTTGCCGACATGGCGGCGACGGTCGAGTCGTCGCGCGCGACGTATCTGCACGCCGCCCGGCTGCGCGATGCGAGTCGCCCGTTCAGCCGGCAGGCGTCGATCGCCAAGCTGGTGGCGACCGACGGCGCGATGCGGGTCACGACCGACGCCGTGCAGGTGCTCGGTGGCTACGGCTACACACGCGACTATCCCGCCGAGCGCTTCATGCGCGAGGCCAAGGTGACCCAGATCTTCGAAGGCACCAATCAGGTGCAGCGCCTGGTGATCGCTCGCCACTTGCTCGCCGAGCACCGCTGACCAGCGACCACCCAGCCCGGGCATGAAGTCTTGAAAATGCCGCCCGACCCGTGTGCCTCGCGCTAGGGTCAGCCAGCGCTGTGGGGGTCTGAATCTCTTTTGCTCCTGGAGTTGCCCGTGAGCGGGATGGACCAACGCCACGTGTTGGAACGTGGTGACGAGCTCGAGCGTTTGACGGCAGCGGTGGCAGACGCCCGCCGGGGCCAGGGGCGTCTGGTGGTCGTCCGAGCCGATGCCGGGATGGGCAAGACGCGGCTGCTGCGGGCCGTCCGCGATGCCGCCGCCGACGCTGCATTGCTCGCCCTGGCAGCACGAGGTACCCCGTTCGAGCTGGACAACCCATTCGGCATCGTTCGCCAGCTGTTCGAGACCACGGTCGCCGCCGCCGGTGACGAGGAGCGCCGTCGTCTGCTCTCAGGCGCTGCCGCGCTCGCGGCACCGATCATCGACCCGGCGGTGCCAGACGACCTGCCAAAATCACCGGGAGCCGCGACGGCCGCCTCGCTGCACGGGCTCTACTGGCTTTGCTCCAACCTGGCCGAGCGACGACCGTTGCTACTCACCATCGACGACGCCCAGTGGGGTGACCCTGCGTCGCTGCGCTACCTGGCCTACCTCGCGCCTCGGCTGGCCGACCTGCCCGTCGCCGTCGTCGTCTCGTTGCGCACGGGTGAGATTGACGACCTGCTCGGCCAGCTCGTCACCGACCCGGTCGCCGAGGTGCTGTCGCCGCGCCCGCTGAGCCTGGGGGCGGTGGGCGCGCTGGTCGCGACGGCGTTCACGACGCCGCCTGCCCCGGAGTTCATCGGGGCTTGCCACCACGCCACGGGAGGGAATCCGTTCCTGCTGGGCGAGCTGCTCGCCGAGCTCTCGAGACGCGGGGTTGGCACCGATGCGCGGTCGGCGCTGCTCGTCGAGAAGACAACGCCGCAGACCGTTGCCATGGCGGTCCAGGTCCGGTTGGACCGGCTGCCGGAGACCGACCGGCGGCTTGCGCGTACGGTGGCCGTGCTGGGTGGGCAGGCCGACCTGCGGCTCGCGGCCGCACTCGTCGACGCGACCATGACTGAAGCCGCCCGCGCCGCCGACCGGCTCGCCGCCGCCGGCATCGTCGAGTCGGCGCGCCCGCTGCGATTCGTCCATCCAATCGTCGGCAACGCGATCTACGCTGGCATGCCGTCGGCCGAGCGAGAGATCGGCCACGAGCGCGCCGCGCGCTACCTCGACGACCTCAACCCCCTTCGTGAGGACGCCGCCGTGCACCTGCTGTCGGTTGAGCCCCGCGGCGAGGAGTGGGTCGCCCAGCGGCTGCGCGCCGCAGCTGAGCATGCGGTCGCCCGCGGCGCGCCCCGTGCAGCGGCCCGGTTCCTTGACCGGGCACTCGCCGAACCCCTCCCGGAGGCAATCCGGACCGAGACGCTCACCGCGCTCGGCACGGTCGAGGCTCACCTGGGCAGCCCGCACGCAGTCGGCCACCTGCGTGAGGCACTGGGTCGGGCCGGATCGCCACGAACTCGGGTGCCAATCGTCGTCGAGTGCGCGGCCGCTCTGTCGGCCGCCGGCAGGGTCGTCGAGGCGGTCGGGCTCCTTGACCAGACGATCGCCGCACTGGACGACACCGACCACGAGGTCGGCCTGGAGCTGGAGGGGCAGCGCGCCGTCATCGCCAGGATGGACGTCTCGACCGGCCAAGAGGCGGTCCGTGGTCCGCTGCGCTTCTCGGCGCCGGTCAGCGCCGGTGACCGCTCGGCGGGTGGGCGGCTGCTGCTCGCAGACGCCGCGTACGTCGCGGCCACGTCAGGGCAGACAGCCGACGCGTCCGCAGCGCTGGCCGAGCGGGCGCTGGCGGGCTCGACAGGTCTCTGGCCGCGACACGGTAGTACCGCTGCTGCCGCTGCGGTCCAAAACGTCCAGGCGCTGTACGTGCTGCTTGTGGCTGACCGCTTCTCCCGCGTCGAGCAGATCTTGGGCAGCGAGCTGGAGCTGGCTGCCCGGGAGGGCGCGGCCATGCCGCACGCGCTGGCGTTGGGCTGGTCGTCGCACGCAGCGCTGCGGCGGGGGGCGCTGGCCGAGGCCGAGGACTGCGCCGAGCGGGCCTACCAGCTGGTGCGCCTGCATCGGTGGGACGGTTGGCAACCGGTTGTGCTGGCGTTTCTCGTCAGTGCGCTGGTGGAGCAGGGCCGGGTCGACGACGCCGACCGCCGCCTCGCCGACGACGGCTTCCTCGGCCGGCTGCCCGAGGGAATCGGTTTCGACTTCCTGCTGGACAGTCGTGCCGGCCTGAGGCTGGCCCAAGACGCTGGCACTGTGGCGCTGGACGACCTGCGCGAGCTTGCCGCCCGCGAGCAAGACCGCGGCACCGGAAATCCCGCGATGTGCCCGTGGCGTTCCCGCTCCGCCCTGGCGCTGGCCGCCATCGGGCGGCCGGCCGAGGCGCGCCGGCTCGCCGACGAGGAGGTCGAGCTCACCCGCGCGTTCGGCGCGGCCCGCGCTCTCGGCATGGCCCTGCGGGTGGCCGGCGTGGTCCACCCGGGACGAGCCGGGCTGGCCCGGCTCGAGGAGGCGGCCGACGTGCTCGAGGACTCCCCCGCCCGGCTCGAGCTGGCGCGGACTCTCGCAGATCTCGGGACGGCGTTGCGTCGGCTCGGCGGCGAGAAGCACGACGCCGTTCAGCCCCTGCACCGCGCGTTCGGGCTCGCCACCGCCTGCGGGGCGCCGACGCTGGCCGAGCGGGTCCGCGGCGAGCTGCTGGCCGCCGGTGGCAGTGAGCAGTGGTCCAGGACCGCAGAGGGCAGGCAGGGGCTGACTCCCAGCGAGCAGCGGGTGGTCGCGCTGGCCAGGGACGGACTTGCCAACCGCGACATCGCCCAGACGCTGTTCGTGAGCCTCAAGACCGTGGAGATGCACCTGAGCCACGCCTACACCAAGCTCGGGATCCGCTCCCGGGTCCAGCTTCCCGACGTGTTCGCCGACCCCACCGATCGTGGGCCGTGGCTCCCGACACAGGGCGGCGGCGGGCGACCCCAGGCTCTGACCCGGCGCCCACCCGGAGTCAAATCCCAGGGTTGAATCCCAGGGTTGAACCCAGGGTTTCCCTGTCGTCCCCGCTGGCCGGTCCCTGCCAGGCTCGCCGCGACGCGGGTGGAAAGACCGTCTGCGTGCTCTGCCGGGAGGCACGATGAGTTCACACGACCGAGACACCACCGTCCATCGCCTGCTGCTGGGCGGGCTCGCCCTCGCCGTCGTGTCGACGACGGCTGTGCTCACGTCGGGGGCAGCCGAGTCGGCCGAGGTAGCCGGGGGGCGCCCATCCGTCGTGACGCCCGCAACCGGCCAGCCTCTCGGCGCGGTCGCGCCCTCGGGGCGGATCCGCGCCTCCGACCCGGTCCTGCGCCGGGCGCCCGACGGTGGGGCGGCGGCCGCCGCTCGTCCGGCCGCGACCGTACCGTTCCGACCGACGATGGGCGCTGCGTCATACCGCGCCGCCAAGGCGGCGGCCAACAGCGCACCGACGGTCCAAAAACCATCGCGACCGACGGCAGCACCGCTCGCGCCACCCACTCCGATCCGGCAGTTCGAGGGCCTGAACCAGAGCGAGTCCGGCGGGCTGCGGCCCCCCGACAACGACGGCGCGCACGGCGACCCTGCTGGTGCGTTGAACCAGTACGTCGCGATCGTCAACTCGGCGATCCGGGTCTACAACGTCGGCCCCGCTACGCCCACCATTGCCTCCACCAAGACCCTGGCGTCGTTCTTCGGTTACACCACCACGACGATCTTCGACCCGCGGGTCATCTATGACACCACCTGGGACCGTTGGGTGGTCATGGCGGAGGCGTTCCCCGAGTCGGCCACCGTGCAGCGTGTGTTCATCGCCGTGTCCAAGGGCAAGAACGCCAACGGCGCGTACTGGATCTACAACATCGACCGCGGTGGCAGCGGAGCCGGTGAGGTCTTCTGGGACTACGGGCAGCTCGGTGCCGACCAGGATTCGCTGATCTTCACCGCGAACATCTTCCCCAACTCCGGCGGCTTCGCCGGGGCCGAGATGTTCTGCTTCTCCAAGGCGGGCATGTACAACGGTCTCGGGGTCTCCTCGCCGGTGTTCAGCGGGTTGGACGCCACGCTTGCCCCGCCGCAGGTTCAGGACAACAACGCCAACGCCTTCTTGCTGGCGGCGCCGAACCAGACTGCCTCGCTCTCGCTCTACCGTGCGAACAACTGCGGGCGCACTGGGACGACGCTGGTCAAGCAGGCCAACATCGCGGTGCCGGCCTACGCCGTCCCCCCCGACGCGCCACAGCCCGGCACCACGGACAAGCTGGACACCGTCGACAACCGGTTCCAGAACCGCAGCACGCAGTACGGCAACTCGCTGTGGAACGTGCACACGCTCGCCCTGGGCGGGTTCGCTGCCCCGAAGTGGTACCAGGTCAACACGTCGACGAACTCGATCACGCAAAGCGACATCTTCTTCCGCAGCGGCAGCTCGCACGACTTCAACCCGAGCTTGTACGCCCAGCCGGACGGGACGATGTACGTCGGCTGGACGGCGACCGATCCGCCAGCGGGGGTGAACGCGCAGATGCGGTTCTCGGGCCGGCTGCCGACAGACGCGGCGAACACCACCAACGAGCCGGGCACGACGGTGTTCACCAGCCCGACCTTCTACAACGGCAGCAGCGACACCACCGAACGCTGGGGTGACTACTCGGCAGTGGTGGATGACGACTCGACTGGCCTGAGGCGGGTCTACCTCGTCAGCGAGAAGGTCAACTCGCAGGCCGTCTGGGGTAGCCGGATCGCGCAGGGCGGGTTCTAGCGGGCAGGCCGTCCCGCGACCAACCAGGGAGGGGGCTGTCCTCGACAGCCCCCTCCCGCTCCGCACCGGGGCTCCTCGGAGGTGATCCACATGATGGCTGGCTACAGCTCGCGGACGATGCACTTGCTGGTCGCCGCGCTTGGCAGCCTCCTGCTCGTGGCGGTCGCGCCCGCCGCGGCCGAGGGCTCGCCAGCCGGGGACGACTTCGCCGCGGCGGTGGAGCTGACCGGGTTGTCGGGCACGTGGACGGGCACGACCGAGGGCGCGACGGCAGAACCCGGGGAGCCGGCCCACGCCGGTCTGGGGGCGGGTGCCTCGGTGTGGCTGTTCTGGGTCGCTCCTGCCGACGGCACGGCGTCGTTTCGCGTGGACGGGAGCGGCGGACTGGTCGCCACAGCCGCCTACACGGGCAAGACGGTGGACGCTCTGGAGCCGATTGCGGGGACCGTGCAATCCGCCGAAGGAGGCCCACCGCTGCGGTACCCGGTCGTGGCTGGTACGTCATACCACATCGCAGTGGACGCGGTGGCCGGTCCCGGTCCCGATCCGCTCACCGGCCCGGTGAGCGTCGCCTTCGCGCTGTTTTCTCCACCGAACGACGACTTCGCCGACGCCAGCCTGCTGACCGGCCGGTCAACCACGGTCAGCACCACGACGTTTGCCGCCGACAGGGAGCCCGGCGAGCCGGTTCACTCTGCAGGGGCACCCACCGGCGGCTCGGTCTGGTTCCGATGGGTCGCACCAGCTGCCGGGACGGTGGTCGTTCAAGCCCGCGACACCCGTGGGCAGCCGCAGGCTGTCGGCGTCTACACCGGGGCCCGGCTCGCCGAGCTCGTGCCGGTGCGGCGACGAGCGTGTGGCCTGGAGAGGTGCTTCATCGCCGAGCCGGGCGTGCCGTACCGGCTGGCGGTGGCGCCCTCGACTCTGGACGGTGGTGGAGCGCCGGTGGAGAGCGATGCGGTCCTTGGCCTGCGGCTCGTGACTCCCGCCAACGACGCGCTCAGCACCGCCACGGTCCTGAGCGGCGTCTCGGGCCGGACGGCGCTTTCCGTGCGGGGGACGGCCGAGCCGGGAGAGCCGGCCCACACCGGAGCACCCGCGGCCGCGAGCCGCTGGTACCGGTGGCGGCCGACCGTGGACGGTGTCGGCCACATCGTGTTGCGGGGAGACGCGCGGGTCGCTGCGTACGAGCCGCTCGATGGTGACCCCGCCGTCGATGACCTGCGGCCCCTCGACTCGGCGGTGACGCCGGCAGCAGGCGACCAGGCCCGGTTGCGGTTCGCAGTGGCCGCCGGCGCCCCGGTGCTGTTGGCCGTCGACCGGTCCACGGGCACGAACGGTCTGTTGCAAGGCCCGGTGACCCTGCACTACGCGGTGCGACGTCCGACCAACGACCGACCCGCTGCTGCTGCCAGCATGCAGGTTCCCGGGACGGCGAAGGGCACCACACTCGGGGCCACCGCGATTGGCGAGCCGGCCGTCCCAGGGGCAGACGGTCACTCCGTCTGGTACCGCGTGGACCCCGAACGGACGGGGCTACTTGTCGCTCAGACGGCTGGCAGCGCCTTCGATACCGTGCTCGGGGTCTACGCAGTTGCCAGCGCTGGATCGCGGCTGGTCGTGGCCGACGACGACAGCGGCCCGGGGCGCACCAGCCTGGCCACATTCCGGGCCCGGGCGGGCCGGAGCTACCTCGTCGCGGTCGACGGTGCGCATGGTCGGCGTGGCGACGTGGTGCTCAGTGTGGCCCCGCCCACCGTGCCCGTGGTCACCGTGGCCGACGTATCCGTTGCCGAGGGCGGCACGGCCCGGTTCGAGGTCGAGGCGTCGCCGAGGCCGCGGGTGCCTCTGCGGCTGAGCGTGGCCACGCGCGACGGAAGGGGCGCGACCGCAGCCGCCGACTACGACGCGGTTGCCGGGGAGCTCACCCTCACTGGCCAGACCCCCCGTGCGACCGTAGCCGTGTATACCGCGGACGACCCGCGCGACGAGGCGCACGAGACGGTGCGACTGGTGGTGTCCGGCGGCTCCCGGCGAGTGCTGGCACGACCTCGCGCCGAGGCCGTGATCGATGACGACGATGCTGCACCCCGACTCGTCGTGGACCCGGCGGAGGCGGACGAGTCTGCCGACAGGGCTCGTTTCGTGGTGCGCCTGTCTGCCCCCAGTGAGCGACCCGTGACCGCCCGGCTGGCGACCGTTGCCGACGGCACCGTCCTGCCAGCATCGCCCGCGACCCCGGGCCTGGACTATGGGGATCGGTCGGCGCGACTGGTGCTTGCACCCGGCGAGGTCGCCGCACCCCTCGACGTGCGGATCGACGACGACAACGTCGACGAACCTGACGAGACTCTCCTGCTCGCGATCGCAGAGGGGGTCAACATGATGTTCACGGCTTCGAGTGCACGCGGCCTGATCGTCGACGACGAACCGACGCGGGCGCTCGACGTCAGCGACCTCCGGGTCGTGGAGGGTGCCTCGGGGTCGGTCCGGTTGCTCAGCATCCCGGTGACGCTCGACGGGCTCACCGACAAGGCCGTCTCTTTCACCTACACCACCGTCAATGCCACCGCGGTCGGTCCCTTCGACTTCCGCCGCGCCGGCGGCGTTCTGCACGTCGCGCCTGGCGAGAGCGGAACGGTGGTCAACGTGCTGCTGCGTCCGGACAACCTCGACGAGGGTGACGAGTACTTCTACATCGACATCTCCGACCCCAGCGGAGCCGTCATCGGCGACGAGCGCGGCCGCGTGCTCATCGTCGACGACGACTCGGCCGCGCGGTGAGCCGCGTCGACGGGAGTCCTCCACGACGCGAACTCGTGCATCGGGGTGGTCGACAACCGCCCGCAACCTCACGACATCGGTCGGGGCCGGGGCCCCCCTCCCAGCCCGGGTCCCGTCCCGGTGAGATTGGCGCCGTCACGGCTGTCGTTGCAGTCACCGCGCTGCTCGCGGGGTGCGCATCCGCCGAAACTCAGGGGGCGGCTGCCGGCGACAAGCCGTCGGTGCCGGCACCGTCGTCGGGTCAAACCTCGGTCCCACCCGGACCCACCGCCCCCGTGCCCCCCGAGCCGGACCCGGAGCCGGCGGCGTTCGCTCGGGCCTGGCAGCGATGGCAGGACGTCGGCATCTCCTCGTACGCGCTGCGCTACGTGGTGCGCTGCGACTGCCCGGATCGCGGAACGGTCGCCGTCGTCGTGCGTCACGGCGTCGTCGTCCACGCGCAGGGCAGCCAGAGCCCGCTGACCGTGGACACCCTGCTCGCCGTCGCCCAACGGGCCTACGCCCAGGCCGATCGCGTGACTGCCAGCTATGACCCGTCGTCGGGGGTGCCGCTGCGCGTGTCGGTGGACATCGACGAGGACTCCGTCGATGACGAGGTGCGTTACGACGTGCTCCGGTTTGCGCCTGGCTCGTGACCCCGCCAACGAGGGGGAAGCAGCGCACCGCTCACCGGTCGACCCGCTCCACCAGGTCGTCGTCGGTGCCGAGCGCCGGCTCCAGCTCGCTGCCGGCGGTCGGTTGCACCCCGGAGAGGGTTTGCGAGCGGGCCGGGAGCATGTCGTCTATGTAGGCAGCCGCCGCGTCGAACAGGTCCACCTCCTGGCCGCCCCGCTCGGACAAGTACCAGCGGTGCTCCAGCACCTCATGGAACAGCTCAGCAGGCTCCAACCGGTTGCGCAGCGTGGCCGGGACCATTGCCCACAACGGCTCGTAGACCTCGGTCAGCCAGCGGTGGGCGACGATGGTGGGGTCCTCGCCCTGCAAGTCGGCGGCGACGGTGAACGCGTCCAGGTCGTTGAGCAACCTGCGGGCTTGCAGCTCCTCGACGTCGAGCCCGGTGAGACCCTGCAGCCGCCGGGCGTGGTGGCCGGCCTCGACGACGGCGGGTTGGATGCGCACCGTCGCGCCGTCGAAGTCGGTGACGATGTCGAGCTCCTCGACGTCGAAGCCGAGCGAGTTGAGCTGCTGCACGCGCTGCTCGATCCGCCACATCTGCTCGGTGTTGAACTCCTCGGCGCCGGTCAGCGCCTCCCACAAGACGTCGTACCGCTCCTGCACCCGGGTCACCATCTCGGCAGGGTCGAGGTGCTCGTCGAGCAGCTTGCCGGCCTGCAGGTCGAGCAGCTCGCCAAACACGTTCGTCGTCACCAGGTCGAGGTCGTGCGCGCGCTGCCCCGCCGTCAGCTGCTCGTGCAGCTCGCCGGTCTCGGCGTCGACCAGGTAGGCGGCGAACTCGCCCGCGCTGCGCCGGAACAACGTGTTGGACAGCGAGCAGTCACCCCACCAGAAGCCTGCGACATGCAGCCGCACGAGCAGGACCACGAGCGCGTCCACGACCCGCGTGACCGTGTCTGGCTGCAAGCGCTGGCTGAACAACGCGCGGTAGGGGAGCGAGTGCGCGAGGTGTCGGGTCAGCAGGCACGGTTCGAGCTGCGCTCCCGTCTCGGTCTGTCGGCCGGTGACCACGCCGACCGGCTCGACCGTCGGCAGGCCGAGGCGACGCAGGTTGCGTAGCGTCCCGTACTCGCGCCAAGCCCACGCCTCCCGGGTCTCCTTGGCGGCATAGACCTGGTGGTCCACGCGGACGAAGCGCACCACGTGTCGGGAGATCCCTCGTGCGAGCGGTACCTGGCAGTCGTCGGGCCACCGCTCGAGCGGCAACCGCCACGGCAGCGTGAGCAGCTGGGGCGAGGGCTGGGCGGCGAGGATGCGCAGGGCCACGTCGCCAGTCTGCCTCGCCGCCCCAGCCCGGAACTGGCGGAGACACGTGCACGACACGCTGAGGGAGCGGACGTTCTTCCGCCAGTTCCGCGCTGGCCAGCCGGTGAGATCGTCAGCCCGCCTGCTCGGCGGGTGACCGCCTGGTCGTTGGTTCCGCCCCGTCAGGCTGGGACCGAGCCTTGATCGCGTCGAGACTGGCTCGTGACCGTAGGCTCGCTTGTCGGTGCTGGTTCCCGGCACAACCGGCCGGCGTGGCGCAACTGGAAGCGCACCTGTCTTGTAAACAGGAGGTTAGGGGTTCGAGCCCCCTCGCCGGCTCT
>JACCWP010000202.1 GCA_013697585.1 Nocardioidaceae bacterium
GTCCCACGGGTGCACGGCCACCAGCAGCGACTCGGCCGGCACGACCCCTGCGGTGCGCGTCGCGTAGGCGTAGGGGGCGGGGTGCGGCTTCCACGGGCCGACGTCCTCGACGCTGAGCCGGTGCGAGAACAACCCGAGCAGGTCGGCCTCGGCGAACATCTGCTCCGACGTCGCCGTCGCGCCGTTGGTGAGCGGCACCAGCTGGTGACCCGCGTCGGACAGCGCCCGCAGGCCCGGTGCGACGTCCGGGTGCAGCGACAGCCCGGCGAACCCTTCGAGGACGTGGCGCACCGCGTCGTCGGAGCCGTCGCCGAGGCGCGACCGCAGCCCGGCGGCCGCCACCTCTCGAAACACCGGGCGGCGGCCGATCAGGGTCAGTGCAAACCCGTCCCGCAGCACCCCCGCGAACCACGGCGCGAGGTCTGCGGCGACGAGGCCGACATCGACCAGTCGTGGCACCAGACCGGTCAGGTCGGACAGCGTCTCGTTGACGTCGAGGATGCAGAGCCGGGTGGTCACCGCTGCTCGGTGGGCGCCACGACACCCGCGTCGCCGCCGCCACGGCGCTCGGGCTCGGCCGCGGCCAGGAACCTTCCGCCGGGCAACAGCTTGATCGCCGCGACGGCTCCGATCTCGGCTGCGCTCGTGCCGGGCTCACCGGGCGGCACGAAGGTGTGGCCGTACCGGCGCAGCTGCGGACCGTACGCGTCGATGAACGACTGCTCAGCGGTCACGTCGGGGGTGTTGCGCTGGCTCGCTCGCGGCGCCGCAACAGCCTCGGCGAGGTTCATGCCGAGGTCGACACGGTTGAGCAGCACCTGGAGCACCGTCGTGATGATCGTCGATCCGCCGGGCGATCCCAGCGCCAGCCAGGGTCGGTCGTCCTTGAGCACGATCGTCGGAGACATCGAGCTGCGCGGACGCTTGCCACCTTGGATCCGGTTGGGGTCGCCACGCAGGTACTCGAGGGAGAAGTCGGTCAGCTCGTTGTTGAGCAGAAAGCCTCGCCGTGGCACGACGATGCCAGAACCACCGGTCTGCTCGATGGTCAACGTGTAGGAGACCACGTCCCCGAACCGGTCGGCGACCGTCAGGTGCGTGGTCGACAGCCCCTCGTGGTCGGCCGAAGCCGCGGCCTGACGCCCCGGCTCACAGTCGGTGTAGTCGCCGTCGGGATCGCCTGCGGCCACCGGCTTGTCGGCCGCCTCGTCGGGGTCGACCGTGCACGCCCGCTCGCGGGCGAAGCCGCGGGACAGCAGCTCGTCGAGCGGCACGTCGACGTACGCGGGGTCACCCACGTAGGCGAAGCGGTCGGCGAAGGCCACCGCGGACGCCTCGAGATAGCTGTGCAGCGACTGGACCTCGTCGGCCGCGGAGACGTCGAGATTGCGCAGCACACCGAGCGCCTCGCCGACGGTGGAACCACCCGAGCTGGACGGCGGCATGCCGTAGACGTCGAGGCCGTGGTAGCGCACCCGGGTCGGCTCGCGCCGGATCACCCGGTAGTCGCGCAGGTCGGACCGCTGCAGGTACCCGGGCGGCACCGGCAGGTCGGTGTTCTTGGTGGTGGGGGGATCCAGCGCAGTCAGCGAGATCTGCTCGCCCAGCCGGCCGGTATAGAGCTCCCGCACGCCCCGGTTGCCCAGCAACCGGTAGGTGCGCGCCAGCTCAGGGTTGCGGAACACCGAGCCGACCGCGGGCGGCTCGCCGCCCGGCAGGAAGAGCCGCCTGGTGGGACGGATCGCGGCGAACCGCTCGGCGTTCTCCTCGGTCTGCAGGTTGAACGTCTCGTCGACGACGAAACCACGCTCGGCCAGCCGAGCGGCCGGCGCCAGCGCCCGATCCAGGCTGAGCGAGCCGAAGGCCTTCAGGGCCCTGGTCCACGTACGCGGGGTGCCGGGGACGCCCACCGACACGCCGCTGGTGACCAGCTCGGGGAAGAACCGGTACGGGTCCCCCGTCTCGGGGTTGATGAATGCATCTCGCGGCATCGACTCTGGTGCGGTCTCGCGGCCGTCGAGCACGTCGACGTCGCCGGTCTCGGCGTCGTAGTGGACGAAGTAGCCGCCTCCGCCGAGACCCGCGCTGTAGGGCTCGGTCACCCCGAGCGCCGCGGCTGTGGCCACCGC
>JACCWP010000213.1 GCA_013697585.1 Nocardioidaceae bacterium
GGCGGCGAGGTGGCGGTTGGCGCGGTCTACAGAGTCCACGTCAGGGGCATCGAGCAGCGCCACGCCTTGCGGAACCCCGTCCGACGCGACCAGCCGCAGCCCCGCCCCGTCGGATGCCGCCTCGTCACCGCTGCGTGGCAGGTCGGGGAGGATGCGGTCAGCCTCGAACCAGTACGCGTCGTCGGGATGGTGCACCAGCAGAGGTGACCTGGTGGTGGGACGCAGCACCCCGGTCGGGGAGACTGATCTGCCAACCAGCGAGTTGACCAGCGTCGACTTGCCCGCGCCCGTAGAACCACCCACCACCGCGAGCAGGGGCGCGTCGATCTGCAGCAGCCGCGGGAGCACGTAGTCGTCGAGCTGGTCGATCAGGACGCGGCGGACCGTGCGCGCCTCGTCAGCACCGTCGGTGGACAGCGGGAACGACACGTCCTCGAGGCCCTGTCGCAACAGGATCAGGGCGCTCATCAGGTCGGCAAAAGCACGGGACTCAGCCACCGCGCAGTCCTCCTCCGACTCTGCCACCCCGGGTTGTCAACTGACCTGCTGGTCGCACCCTAGTCGGAGGTCACAGGCTCAGCCGGCGTCGCGCACCCCGTCTGCTCATCGCCAGCCGACGACGACCAGGTGATCGGCGGCAGCACGACGAACGGGCGCCAGCTGCGCATCCGTCGCAGATGCGCCAGCACCTGGTGCACCCCGTCGGGTGGTGCAGTGCCTCGCAGCACCCGGTCGTGCATGAACGCCATCTGGGTCGCTGCCTCCTGGTAGGCGCGCAGCGCGATTGCGGCCTGTGAGCCGGCGACCTGCTCAGCGAAACGACGCGCCGCCCCGCGGTCGCCAAGCCGGACCAGCCAATGGATCTCGGCGGGGTGCAGCCAGCCGCGGCGGGCGGCGTCGGCGAGCGACCGGGACAGCACCCGCCCTTCGCGGGCTCGGGCCCAGCCAGCCAACGCGATGCCGGCACCGAGCAGCGGGAGCATCGCCAGCAGGTAAGTCAGCAGGAACTCCTTGGGAAGCTCGTCGTCGTCGGCGAGCATGGCGGTGCCGTTCCATGCGGTGTGCAATCCGACCGCTACGGCGAACCCGAATACCGGGGCGGCCCAGCGCACCCAGCGTCGCGTCGCAACCACACCGAGCGCGATGCCGATCCCGGTGGCCGAGGTGAACAGCGGATGGGCAAACGGGCTGAACAGCCCGCGCACGATAAAGACCCCGGTCGCCCCCGGGGCGCCCTGCAGTGCGGGGTCGAGCGAGCCTCCGTACGCGCCGGCGTAGTAGAGGACGTTCTCGGTGAAGGCGAAGCCCACCCCGACCAGGCCCGCGTAGATGATCCCGTCGAGGATGCCCCCGACGACTGCGCGGCGGCGCACCAGGATCAGCAACAGGAACAGGCCCTTGGCCCCTTCCTCGACCCCCGGTGCGACCCCGACGGCGAGGACCTCGGTGGATGCGTCCAGCCACGCGCCGGCCGCGAACTCCAAGAAGCCGGCGATGAGGACGGACACGACCGCCCCCCAGACCAGTGCGCTCACGAGGAAGCGCATCGGCTCCGGTTCGTACCGGTCGAGCCACAGGTACGCCCCCACCAGGATCGGCATTGGAACCGCGGCCAGCACCAGGGTGAGGGCGCTCCCCTCCGCGCTCTCCGTCACGAAGGCGACGACGCCGATGACCAGCGCCACACCGAGCACTGCCACCGCGGCAACGGCGATGATGAGAAGGTTGCGACCCCGGCCGCGGTCAAACTTCGGCGGGGGCAGGCCTTGCGCCAGCACCGGCCAGCCACCGGGCGCGCCGGGAGGTGACCAGGTCATGGGCGTCAGCCTACGGTCGGGTCGGTCACCATCCCCCGCGTCGATATCGTGGTTGCCCACGCGCGCGCCCGTAGCTCAGCTGGACAGAGCAACGGACTTCTAATCCGTCGGTCGCAGGTTCGAATCCTGCCGGGCGCACCCGTGTTTCCGCAGGTCAGCCCGCCGCGCGCTGCTCGGCCAGCGTGACGACGGGCGCGCCGGGGCACACTCGGGGCACAAGAGCCGACGACACCGCCGCGTCGAGCCGTTCCGCCACCGCGTCCAGGTCGTCGTCGAACAGGCCCGCGTAGACGTCCAACGTCATGGCCGCGCTCGCGTGCCCGAGCAACCGCTGCACGCCCTTGACGTTCGCCCCGGCGCTCACCGCCAGCGACGCCGCGGTGTGCCTCAGCTCGTGCGGCGTCAGCCCGTCGAGCCCGACCTCGCGCGCCGCCCGGTCGAAGCACCGCCGCCGGAAGTTCGTGAGCCGCAAGAGCCCGCCGTCAGGGCTGGTGAACAAGAGGTCGCTCGGCGCCTTCCCGGCGACGTGCACGGCCAGGTCGTCCACGAGCGAGCGGGGCACCGGCACCGAGCGTTGCTGGTGTGTCTTCGGTGTCCCGTACGACGGGCGCCCGCCGATCTCGGTGACCGACTCGGCGACGTCCAGCCGGCGCCGCATCAGGTCGACGCGGGACACCCGAAGCGCGGCCAGCTCGCCGTAGCGCAGACCGCAGTAGGCGAGGGTGAGCACGGCCAGTCGGTACGGCCCAGCGGCGGCCGCGAGCGCCACGACCTGTCCGTGCGTGAGGAAGCGCCGCTCGCCTCGACGAGCGCGCGGCAACGGCACCCCGTCGGCGGGGTTCCTCGGGATGCGCCCGTCTCGCACCGCCAGGGTCAGCACGAGCGACAGGACCCGGTGCGCCTGCCGGACGGTCGCCGCGGCCAGCCCGGTCGCCGCCAGGGATGCCACCCACGCCGCGACGTCGGCATGGCCGACCTTCGCTAGCGGCACCCGCTCCCAGGTGGGCAGCACCTGGCGGCGCAGCAGGATCTCGTACCTGGCCCTCGTGGACGGCTTGAGCTGTACCTGGCCGGCAAGCCACCGCTCGGCCCACTCCCCCACGGTCACCCGCGAGCGGGCCAGGTCGACGTACGAGCCGGCGTGCACTGAGTGCTGTACGCCGGTCATGAACCGCTCGGCGTCGGACCGCTTGGCGAACGTCCGCTTGCGCTGGCGCCCGTCCGGGTCCCGCCAGCGTGCCTGCCAAGTCACTTTGCCGTCGCGGAGTCGCTTCTCGACACTCGCCATTGCTCAGTCCCCTTCCTGATCTGTCGCAGCCTTGTGCTCCAGTTCGGTCGCCAGCAGCTCCGCGTACGCCGCCACCCTGCGCGCGCCCTCTCGCAAGGCGTCGGCAAGCAGGGCTGGGTCCCCGACGCCCCCTCCGGTGGCGCGCCCTTGGGACATCAAGACCGCTTCGCGCGCGAACGTCCCAAGCTCACCGTTGATCGAGAGCATGAGCGGGTGCATCCCTACCTGCCGGGCGCGTTGCTCCCGTTCCGGCGCTTCGCGGAAGTAGTCGTCCTCTGCCCGCCTGTAGGCGTCCTCGTCGGGGCCAACCTGGGACGGCAGGACGCACTGGCCGCCGATCCAACCGCGGACCCATCTGGCGGCCTCCGAGACCGTCGGAGTGACCTCTACCTGGGCGTGGTCGTCGGTCGGTAGCAGGAGGTGGATCGGGCTGACACGGAGCACGTAGGCCAACGCCAAGACCTCGTCGATCGTGACAGCGCGGGTGCCCTTCTCGATCTTGGCGACGGCCGTCGGATGCAGCGTGACGCCGACCGCTCCCAACTGTGCCGACACGTCCGCCTGGTTGAGACCGCGGCGGTTCCGAATCTCCCTGAGTCGTCGACGAAGTCGGTCGCCGGTCGAGTCCTGCCGCATGAGCTGCCTCCTAGACTTGCGAATATCGCAAGGGTGCCGTCGATAGTGGCAATTTGTCAACCCGGGTGAGAGACTTCCGACAATCGCAGTTGTCTCTGCGGATATAGCAAGAACGGAGTCCCGGAATGACCGACCGACTACTCACCCTCCCCGAGGTCGCCGACTACCTCGGCGTGCCGCTGCAGACCGTTTACGCCTGGCGGTCCCGTGGCGACGGGCCGCGTGGGAT
>JACCWP010000224.1 GCA_013697585.1 Nocardioidaceae bacterium
GGCGGCGGCCGGCCGACCCGGGCGAGCCCTTGTCGACGACGCTGTCGTACCCCGTGCAGCACGCGGGCGAGCGGGCGGTGGCCGGCCAGGACAAGACCACGTCGCTGGTGGCCGTCGACGCGCGCACCGGCGAGGTGCTCGCCGACGTCAACGGGCCTGAGATCACGTCCTATGACACTGGGCTGGTCGGCGAGTACCCGCCCGGGTCGACGTTCAAGGTGGTGTCGAGCGCCGCGCTGCTGATGTCCGGCCAGGATGCTGACGACCAGGTCGCGTGTCCGAGCACGACCGTGGTCGACGGCAAGCGGTTCAAGAACTACGAGTTCGCGTCGCTGCCAGCGGGTGCGACCTTCGCTGACGCGATCGCCGCGTCGTGCAACACGACCGTGGTCGACCGGGCGGACGAGCTCGGCGACCGGTCGCTGACCGAGGCGGCCGGTCTGTTCGGCGTGGGGGCCGAGTGGGACCTGCCACTGCCCGCGTTCGCCGGCTCGGTGCCGCCTGCGCAATCACTGGTCGACCGCGCCGCCTCGATGATCGGCCAGGGCCGCGTCCTGACGAGCCCGCTGGGCATGGCGCTGGTCGCTGCCACCGTGGCGTCGGGACAGGCGCGCACCCCGTCGCTGGTCCCCGTCCAGGGTGGCCGGGCCGTGGGGTCGCTTCCTGCCCCGGTCGTCGCAGACCTGCGCCGGATCATGCGGCTGGTCGTCACCGCGGGCACCGCCTCCTCGCTGCGCGGACTGCCGGGGGTGGCGGCCAAGACCGGAACGGCTGAGTACGGCACCGAGCTGCCGCTGCGTACCCACGGCTGGCTGATCGGCTACCGCGGCGACCTGGCCTTCGCCTGCCTGGTGGTGAACGGCGAGGGCGGGAACGTGGCAGCCGGCCCGGTCGTCCGGGAGTTCCTGAGGCGCGCCCCGCGCAGCTGGTGACTGCGCTCAGGTGGTGCGCGTGTCGCGATGGGCACGCCCGTGGCCTACGTGCGCCACCAGCGCGCCGGCGGTGTGCCCATCCGGACTGTGCATGGAGCCCCGGCCGGATCCGGGCCGGGTGGGCAGGGCAGCTCTGCTGCGACGTGATTCGCCAGGGCTGGGGTCAACCGCACGCGTACGGTCGGGTGTTCCCAGGCGCCGACCAGAGGAGGTATCCGTGCCCGAACAGGCCAGCGAGGTGGTCCATGTCGAGGTCAGCGGGGCGGTGGCCAACGTGATTCTCGACAGTCCCGCCAACCGCAACGCACTGGGTCGGGTGCTCACCGGGCAGCTCACCGACGCGCTGGCCTCCGCCGGCGCCGACTCCGACGTACGCGTGGTGCTGCTGCGCTCGTCCGGGCCTGTGTTCTGCTCGGGCGCCGACATGCGGGAGGCGCTCGCCGAGGGGATGGAGCAGACCGCCCGTCGGATGGTCGAGGTCCAGCGCGCGATCGTCGCGCTGCCCAAGCCCGTGGTGGTCCGGCTCGACGGTGCCGTACGCGCCGGGGGCCTCGGCCTGGTCGGCGCGGCCGACGTGGTGGTCGCGGCCGAGTCGGTCACCTTTGCCTTCACGGAGGTACGGCTCGGTCTGGCCGCGGCGACGATCTCGCTCACCACCCTGCCGCGGCTGGGCGCCCGCGAGGCGGCGCTGCGCTTCCTCGGCGGCGAGAGTTTCGGTGCGCGGGAGGCCGAGCGGATCGGCCTGGTGACCCGCACCGTGCCCGACGATGCCGTGGCCGTTGCAGTCGACGATGTCGTCGCCGCTCTCCTGCACGGCACGCCGCAGGGGCTCCGTGAGACCAAGCGTGTGCTGACTGCCGCCCTGCTCGCCGACATCGACGAGCGGGGCGAGGAGCTGGCGACCCTTTCGGCACGGCTGTTCGCCTCCGAGGAGTCCCGGGCCGCGATGCAGGCCTTCCTCACGCGCCCCGCCGGCTAGCCCGGTTGCCACCGCGAACTGGCTTCTGCGAGCGACCGCGAACTGGCGGAGACACGCTCGGGAATCGGACAAACCGTCAGCGAGTCCCCGCCAGTTCCGGGTGCCGGCGGATCAGACCGACGCGCTGCCGGTCGACGACGGGTGCAGCGTAGAATCCTTCGTTCGTGTCTTGTCGCAGGCCTGTGGGTGGGAGTCGGGTTGACGCAGCCGATCGCTGAGCGGGAGCGGGCCGTCGAGCAGGCCTTCGTGGACGAGGTGTACGACCGGCTCGACGCGAGCGCCAAGGCGGCTCACGAGCTGGCCAGGGAGGGCCACGGGCGGGCCCGGCTGGGCCACGAGGGCGGGCTGGTCGAGCGCGACGCCATGGTGTTCCAGGCGGCCCGACGGATCGCTGCCCTCGACGCCGCCCACGAGGGGCTGGTGTTCGGTCGGCTCGACCTGGCGGAGGGCTCGGCCCGCTACATCGGCCGGATCGGCCTGCGCGACGGAGACCGCGAGGTGCTGCTGGTGGACTGGCGGGCGCCTGCTGCCGCCGTGTTCTATCGCGCGACCGCGCAGGAACCAGCCGGGGTCGTCCGCCGCCGGGTGCTGCGCAGCCGCGGCAGGACAGTCACCGGCGTCGAGGACGAGCTGCTTGACGCTGACGCCGCGCCGGAGGGGATGGCTGTCATCGGCGACGGCGCACTGATGGCGCAGCTGTCCCGAGCCCGCGATGCGTACATGCACTCCGTCGTCGCCACCATCCAGAAGGAGCAGGACGAGGCGATCCGCTCGCCGGGGCGGGGGGTCACCACCATCGGTGGCGGCCCCGGCACCGGCAAGACCGTGGTGGCGTTGCACCGCGCGGCCTACCTGCTCTACACCGACCGCCGGCGCTTCGAGGCCGGCGGTGTGCTGGTGGTCGGCCCCTCCGGGGTGTTCATGGACTACATCGAACGGGTGCTGCCCAGCCTCGGCGAGACCAGCGTGACCCTGCGGCCGCTCGGTGGCGTGGTCGACGGCGTCGACGCGGTCAGGCACGACCCGGCCGCCGTGGCGCGGATCAAGGGTTCTGAGCGGATGCGCCGGGTGCTGGGGCGGGCGTCGCGCGACCGCGCGCCCGGTTCGCCCGACGAGTTCCGTACCTTCTGGCGCGACGACGTGCTGGTGCTCGACCATCGCGACCTGGCCTCCGTGCGCCGTCAGCTCCTCTCGGGTGGCCAGCGCCGCAACCGCACCCAGAGCAAGGTCGAGCAGGCGCTGCTCGACCTGCTCTGGAACCGGGTGCGCGGCGAACGCGCCCTCGACCGGGGTCGCGAGGCGTTCGCCGACCAGATGCGCGGCGACGGGCCGGTCGGTGACTTCGCCCGCGCGTGGTGGCCGCCGCTCGATGCCGTCCAGGTCTGGGACTGGCTGCACGATGCCGAGCGGCTGCGTCGTTACGCCGCCGGAGTCCTCGAGCCCGCCGAGGTGGTCGCCCTGCTGGAGTCCTGGCAGGGTGGCGAGCGGCCGAGCATCGAAGACGTTCCGCTCATCGACGAGCTGCGCTACCTGCTCGGCGACCCGCCTCCCGACCGGCGCGACGAAGACGACATCCCGCACCAGCAGATGAGTTTCGAACGCGACGAGCAGCAGCTGCGCCGGTTGGCCACCACCAGCACCGACGAGGACCGGTACGCCCATGTGCTGATCGACGAGGCACAGGACCTCTCGCCGATGCAGTGGCGGATGCTGGGTCGTCGCGGGCGCTACGCCAGCTGGACCGTCGTCGGCGACCCGGCGCAGTCGTCGTGGCCGTTGCCCGTTGACGCAGCCCAGGCGCGGGGCGAAGCGCTCGCCGGCAAGGAGGAGCACGCGTTCCGGCTGTCGACCAACTATCGCAACGGTGCCGAGGCTTTCGAGCTTGCCGCCCGGGTAGCCCAGCTCGCCGTACGCGACCCCGACCTGCCCGACGCCGTGCGGCGGACCGGCTTCGAACCTCGACATGTCGTCGCCGACGACGTCGAGCGGGAAGTTCGGGAGGCGCTTGCCACCGTCGCCGAGTCGGTCGAGGGGACCGTCGCGGTCGTCGCTCCCGTGGTACGCCGGCCGCGCATCGCGTCTGTGCTCGCCGACGTGGTCGCGGCCGACGGCCGCGTCCGCGTGCTCGAGCCGCTGGACACCAAGGGGCTCGAGTTCGACGCCGTCGTGGTCGTCGACCCGGATGCGATCGTGGCGGAGTCGGAGGCGGGCTGGCGCACCCTCTACGTCGTGCTCACCCGCGCGACCCAGCGCGTCGTCACCGTCGGCGCGACCAGACGGTGGCTGGACGCCGTCGAGCTGACGTGATCGCCCCCATGATCCGGACCGGGTGCTCCGCGCGTTCCTCGACGCCGACGGCAGGCTGGTCAGAGTGTCAGCGCGACCGGCAAACCGCCCGCCCGCGCTTTTCGCTGGTGACCCAGCGAAAGGTGCGCTCCCCCAGCGAAAGAACGCTGGGGAAGCGCATACGACGCCGGGGAAGTGCCCACCGAGTGCCACGTCAGGGCCGTGCTGGAGATGGGTGACGCCGTGCTGAAGCAGATCGCGGTGGACTGCGTCTGGGCGGTCTGGTCGAGCGCCACCATCGACTGGTCGATGAAGGAGTCGGTCCGCGCGTCGATGCGGGCCAAGGTCGGGCGGCTCCTCGCCAAGTACGACTACCCGCCCGACCACGAGGGCCGGGCCGTCGACCTGGTGCTCGAGCAGGCCGGGCTGTTCGCGACCTCGACCCAGACCGGGGACGCTGCCCGATGAGCATCGTCGACGAGCTCCGCACGCGGCCGGCATACGCCCTCGTACGGTTCCGCGACGACGACGAGCTACACGTGCTCGCCGGGTCCCGCGCCGACCACGCAAGGCTCGTCGACGTTCCGCTGGAGGAGGGCCCGCCAGATGGCGGGCCGCGCTTCGACCGGCTGCTGGTCGTGCCGTACCGGCAGGTGCGCGAGCGCGGCTTCGCCGCTGTCGACGACGGAGCGCCGCTGACCGCGTTGTCCCTCGACGAGCAGCGCACCCTGCCACTCGACGAGGCGCTCGCCGCCCTGCCAGAGGACTTGCCGGTGTTCGCCGACCGCGGCGGGTTCGACGTGCCCGACGATGGCTACGAACGGGTGGTTGCCGCGGCCGTTCGGGACGAGATCGGCAACGGAGCCGGCGCCAACCTGGTCCTCGCCCGGACCTGGCAGGCACGGGCGCGGGCGTGGGACCACCCACAGGCGCTCTCGGTGTTCCGGCGGCTGCTCGAGCGCGAGCGCGGCGCGTACTGGACCTTCTGTGTCTTCACCGGAGATCGCTGGCTGATCGGCGCCAGCCCCGAGCGGCACGTGACTCTCGATGCCGGTCAGGTGCGGATGAACCCCATCTCCGGCACGTTCCGGCTGCACGGGCTGGCCGACCAGGCGACCCGCAAGCAGGGGCTGCTGGGGTTCCTCGCTGACCAGAAGGAGATCTACGAGCTCTTCATGGTCGTCGACGAGGAGCTCAAGATGATGTGCGACATCTGCTCCGAGGGCGGCCTCGTGCTCGGGCCGTTCCTCAAGCCGATGACCCACCTGGTGCACACGGAGTACCTGCTCGCGGGCCGCACCCACCGGGACCCGCGCGAGGTGCTGCGCGACTCGATGTTCGCCGCCACGGTCACCGGCAGTCCGGTCGAGAACGCGTGCCGGCTGATCGCGCGCTACGAGCCCCAGGGTCGCGGCTATTACGCGTCGATGCTCGCGCTGCTGGGCAGGGACGCAGACGGCGAGCCGACGGTCGACGCACCGATCCTCATCCGCACCGCCGACGTCGACCTCGCCGGGCAGGTCCGTGTCACCGCCGGCGCGACGCTGGTACGTGACTCCGACCCGGCACGCGAGACGGCCGAGACCCACGCCAAGGCGGGCGGCGTGCTGACGGCCTTCGGGCTGGTCGACCCACCCGCCGTCGATGCCGTCGCCGAGATCACCGCCTTGGCCGCTGACGACGACGTACGGATCGCGCTCGGCCTGCGCAACCAGCGGTTGGCGCCGTTCTGGCTGACCGACCAGTCGAGTACACCGCCGGTGCCGGCACTCGAGGGACGTACGGCGGTCGTGCTCGACGGTGAGGACGACTTCGTCAACATGCTGCGGCACGTGCTTGGCGTGCTGGGCATGACGACGACCGTCATCCGCCACGACGCCTACGAGCCGGGATGCCTGGACGGACACGACCTCGTGATCGTCGGACCCGGCCCGGGCGATCCCAGGGATCTGGCCGACCCCAAGATGGCGACCCTGCGGGTGGCGACCGCCGACCTGCTGGCTCGGCGTCGGCCGTTCCTGGCGGTGTGTCTGGGCCACCAGGTGCTGGCCGGGGTGCTCGGGCTCGACCTCGGCTTCAAGGACATCGTGTTCCAGGGCACCCAGTCCCGGCTGCGGGTGCTCGGTCGCGAGCAGGTCGTGGGCTTCTACAACACGTTCGTCGCCCGGGTTCCGGCGAGCGGGCTGCCGCCAGGCGTCACCGCAGAGACCGACCCCGACACCGGCGACATCCACCTGCTCGCCGGTCCGCACTACCGCTCGGTGCAGTTCCACGCCGAGTCGGTGCTCAGCCGGCAGGGCTACGACACCGTCAGCGAGCTGGTCGCGGCGCTGCTGGCCTGACCCCGCTCGTGCCTGGACCGTTCACCTGCTGGTGGGCGCCTCCTCGTGATAAGCCTTTCCACCAGCTGGACTCGTCCAAGCCCTCGGGTGAGCCGACCTATGGAGGACCGGTGCAGGGACTCACCGAGCATGTGCTCCGGCACCGCCGCATCGTCGGGCTCATCTGGCTGCTGCTGTTCGGCGCCGGCGCAGTCGCCGCCGGTCAGCTGCCCGATCGGCTCACCGTCGACTTCTCCCTGCCGGGGCAACCCGGCAGCGAGGCGGAGGAGGAGCTGATCGCCGAGTACGGGGTGAGCACGTTCGACACATTCGTGCCCGTGCTCACCGTTGCGGAGGACACCACCGTTCAGGAGCAGCGCAATGAGGTTGCCCAGGTCTTCGACCGGCTTCGCGAACAGGTGCCGCAGGCGCGCGTGGTCGACTTCGCGAGCACGGGCGACGAGCGCTTCGTGTCCGACGACGCTCGGACGACGTTCGCGCTCGTCCAGGGACCGATTCCTGCCGGCTTCGGGCCGGGCCTCGAGACCGCGATCGAGCCCGCACTGGCCGAGGCGGCGGAGTCTGCCGGGCTGGACGCGCAGCTCACGTCCTACGCCCTGCTGGCCGCAGGCGGGGAGACTGAGGGCCCCAGCGTCCTGGTCGAGACCCTGCTCGGCGCGATCGGTGCTCTAGCGGTGCTGCTGTTCGTGTTCGCCTCGCTGCTGGCACTGGTCCCGTTGCTCGTCGCCGCGGTGTCCATCCTCACCACGTTCCTGATCGTCCTCGGGCTCACCACGCTCACCGACGTGAGCTTCGTGGTGCAGTTCCTCATCTCGCTGATCGGGCTGGGCGTCGCCATCGACTACTCGCTGATCATCGTCTCCCGCTGGCGCGAGGAACGCGCGCACGGTCATGACAACCACGACGCGGTGGTGATCGCCATGCGCACGGCGGGCCACGCCGTGGTCGCGTCCGGTGGCACCGTCGCGATCAGCCTGGTCGCCCTGCTCGTGCTGCCCGTGCCGTTCCTGCGCAGCATGGGGTTGGGCGGGATGCTGATCCCGCTGGTCAGCGTCGCGGTGTCGCTCACGCTGCTGCCCGCACTGCTCGGAGGCGTCGGCCCCCGGGTGGACTGGCCGCGGATCCGCAAGGAGGGCGTGGCGTCTCGGGGCTGGTCGGCCTGGGCGGGTGCGATCGTGCGGCGCCGCTTCGTCGCCGTAGCGGCCGCGGTCGTCCTGCTCGGCCTGCTCGTCGCCCCCGTCTTCGGCCTCAAGCTCGGACAGGCCAGCGTCGACTCGCTGGCCACCAACAGCCCGGCCTCCCAGGCGGTCCAGACGTTGCGCAGTGGGGGCATCGGGTCCGGGGTGCTGACGCCGATCGAGGTGCTCGTGCCCGCCGACCAGGTCGACGACGCGGTGCGGGCGGCCAGCGAGGTCGACGGTGTCTACACCGCGGTGTCGGACGGTGGCGGCGATGGCCTCAGCGTCGTCGACGTCGTCCCCGTGACCGAGACCGTCGACAGCACCAGCATCGCCGTCGTGGACGCCGTTCGGCAGGCGGTCGAGTCCGGCACCGAGGGAGAGGTGCTGGTCACCGGAGCCGGGACCGGCGTCGAGGACTACTTCGCCGCTGTCTACGACAACTTCCCGTACGTCTTGCTGCTGATCTCTCTGGTCACGTTCCTGCTGCTGGTGCGGACGTTCCGGTCGCTGCTGCTGCCGCTCAAGGCGGTGCTGCTCAACCTGGTCTCGCTCGCGGCCGTGTTCGGAGCGGTGGTCTATTTCTGGCAGGAGGGCAACGGATCTGAGGCCGTCTTCGGCGTGGTAGCCACCGGGGCAGTCACCTTCTGGATCCCGGTGGTGATCTTCGCGTTCCTGTTCGGCCTGTCGATGGACTACGAGGTCTTCATCTTGGCTCGGATGCGCGAGGAGTACGACGCGACCGGGTGGACGTCGCAGGCGGTCGTGACCGGCCTCGGCCGCACCGGACGGCTGGTGACCTCAGCGGCGTTGATCCTCTTCTTTGCCTTCGCTGCGTTGGCGTCGAGCCCCGGAACTGACATCAAGGTGCTCGGCACCGCCCTCGGCGTGGGCATCCTGATCGATGCCACCGTGGTGCGGGCGTTGCTGGTGCCGGCGCTGGTCAGCGTGCTCGGGCGGTGGAACTGGTGGCTGCCTGAGTGGCTCGCCAAGGTCTTGCGTGTCCCCGCGTCGCCGCTGGCGCCTCGCGGCTCCGGGTGACAACTGGTTCCCGGGTGGGTCACGAGGCCGGCGTGCCCGCGTCGCTGTCGAGGGTGAGCGTGGTCTCCTCCGGCTCCTGGTCGCGCAGAAGGGCCAGCGTGACCTCGTCGCCGGGACGGTACTGGCGGATCGTCGCCACCAGCGAGTCGGCGCCGCTGACCGGTACCCCGTCGACCGCGGTGATCACGTCGTCGCCCTCCAGACCGGCCTGGGCGCCGGCGCTGCCCGCGTTGACCTCCTCAACCAGCGCACCCGCGACGACACCACTGTCGGCGACGGCATCGGTGACGCCCACCCCGATCCGGGCGTGGGTCGGGGTCTCGCCCGCGACCAGCTGCTCCACGATCGGGCGGGCCTCGTCGATGCCGATAGCGAAGCCGAGGCCGATCGAGCCGCCCTCGCTCGCAGTCGAGCTGCCCGTCCGGATGGCGGTGTTGATCCCGACGACGTTGCCCGCGAGATCGACCAGCGCGCCGCCGGAGTTGCCCGGGTTGATCGCCGCGTCGGTCTGGATCGCAGGGAAGACCGACCCGCCACCGGCATCGACCGGACGGTCGAGTGCGCTCACGATGCCACTGGTCACCGTGCCGTCCAGCCCGAACGGCGATCCGACGGCGACGACCTCCTGGCCGACCGCTGCGTCGCCGGAGCTGCCCAGCGCGGCGGGGTCCACGTCGGTGATGCCATCGGCTTGGATGACGGCCAGGTCGGTCAGGGGGTCGGTCCCGACGACTTCGGCCGGCGCGCTGGTGCCGTCGTTGAACGACACCGCGAGATCACCGACGGCGTCCTCGACCACGTGATTGTTGGTCAGGATCTGTCCGTCGGACGACAAGATCACCCCGGAGCCGCTGCCCACGCCCTGCGATGTCCGCACGTTGATCTGGACCACCGACGGCAGCACTGCCGCGGCCACCTGTTGGACGCCCTTGACGCCCGCAGCCGACACGTTCTGAGCCGTCAGCGTGTCATCGCTGGAGACCTCCGCGGTTGTGCTGGCCGCCTGGTCGTCGTAGAGCGCCGACCAACCAGCCGCGCCGGCGACACCGCCCACGAGCCCCGCTAGCAGCGCCGCGCCGGCGACGAACCCGCCGCGCCGTCGGCCGGGTCCGGTGTCGGGCCGGTGCCCGGGCTGGTGCGGATGCTCGGGCTGGTGCGGGTGGGTCGCTAGGTGGTCCTCGGGGTGGCTTGACGGCTCGTGCGTGGTCATGGCACTAAAGGCTGCCTGGGCAGCCTGAGACCGCGCTGAGGAGTCAGTGTGCGTGCCCAAAGACCCTCAGCCGGGGCGGCCCGGAAGACGGAGCGTCAGCACTGCGCCGCCGTCGGGGGCGTTGGCGGCTGACGCCCGCCCGCCGTGCCGTTCGGCGGTGCGCCGAACGATCGACAGGCCCAGGCCGGAGCCGGGCATCGTCCGGGCCTCCGGCGAGCGATAGAACCGGTCGAAGACGTGCGGGAGGTCCCGCGCCGCGATACCGGGACCGTGGTCGCGGACGGTGAGCACGCCGCGGTGCAGGTCGACGAGGACGCGGGCGCCGGTGGGACCCCACTTGACGGCGTTGTCGAGCATGTTCGTGACTGCGCGCTCCAGGAGCACCGGCTCGCCCATCATCAGCCAGGGCTCGGCGTCGACCACGATCTGCACCCCTTCCGCAGCCCGGCGTCGCACCCGCCCGGCCGCCGCGTCCACCATCTCTGCCAGGTCGAGGGGCTCGACCTGGCGCTGGATCGGTTCGTCGCGGGCGAGCTCGACGAGGTCGCCGACGAGGGTGCTCAGCTCGTCGATCTGGGCGCGGACATCTGACAGCAGCTCGGCGCGAGCATCGGCCGGCAGGCCGCCGCTGGTCTCGGCCTGGGTGAGCAGCTCGAGGTTGGTGCGCAGGCTGGTCAGGGGTGTGCGCAGCTCGTGTCCCGCGTCGGCGACCAGTTGGGACTGCCGGAGCCGAGAGGCGCCGAGTGCCCGCAGCATCTTGTTGAACGCGCCGGACAACCGGGCCAGCTCGTCGTCCCCGGTCACCACGATCGGCGCCAGGTCGTCGGTGGCCGCGACACGTTCGGCTGCCTCGGTCAGCCGGCGCACGGGACGCAACCCGTTGGTGGCCACCGCCCAGCCCGCGAACCCGGCGAGCACGACACCGGCGATCCCGACGAGCCACGCCACCAACGCCAGCTGGTCGAGGGTGCCGTAGGTCGGTTCCAACGACTGCGCCAGCACCAGGGCCTCGACCGGGCTGATCGGGACGGCAACCACTCGGTAGCGGGTCCCGTCGATGCTCGCGGTACGCAGCGAGAACTCCTTGCTGGCGGCGGCGACTGCCAGCTCGTTGCCCCCCACGTACTGTCGCACCGCCTCGGTCTCGTCATAGCTGGACAGGTCACCCTGGTCGCTCACGACCGCGATACGCACGTCGGTGGCCGCCAGCGTCCACCTCGGAAAGTCGCGGTCCTCGATGCTGGCCAGCGCCGTGGTCTCGGCGGTTGTGCGGGCACGCTGGAGCAGCGAGTCGTCGAGCGACGACTCGAGCTCGCCCCGCACGGTGATGTAGACGGCCACGCTTGCGACGGCCAGCGTGACGCCCACGGCAAGCGAGGTGAGCAGCGTGACCCGCGTGGCCAGCGACATCCGTTGGAGCGCCCGATCCCACGGCTTGGGCCCCGTCACGGAGGGCCGTGTCACGGTGCATTCTCGCGCAGCACGTACCCGACGCCCCGCACGGTGTGCAGGAGTCGCACCTCCTCCTCCGCCTCGGTCTTGCGCCGCAGGTAGCCAACGTAGACCTCGAG
>JACCWP010000264.1 GCA_013697585.1 Nocardioidaceae bacterium
GGCCAGCGTGGCCCGGTTGTCGGCGGGGGTACGGGACCGGCGGCTGGCGGGGTTGCGGCTGCTGGGTCTCACGCCGGCTCGTACCCGCGTGGTGGCCGCCGTCGAGTCGGGCGCCGGCGCCGTGGTCGGGGGTGTCCTCGGGCTCGGGCTCTTCTGGCTCACCCGGCCCGGGGTGTCGCAGCTGGAGATCGCGGGCCGCGACTGGTCGGGCACGTCCTTCACGCCGTGGCCGCTCGCAGCAGCGGCGGTGGTCGTGGGACTGCCGGCGCTGTCGGTGGCCGTGGCGCTGCTGCCCACCCGGGGTCTGCGCCGCGGCATGCTCGCCCTGGCCAAGCTGGACGCGGCACGCATGCCGAGCCCGTGGCGTCTGCTGCCGTTGGGTGTCGGGTTGCTTCTCATCGGGGTGCGACCTTCAACCGACGGCCACATCTCGAACCTTCGTCTTGCGGTCTTCGTTGCCGCTGTGGTGCTGTGCGGGCTGGGTGCACTTCTCGTCGTCCCCGTGCTCACCCGGCTGATCGCCGAGCTGCTGGTACGCCTACCGGGACGACCGGCGGTGCGCATCGCCGGTCGGCGGCTGCAGACCCAGCCGGCCGGCGTGTCCCGGGTCGTTGCGGGCATGCTGATCGGGCTCTTCCTCGTGACAGGCGGACGGATGGTGCTCGGCGCCTTCGAGGCGCAGGACAGCTACGTCAGCGCGGCCCTCGCGGTCGAGGGTGACCACGCGCCGTACCTGGTGGACCTGCCCCGCGGCATCCATCTCGAGGCAGCCGCCGATCGGCTGGCGGAGGTGGACGGGGCGCACGGTGCGTACATCGATTGGTCGGTGTACACGCCGTGTAGAGGGGTGCAGAGCCCGTGTCTGACGGCGTTCGTCGGCTCCTGCGCCGACCTGACGGTCGCAGTGCCGGGTGTCAGCGGTTGCGACGACAGCACGCCTGCGTGGGTCGGTCCTGGCGAGGCGGCCTGGGGCGACAAGTCTTCCGATGTGCTCTGGCGCAACGGGCAGGGCGAGCATCTGCGACTGCCGGCTCCGACCACGACGATCGCCGTGCCCACCGACTCAGACCCGATCAGGGCCGACAATCTGCAAGCGTTCATCCCGACCTCAACGCCTGGGCTGGCCGCGCTGTTGGCGCCGCGCTATGAGGACGTGGCTGTCGTGGTTCAGCCCGAGCCGGGGATCCAGGGCGAGCTCCGGGCTGTGGCGCAGGAGCTGGCGCCCGGTGCGCGGGTGTACCCATCGTTCTGGACCGATGACTACGAGTTCATCGCCGGGCTTCGCGCGCTGGTGTGGGCGGTGGCGGCGGTGGTGCTTGCGATCGGCCTGCTGGGCTTCGCGATCGCGGCCGTCGACCGCTCGATTGACCGGCGGGCGGAGATGGTCAGCCTGCAGCTGGTCGGTACGCCGCGGCGCGTGATCCGGGCGGCGCAGTGGTGGGAGGCAGCACTGCCGCTCGCCCTCGGCCTCCCGCTTGCCGTACTGCTGGGCTGGTCGGCCGGCAGCGGCTACCTCGCGCTCGGCGGCGCGCTAGACGCGCAGCCGTGGGAGTCGGTGCTCGGGTTGGCGGGGGTAAGCGTGGCGGCCGCCCTGTTGGTCGCGGGGCTCACCGTCATCGCCTGCGCACCCCGCCTCCGCGCCGACCTGATCCGCCGCACCTGACCCGTCGCGAGTCGCACGTCCGGCAGCTTCCGATGTCTTGAGACATCACAAGGTGCGCCCGGCAGGATTCGAACCTGCGACCGACGGATTAGAAGCACGATTCAGCGGTGCCGGGTGACCTGCACCGATGCCCCCGACACGCCTGCTGACCTGGGATTACTCCGCTCAGTAGTTGTCAACGTTTCGCGTCCCTGCTCGACCTCCCGTGCCCCGAGTGTGCCCCGGGGAAGGACCCACTTCGGCGACGCGGGAGATTCGCACCCGTCGGCCCCGTGACAAGCGCGGGTGTCCGGGGTGAGGATGCACACACACAAGCGGCCCCGGCCGGCGACATCACCGCCGAACGGGGCCTAGGTCCCAACCCACTAGGAGGCAGAGACCATGAGCACAACCTTCCCAGACCACCACGCTCGCCGGCTGCTCAACTTCGAGCCCGACCCCGCCGAGGCGCGCAAGT
>JACCWP010000281.1 GCA_013697585.1 Nocardioidaceae bacterium
GGGCGGCGCAGGCGGCCACGAGCCGCTCGGCCGGGCTGGGGGTGCCCACCCGGGCGCACAGCCGCCGCCACAGCTCGGGCTGCCAGCCGAGGTCGCCGGGGAGTGGGCTCCCGAGGCCGTCGGAGTCGTCGCCCGTGAGCCAGGCACGCAGCATCGCGGGGCGGTGCGAGGCGTAGGTGTCGAACAGCCGGGAGACGTGCCGGGCAACGACGAACCGGCGCCCTGGCCCGTCGTCGAGGTGCCGACCAAGTGCCGCCAGCCAGGCCTCACCGACGCAGGCGTCGATCACGTCGAGCACGGCCCACACGGTGCGCTCGGGCCGCCACGGGTCGACGGCAGGATCGAGGCCGATCGCCGCGGCCAGCGTCGTCGCCACCAGCGTCGACGGCCATGGGAACTCGACGTTGGCACAGACGCCGTCGCCCTCGCCGCTGGCCCCGAGGTGGTGCGAGAGCTGCTGGGCCAGCCAGCGCTCGACCCCACGGGCTGGCACCGCCACCACCTCGGCCGCGAAAGGGTCGGTCGCGCCCGCACGCAGCACGCCCACGAGCCCGGCCACCAAGGCATCCGCCCGCTCCGCTCGGTGCAGCTCCAGCACGGTCAGCGACCCTAGTCGCCGCCCCCGACATGAGCCGCCCTCCTCCACTGCTGTCCGGCCGCGAGCTCGCCGGCATCCGGTTGCACTCGGACACCTCGGGCGTGACCGTCTCGCGTGGTCGGGCGACCGGTCCGGGGATGGTGCTCACCGCGGCCGCCGGCTACCTCGGTCCAGCCCTGCTCGGGCTGGTGACCGCCTGGTTGCTCGGCGCCCGGCACGCCGTCGGGGTGCTGTGGCTGCTGCTCGTCTTGTTGACGCTGCTGCTGCTGCAGATCCGCAACTTCTTCGGACTGTGGTCGGTCCTGGTCAGTGGCTTCGCGGTGCTGGCCATCTCCTGGCGGGCGCAGGCGGAGTGGCAGTCAGCATTCGCGTACCTCGTCACCTGGTTCCTGCTGCTTGCGGCGCCGCGGCCCGTGCTCGAGCTGCAGGCGCAGCGACGGGGGCGACGCGGCAAGGGATCGGACGCCGACCAGCTCGCCCGGCTGACCGGCCTCCCGGGCACGGCGTGGGTCGGCATCTTCCTGCTCGCCACGGTCGGTGCGCTGGTGCTCGGTGCCCGCCTGCTCCTCGCCGACTGGCTGTGAGCCGATCAGCGGCAGGCTGATCCGGCTCGGCATACTTGCGCGGTGACACGGGGATCGGTACGCGACGGGCTGACGCTCGGCCCGTGGCGCCGCCGGCGGCGGATGCAAGCGTTGCTGGCCGAGCTCGACCGCGCCGACCGGCTCCGGCCGGCTGGCTCGGGCCGTCCTCGGACCGTCCGCCGCGAGCGGGTCCGCTCGGTCCTCGTCGTGCTGGGTGTGCTCGCGCTGCTGCTCGTCGCCTGGCGGGTGAACAGCCCCGCGTCGCAGTTCGCGCTGCGCGAGCCGGCGACGGTCGACCTCCCACCGACCGGCCCCGTCGGTGCCGGGCTGGAGCGACCCGCAGCGGTCAAGTCTGATGCCGGCACCTACCGGCTCGGTCTCACCCTGCGCGACGGCACCCCCGTCACGTACGACTCGTGCCGCTCGGTACGACTGGTCGTCAACCCCGACGGGGCACCCGAGGGCGCCGGTGAGCTACTCACCGAGGCGGTGAGCGAGGTCGCCGCCGCCAGCGGGCTCGACCTCGAGCTGACCGGCGAGACCGAGGAGCGTCCGGTCGACCGCCGACCGCTGCGGCTCGAGGAGTATGGCGACGACTGGGCGCCGTCCCTGGTCGCGTGGAGCGACCCCGAGGAGTCGCCGCGGCTGGACGGTGAGGTCGCCGGCTACGCCGGCAGCGGCTACGCGCGGCGCGGTGACACGGTCGCGTACGTGTCCGGCTCGGTGACTCTGGACGGGCCACAGCTCGCCCAGGCTCTCGATGCGGGGCGCGTCGACACCGCCCGCGGGGTGCTGGTGCACGAGCTCGCCCACCTGATCGGTCTCGCCCACGTCGACGACCCGAACGAGCTGATGTACCCACAGACGCAGCCCGACGTGGCCTCCCTGCAGGACGGCGACCGCGCGGGCCTTGCGGCGCTGGGCCAGGGGGGCTGCACGGGCTGGTAACGACCTGGGAGAAGCCCCACGCCGGTCGGGGCTGCTCGAACGCCCCGGTGCCGGATGCCCTGGCTGCCAGCAAGTAACTTCGTTCGTGAGCCGGCGAAGGGACCCGACGTGAGCACCGACCTGACCGACCAGACCGCCCCCAGCGGGCGTGGACGCGAGGACAGCGCTGCCGACGCCCGCACTGTCGGTGTCACCCGCGATGCCACGGAGCAGGAGGCGCGCGCGGTCGCGGAGGCGGCGCGCGAGACAGAGTGGACCAGGCCGAGCTTTGCCAAGGAGCTCTACCTCGGCCGCTTCGACCTTGCGCTGATCCACCCACACCCGCGCGCCGACGTCGCCGAACGGACCCGTGGCGAGGAGTTCCTGACCCGGCTGCGGGCCTACTGCGAGACGCTGGACGGCTTCGCCATCGAGCGTGCGGACCGCATCCCCGATGACTACCTCGAGGGGCTCGCCCAGCTCGGCGTGTTCGGCATGAAGGTGCCTCGCGCCTACGGCGGCCTCGGGCTCACCATGAGCGCGTACGGCAAGGCGCTCATGCTGGTCAGCTCGGTGCACCCCAGCCTGGGCGCGATGGTGTCGGCGCACCAGTCGATCGGCGTGCCGGAGCCGGTGAGGATGTTCGGCACCGAGGACCAGAAGCAGCGGTTCCTCTCCCGCTGCGCGGACGGCGCGATCACGGCGTTCCTGCTGACCGAGCCCGACGTGGGCTCCGACCCGGCGCGGATGGCGGCGACTGCGACACCGGTCGACGCCGGCGAGACGTACGTACTGGACGGGGTCAAGCTCTGGACCACCAACGGTGTCGTCGCAGAGCTGGTCGTCGTGATGGCCACGGTGCCCGCGCACGACGGTGGACGCGGCGGGATCACCGCGTTCGTTGTCGAGTCGGACACGCCCGGAATCACCGTCGAGAACCGCAACGCGTTCATGGGTCTGCGGGGTCTCGAGAACGGCGTGACCCGCTTCCACCAGGTGCGGGTGCCGGCAGCCAACCGGCTGGGCCGAGAGGGCGAGGGTCTCAAGATCGCCCTCACCACCCTCAACACCGGTCGGCTCTCGATCCCGGCGGTGTGCGCGGCCGCCGGCAAGTGGTGCCTCAAGATCGCCCGCGAGTGGTCGGCCGCCCGCGTGCAGTGGGGCCGTCCCGTCGGCGCGCACGGCGCGGTCGCGCAGAAGGTGTCGTTCATGGCCGCCACCACGTTCGGTCTCGAGGCGGTGCTCGAGCTGTCCGCCGAGCTCGCCGCCGCCGGCACCAAGGACATCAGGATCGAAGCGGCACTGGCCAAGCTGTGGTCGAGCGAGATGGCCTGGCTTATCGCCGACGAGCTGGTCCAGATCCGGGGCGGCCGCGGCTACGAGACCGCCGACTCGCTGCGGGCGCGCGGCGAGCGCGCCGTCCCTGCCGAGCAGATCCTGCGCGACCTGCGGATCAACCGGATCTTTGAGGGCTCGTCCGAGATCATGCGCCTGGTCGTCGCCCGCGAGGCGGTCGACGCGCACCTGGCCGCCGCCGGCGACCTCGCGGTGGCCGACGCCGACCTCGGCCGCAAGGCACGCGCGGCAGTCAAGGCCAGCGGGTTCTATGCCCGGTGGCTGCCGCAGCTGGTGGCGGGCAAGGGCGCGTTGCCGACGTCGTACGCGGAGTTCGGGTCACTGGCCAAGCACCTGCGCTTCGTCGAACGCTCGTCGCGCCGCCTGGCCCGGCAGACGTTCTACGGGATGAGCCGCTGGCAGGCCGGGCTCGAGCATCGACAGAGCTTCCTGGCCCGCATCGTCGACATCGGAGCGGAGCTGTTCGCGATGGCTGCCACCTGTTCGCGTGCCGAGATGCTGCGAGCCGACGGCCACGGCGAGGGCACGGCCGCGTACGAGCTCGCCGACGCGTTCTGTGCGCAGGCGCGGGTGCGCGTCGACGAGCTGTTCGACCGGTTGTGGCGCAACACCGACGACCTCGACCGCCGCGTCGCCAGGCGCACGCTGGACGGTGCCTACACCTTCGTCGAAGAGGGTGTCATTGACCCGTCCGAGGGCACCGGGCCGTGGATCGCCTCCTGGCAGCCCGGGCCGTCGGCAGGCGACGGCGTAGCCCGCCCCTATCGCTGAACCGCGCCACCCGCCGTCGAACTGGCGGCGCGGCAGCCCGGCGTCATCCCCGGTGCCATCGCCTGCGGCGAGCGCCCGCAGTCCGGCCGGCTGGTCAGTGCGACGGCACGGCGACCACGGTGACCGCCATCAGCACCGCCAGCACCACCGTGGTGGGCATCCTGGCCCGGCGGTCGAGCCGCCAGGCGACGACGACGGCGCCGACCAGGTGCCCGACGACCAGGACCGCGACCTGTGCGGTGAGCAGGCCGCCGACCCCGAGGGGGGCGGGGTCAAGGCCGTCGACCGCGGGGCCGAGCAGGTCCCACCCGCGACCGAACGGGTCACCGACCAGACCGGGCAGCAGCTGCAGGCTCGAGGTCAACCGGTTGCGACCCAGTGCGACGGCCACCACGACGGCGGCGACGACTGGCACAACGGCGCGTGCCACACCGGCCTCGCCGTGCAGCGG
>JACCWP010000170.1 GCA_013697585.1 Nocardioidaceae bacterium
GAGAAAGCTCTTGCGGCTGGCCCCGAGCAGCACCGGCAGGCCGAGGGCGTGCAGAGCGTCGAGGTGCGCCAGCACAGTCCAGTTGTGCGCCGCCGTCTTCGCGAAGCCCAGGCCAGGGTCGATCGCCATCCGTCCAGCCTCGATGCCGGCGCGCTCGGCAGCATCTGCCCGCTCGCTGAGCCTTCCGACGATGTCGGTGACCACGTCGTCGTAGTGGGTGTACGACTGCATCTCGGCCGAGTGCCGCCGCCAGTGCATCGCCACGTACGGCACGCCGGCGGCCGCGACGACGGGCAGCATCTGCTCGTCGGCGAGCCCACCAGACACGTCGTTGACCATCGCGGCACCAGCATCGAGAGCCGCCATCGCGACCGCCGCGCGCATCGTGTCGATCGACACCACGGCGCCGGAGGCGGCCAGCTCGCGGACGACCGGCAGCACCCGGCGCAGCTCCTCGGCCTCGGGTGGGCGCTGTGCACCGGGCCTGGTCGACTCGCCCCCCACGTCGACGATGTCGGCGCCCTCGGCGACCAGCGTGCGCCCGTGCGCCACGGCGTCGGCCGGCTCCCACCAGGCGCCGCCGTCGGAGAACGAGTCCGGTGTGACGTTGACCACCCCCATCACCAGGCACCGGTCGGGCGTTGGCAGGCCAGTCACCAGGTGGCGGGGTCGGTCGTGCACGCGCTCACGCTAGTGCGCTCCGCGAGCCGCAGGTCAGCGCAGGATCAGGCCCATCGCCTCGGCGCGGGTGGCCGGGTCGTCGCGCAGCTGGCCCCGGACGGCGCTGGTGACCGTACGGGACCCCGGCTTGCGTACACCGCGCATGGTCATGCACAGGTGCTCGGCGTCGATCACGACGATCACGCCGCGGGGGTCGAGGGTGCGGGTGAGCGCGTCGGCCACCTGGGCCGTGAGCCGCTCCTGCATCTGCGGCCGTCGGGCATAGACGTCAACCAGCCGGGCCAGCTTGGACAGGCCGGTGATCGTGCCCCTGGCGCTGGGGATGTAGCCGACGTGCGCCTTGCCGGTGAAGGGCACCAGGTGGTGCTCGCACACCGACCACAGCTCGAGGTCCTTGACCAGCACGAACTCGTCGTGTCCCAGGTCGAACGTCGTGGTGAGGACGTCCTCGGCACGTTGCCGGAGCCCGACGGTCATCTCGGCCCAGGCGCGAGCGACCCGATCCGGGGTCTCGAGCAGGCCCTCGCGCTCGGGGTCCTCTCCCATGGCGAGCAGCAGCTCGCGCACCGCGGCAGCGGCACGATCGTGGTCGAAGTCGCACACTGGACGGTCGGGATCGACCTCGCGCAGCGACACGGGGTCGACGGAGGGCACGATGCTCAGCCCTGACTGGGACCTGGGTTGCTGCCTGGGTCGGGGGAGGTGCTCGCACCGTTGCCGAGACCTTCACCGCCACCGGGGGGTCCGACAGGTGCGCCACTGCCGCCACCGGTACGGATGTCGCCACCGTCACCCGGTGCCAGCACCACGCCGCCTTCGTCGCCGACCGGTTGGGTGCCGTTGGTGGACGGCGGCGGGCTGACCGCAGGCTTCTGCGACGGCACCCGCAGCGGCGAACCGGTCCAGGCCGGGCGCCGCTCGCGACGGCGCAGGTTGGTGAACACCTCGGCCACCTGCTTCTGGTCGAGCGTCTCCTTCTCGAACAGCTCCAGCACGAGCTCGTCAAGCACGTCGCGGTTGTCGACGAGCACGTCGAACGCTTCCTGGTGGGCATCGGAGATGAGCGTCTTGACCTCGTCGTCGACCATCGCCGCGATCTCTTCGGAGTAGTTGCGAGTGTGGCCGATATCTCTGCCCAGGAAGGGCTCTGCGTTGCTCTCACCGAACTTGATCGCCCCCAGGCGCTGGGTCATGCCGTACTGCGTGACCATCGCCCGCGCCAGGCTGGTCGCCTTCTCGATGTCGTTTGCGGCCCCGGTCGTGGGGTCGTGGAAGACCAGTTCCTCGGCTGCCCGCCCCCCCAGCATGTAAGCCAGCCGGTCGAGCATCTCGCTGCGGGTCGTGGAGTACTTGTCCTCGTCGGGCAGGACCATCGTGTAACCGAGCGCGCGGCCACGGGGCAGGATCGTGATCTTGCGCACGGGATCGCTGCCGGGAAGGGCAGCTGCCACCAGGGCGTGGCCGCCCTCGTGATAGGCGGTGATCTTCTTTTCCTTCTCGCTCATCAGGCGAGTCTTCTTCTGCGGCCCGGCGATGACCCGGTCGATCGCCTCGTCGAGCGCGTAGTCGTCGATCAGCTTGAGGTCCTTGCGCGCGGTGAGCAGGGCCGCCTCGTTGAGCACGTTGGCCAGGTCGGCACCGGTGAAGCCGGGCGTGCGCCGGGCGACGGCTGCCAGGTCGATGTCGGTGGCGATCGGCTTGCCGCGCGAGTGCACCTCGAGGATCTTCTGCCGGCCGGCGGCGTCAGGGGTGTCGACCGTGATCTGCCGGTCGAAGCGGCCGGGGCGCAGCAGCGCCGGGTCGAGCACGTCCGGGCGGTTGGTGGCGGCGATCAAGATGACACCGCCGCGTACGTCGAAGCCGTCCATCTCGACCAGCAGCTGGTTGAGGGTCTGCTCCCGCTCGTCGTGCCCGCCGCCGAGGCCGGCACCGCGGTGACGCCCGACGGCGTCGATCTCGTCGATGAAGACGATCGCCGGTGCGTTCTCCTTGGCCTGCTCGAACAGGTCGCGCACCCGGCTGGCACCGACACCGACGAACATCTCGACGAAGTCCGAGCCGGAGATGGAATAGAACGGCACCGCCGCCTCGCCGGCGACGGCGCGGGCGAGCAGTGTCTTGCCGGTGCCCGGCTGGCCGTACAGCAGGACACCCTTGGGGATCTTGGCCCCCACGGCCTGGAACTTCGCCGGCTCCGAGAGGAACTCCTTGATCTCGTGCAGCTCCTCGACCGCCTCCTCGGCGCCTGCCACATCGGCGAACGTCGTCTTCGGCATGTCCTTGGTGATCAAGCGAGCCTTGGACTTGCCGAACTGCATGACACGGCCGCCGCCGCCCTGGAACGAGTTGATGAGGAAGATGAACAGCAAGAAGATGAGTACGAACGGCAGCAGCGTGGCGAGGATGTTGCCGAGCAGGCTCGGCTCTCGCGGCGCCTCGACGTTGAAGTCCTCGATCGTGCCGGCATTGACCTCGTCCTGGACCAGGTTGACGATCTGGACGCCCTGGTCGAGCTGGTACTGCGCGCGGATCTCCGACCCGTCGTCCAGCGTGGCCTGAACCTCCTGGTCACCGTCGACGAACAGCACCGACTCGACGTCGCCGGCCCGGATGCGCTCGACCACCTCGGAGGTGTCGGTCTCCTCGGCCCCGCCAGTGCTGGACAAGACCTGCAGGATCGCGAGCACCGCAACCACGCCGAGGACGATCCACAACCACGGCCCACGAAACCAACGCTTGAAATCCATGTCGCGGGGCTGGCCCCGTCCCTCCTGCCATCAGGTGCACACAAACCGGCTCAACGTACGACGGTACCCGTCGGGGCCACGGCCTCGCCGCCGAGTAGGTCAACGGATCAGCCCCCCGGTGGTGTTCCCAGTCCCGAAGGCCCATCGGGCAGGCCCGGTGAACGCAGAACCGTCCGATCAGGAGTACACGTGCGGGGCGAGGGTCCCGATGCAGCGCAGGTTGCGGTAGCGCTCCGCGTAGTCGAGGCCGTAGCCGACCACGAATGCGTCGGGGATGTCGAAGCCGACATAGGCGACGTCGACCGACATCCGCTCTGCCTCGGGCTTGCGCAGCAGCGTGCACACGGCCACCGAGGCCGGGCCGCGTGAGGTCAGGTTGCTGACCAGCCAGGACAGCGTCAGCCCGGTGTCGATGATGTCCTCGACGACCAGCACATGTCGCCCCGTGATGTCGGTGTCAAGATCCTTGAGGATCCGCACGACGCCCGACGACGACGTCCCGGAGCCGTACGACGAGATTGCCATCCAATCCATCTCGAGGTGCCGTTCGAGGCAACGGGCCAGATCGGCCATCACCATCACCGCGCCACGCAGCACGCCGACCAGCAGCAGGTCGCGACCGGCGTAGTCGTGCTCGATGGCCCTGGCCAGCTCGCCGAGGCGGGTCCGGATCTGTGGCTCGGTGACCAGCACCCGGGTCAGGTCGTCGGGCACCTGCCGGTCGTCCACGCCGGTCAGCCTGGCACACGGGCGACCAGCCGCAGCCGGTCGCCCTCGCGCGTGGCCCGCACCCGGGCCGGCAGGTCGACGCCGCGCTGCCCGTGCCAGTCGGTCAGCAGAGCGTCGATCGCGGCGACATGCCCGGCGACGAGGTCCGTCGCCGGGCACCCGGCGGCCAGCGCGGCCGACCGCAGTGCCC
>JACCWP010000020.1 GCA_013697585.1 Nocardioidaceae bacterium
GTCGTGGGCTGGTCGATCGCTGACCATATGCGCTCAGAACTGGTCGTCGATGCCCTACAGATGGCCACCTGGCGACGCCGTCCCGAACCCGGCGCGATCGTCCACGCCGACCGCGGCAGTCAGTGCACCAGCTGGGTATTCGGCCACCGGCTCAGGGCCGCCGGCCTACTGGGCTCGATGGGGCGAGTCGCCTCATCGGTAACACGATGATGGAGTCGTTCTGGTCGACCATGCAGCACGAGCTCCTCGACACCCAACGCTGGTCCACCCAAGAGGAGCTAGCCTCCGCGATCTTCGAATGGATCGAGGCCTGGCACAACCCGCGCCGCAGGCACACCTCGCTCGGCATGCTGGCCCCACACGAGTTCGAGAGCCTTCACATCGTCACCGAAACAGCGGCATGATCACCACACCACCCGTGTCCGGACCACCGGGTCAGGCTCCTACAGGCGGTTCAAACTGTCAGAACACTGACTAGCGTCAGCGGCAAGCGCTTGTTCTTCAGCTGGTGGTGAGTTGGGCTAGCAGTGCGGTGAGTTCGGCGCGTTTACGAGGATAGTTGGCGGGACGACGGGCGCGATTGACGAGTTCGTGAGGGTCCTCGACGAGGTTGTAAAGCTCTGTGTATCCACCGGCTATCTCGATGTACTTCCACTGCTCGGCGGACACGACGCCGCGGATGACGTAACCGCCTCGGCCGTCACCGATCTCCAAGAGGATGGCACGTCCGCCATCATCAGCGGCGATGACGTCACGTAGGGGGCGCCCGTCGATGCGGTGGCCCTGGCGTGGTGTGGCTTCGGTTGCGGCCACAACGGTCGGTGCCACGTCGTGCACACCGGTCAGGCGGTGGCATGCGGTCCCTGGCTGGAAGCCTGGGCCACGTACAACCAGCGGCACATGGGAGGCCGGCTGATAGTGCGACCGCTTGCCGTGGGTGAGCCGATGCTCGCCTTGTAGGTAGCCGTTGTCGGAGACGAAGACAAACAGCGTGTTGTCGCCGTGTCCGTGCGCCTCGATCAGGTCGATGAGGCGTCTGATCTGGTCGTCCACCGCTAGCAAGGAATCGCGGCGTTGTTGCATCGATCGCCGGATGTGTCCGGCGACGGTGCTGCTGATCGGTGGACGATCACCCAATGCTGGCTTGTCGGCAATTACCGATTCGTTGTACGCGGGATTCTGGGGGAGGGTGGGTCCGGTATAGGTGCCCCGATACTTTGGTTGCACGTGTGGGGTCGCCAGTCGTGGCAACTGTGGCGGGTCGGACGGGTCCTTCGGCGGCCCTCCGTGCGGAGCCACGAAGTTGATCTGTAGATAGAGCGGCCGGGGATTCTCGAGTCGTTCGGTGAGAAACGCAGCGGCGTAGTTGCCATACAACGTGGTTGAGTAGATGCCGGTCTTGTTCGTAGGCCGCCCGTCGATACTCAGCTGCTGATCCAGGTAGTTGTACACATCGGTATACGGCACCCGCCACGCCTCCCAGCCCGGCGGGACGTATGTGGCGCCGAACGGTGGCCGCTCGTACCCGTTCATATACTTTCCTACGAACCCCGTGGCATAACCAGCCACAGCCAACCACGTGCCCAGAGTGCTGGTGTCGTCGAAGGCCTCGATGTTGTGTGGCGGGGCGTTCTCGATCACGCCGGTGTGGTGCGGGTACTGTCCCGTTAGCAGCGAGGCTCGCGCCGGAGCGCACAACGGATGCGACGAGTAGTTCGACGTGAAAAGCACCCCCCTGTCGACCAGCAGCGCCTGAACATGCGGCATCCATGCCATGTCGTCGTAGCGCATGTCATCCAGCACGAATACGACGACGTGAGGGCGCTCGGGCGAGTCCACAGCTCTCTCCTCCCGCCACTGGATGAGTCCTCGACGCTGCCCCGACCTGTCCGATCCAAGCAGACAAGGCAGTCCGCCCGCGTCTTAACTCATGGGCGATCCGCAGGGTTGCCGTCGGCGCCCTCAGCACATTCGGCCCCACCCAGTGCCGCAGATGGTGTGGGGGGCGTCTAACC
>JACCWP010000043.1 GCA_013697585.1 Nocardioidaceae bacterium
GGGTGAGGCCGTCCTTGGTTGATCGGTCTCACGCCGCGTTCTTGGCGGCGACGTGCAGGATGATACGGCGCTCGTAGTTGGCCTGATTCCTGTAGCCACACCCGACGCGCTTGATCTGCTTGATCACTCTGTTCCCGCCCTCGGTGCGGGCGTTGGTGACCCGCACCCGCAGGAACGCCGCGACCTGTGGCCACCAGGTCTGGATGGTCTCGGCGAGCCGGGTGGTCTCGGGCATGTCCGCAGCTGCTGCGGCGTCGTAGAACAGCCACAGCTTGTGCCGGATCCGATCAGGGTCGGTCTCGGCCAGCAGCTGGCGCAGCCGTTCCTTGACGCCCCAGGCGGCACCGATCTCGTCGGTCGGGTCGTCGTGGGCCAGCACGTGTTCGAGCCGGTCCAGGCCACCCGACGAGAGCCGGTCGCCGGCGGCCAGCAGCAGCCGACGGTGCGCCC
Organism: Nocardioidaceae bacterium; assembly: GCA_013697585.1. Classification (GTDB taxonomy): domain Bacteria; phylum Actinomycetota; class Actinomycetes; order Propionibacteriales; family Nocardioidaceae; genus JACCWP01. The sequence goes on from JACCWP010000043.1 coordinate 451, forward strand.
AGGCCGGGTCGGCCTTGCGCCCGCGCCTGCCGAGCTGCTCGCGGGCGACGCGTTGCCGGACCTCGGTCACCATCTGGTTGGCCAACCGGACCAGGTGCCAGTGATCAACCACGATCGTGGCCTGCGGCAGCAGCCGACGCACCGCGGCCGCGAACGGCGCCGATGGGTCCAACGCCACTACCTCGATCCCGTCCCGCCACGCCTGGTCTCGGGCTCGGAGCCAGGCCTCGACAGTGGCCCCGGACCGTCCAGGCATCAACCCCAGCAACCAACCCGGCCGGCCGAGGTCGAGGTCGACGAAGCTGGTCATCCACGGATTCGACAGCCGCCACCGCTGGTCCGCCTGGTCGAAGGCCCAACGCAGCGAGCGGGCCCGGGTCTCGTCCAACCCGAGCATCCGCACCGGTCCCGGCGCCGTCATTGAGGCGGAGCGGGCAGCCAGGGCGGCGGCCTTGACCACCAAGGACCGTTGCACGCTCCACCACGACACTGCGTACTCACCGGCCACATCGGCAAGCGCCCGCGCCGAACCCGACGCGGCCCGCTCCAACCGCTCCCGTAGCCGGCCGGTCAACCGGTGCCGCGGCGGCACCTGCACCGACCGCTCGGTGAACACCCGCCGCGCACACCTGGCCTCACCGCAGCGGTAGCGGCGCTTGCGCCAGACCACCTGCGGCGGCCGGTGCCCCAACGGCAGGTCCTTGATCCGCGACTCCCGCACGTCATAGGGCTTCGGCCCGACCAGCACCCCGCACCGAGGGCAAGCGTGCTCGTCGGCGGCCTGCATCACCACCACCCACCGCTCCTCGGGCGTGGCCTCCTGGCACGACACGACAACGAACCCAGGCAGGTCGTACAACAACGACGTAGCCTCACTCACCGGTGGCCTCCTGCTCGATCGACTCAGACACCGATCAGCGTGGGAGGCCACCACCCGTTCAGGCCGCTACGACACGCACCCGCTCACCATCCACCGCGAAGAGCCGCTTTGGCGAGGATCTGGTCGGCGGTCTTGGTCCACACGAATGGGTGGCAGCGGTCGTTCCAGCCGGTGATGAAGGTGCGGATCTTGGCGTTGAGGTCCCGTACGGACCCGAAGCTGCCGCGGTGGATGGCCTGGCGTTCGATGATGCCGAACCAGACTTCGACCAGGTTCATCCAAGACGCCGACGTGGGGGTGAAGTGGACGTGGATGCTTGGTTTGCGGGCCAACCAGTCGCGCACCTCGACCTTCTTGTGCGCGGCGTAGTTGTCCATCACCAGGTGCAGCTCACGGTCGGGGTAGGCGGCGGCGACTTGTTTGAGGAACCGCAGGAACTCTTGGTGGCGGTGCCGGGGCCGACACGCCGCGGTGACCTTCCCGGTGGCGATCTCCAACGCGGCGAACAGTGTGGTGGTGCCGTGCCGGACGTAGTCATGGCTGGCGCGCTCTACCCGACCTGGTTGCATCGGCAACATCTTCTGGGTCCGATCCAGTGCCTGGATCTGGGACTTCTCGTCCACGCACAAGACCACCGCGTCGTGCGGCGGTGCGAGGTAGAGCCCGACGATGTCGGTGACCTTGGCGACCAGCTCGGGGTCGGTGGAGAACTTGAACGTGCCACAGCGCCACGGCTGCACCCCGAACTCGCGCCACGCTCGGGCGATGGTTGAGTTGTCCACCCCCAGCCGCGCGGCCAGCAACCGGCTAGACCAGTGCGTCACTCCCAACTTCTTCGGTGGCGCCTTCAATGTCTCGGAGATGATCCGGCGATGGTCGACCGACCGCGGACGCCCCGAACGGGCCCGGTCGTCCAACCCGGCAATGCCTGACTCGACGTAGCGGGCCCGCCAGGCGGTCACCGTGGGGCGCGAGACCCCGAGCCGCTGAGCGATCTTGGTATGGCTCACCCCGTCCGCGGCCAGCAGCACGATCCGCGCTCGCTGCGCCGACCCCGCTCTCACCGTTGAGGACCGCGTCCACGACGACAACCGAGCCCGATCCCCGTCCCGCAACCCCAACGCGGCTACTCGCATACCCCATTGTCTCGAAGCCCATAGCGAATAGACTTACGCCACGCCGCACTAGAGCATCGAGCCCAGGTCGGATCCGACCGTGGGGTAGGCGGCTGTCGCGGACTTCAGCTGTCGAGAGGTGAGGCCGAGCTTGATGGCCAGGCCGAGGGAGTTGATCAGCTCGCCGTACTCGGGCCCGAGCAGGTGGGCTCCGACGATCTGGTCGTTCGATTGGTCGATGAGGATCTTCGCGGCCGCAGTGGTCTCGCCGATCCGGTAGTTGGAGTACCAGCCGCTGGTGTCGGAGTAGCGGACGGCCAGATCTATCCCGTCCTCGCGGGCTTCGGATTCAAGCATGCCGGCGCGGGCCAGCTCGGGGATGGTGAAGACCGCCGTAGGGATGCCCGCGTAGTCGGGGGTGGTGGTCGTGCCCTTGATCATGTTGGAGGCGGCGACCTTGGCTTCCGAGACCGCGACAGGTGTGAGCGGCATCCCCGCGGTGTCCGCAGAGTCCCCGGCGGCCCAGATGGCCGGGTTGGTGGTGCTCTGCAGGTGGCCACCGACCGCGACCCCGTGCTCGCCCCACTCGACCCCCGCGACATCGAGGCGCAGGTCTACGAGGTCGGCGATGCGTCCGGCGCCGTGGACGACGAGGTCGGTCTCGATCGTCTCGCGGATTCCTTCGCGTTCGAGCGTGACCCGGTATCCGCGATCGCCCGGTTCGACCGCTGCGATGCTGGTGGCGCGGCGCAGGGCGACGTCCACCTGCTCGCCTCGGTCGACCAGGAGGTCGACGAGATCGGGGTCGAAGCTCTTCAGCGGACGCTCGCCGCGGTCGACGATGACCGCCGAGCTTTCGGCGCGGGCAGCGATGTGGGCGAACTCGAAGGAGATGAAGCCGCCTCCCACGAACAGGATCCGCTGCGGAAGGGCGTCGAGATCCAGGAAGGCGGCGCTGTCGATCAGGTGCTCGTGGCCCGGAAAGTCCAGGTGGCGGGGTTGGGCGCCGGTGGCGATCAGGAAGCGGTCGGCGTCGTAGGAGGCCCCGTCGATCTCGATCTGGCGGGCGCCGGTGAATGCCGCTTGGCCGTGCAGGGTGGTGACGTCGTTGCCGGCGAGGCCGTCTTCGATGCTCTGTGGGACCGGGTCGGTGAAGCCGTGCTTGTGCTTCATCAGGTCGGCCCAGTTGATCGACAGGTCCGCGTCGTCGATGCCCTTGCCGCTCATGAGGCGGGCGCTGTCGATGATCTCGGCACTGCGGCGCAGGATCTTCTTCGGGTCGCACCCCCGCAAAGCGCACGTGCC
>JACCWP010000054.1 GCA_013697585.1 Nocardioidaceae bacterium
CTGCCGTTCGGCGCTGCCGAGATCTGTAGAACCCTGTCTTGACTTGGGCTGGCGGCGCTAGATGATTCCGCCCGTTGCACGCTGGGCCAGAAGCAGCGGATGAAGGCTCAGTACGCCGCCTTCCGAGCCTGACCGGCCGCTCGCGGGCCGCGGACCCGTCGACCGTTGCCGACCCCGGGTGTGCTCCTTGCACCCGGGGCTCCGGTGCGTCGGGCGGCCGGCGTCCGAGAAGCAGGTTGTCCCGGTGCGGTAGGCATCGTCCGGCTAACCCGCTAGGGTCCGTGGCGGAGCACCCGGCGAGGCGGTGCACGCACGTTTTAGCACGACAGTCAAGGAGTGACATGAGCTTTCTGAGCTCACCCGCGCTGCGGCGGGTGGCCCAGCTGGTCGGGACGGGCGCCGCTGCGGCGCTGGTCGCCACCAGCCTCGGGGCAGGTACAGCAGCGGCTGCGATCGACTCCGGCGCGATCGACTGCGTGGTGCCGACCACCGCCAGCAAGACCGTTCCGACGACCACCGTGCAGAGGGACCCGGTCGGTCCCACCGTCGCCGAGGCGGCCGCCATGGAGCGTGACTTCGAGGCTCGCAAGGCAGCGCTCGGCTTCGACATCGACCTCGAGGACATCCGGGACCCGATCAACGTCGACGTGTACTACCACGTCGTGCACAAGGACGGCACCGTCAAGGGCGGCAACATCCCCAGGACCATGCTGCGCGCGCAGACCAAGTACATGAACAAGTCGTTCCGCGGCCACGGCTTCGGCGAACCCGGTGCGCGCACCCCGTTCCACTTCAACTTTGCCGGCGCAGACCGCACCAAGAACGCCGACTGGTACAACAACGCGCACCCGCCGGGCTTCGCGCCGGACAGCAAGGAAATCGAGATGAAGACCGCGCTGCGCGAGCCGGGCAGCACGGCCGAGACGCTCAACGTCTACACGGCGAATCTCCTGAACGTCGGCCTGCTGGGCTACGCCTACTTCCCCTCGAGCTACGACAACAACCCGCCGATCAGCAAGATCCGCGACGGTGTCGTGGTCGAGACCCAGAGTCTGCCGGGTGGTTCGGCCGCGCCGTACGACCTGGGTGGGACCTTGACCCACGAGGTCGGTCACTATGTGGGTCTGTACCACACGTTCCAGGAGGGCTGCAGCGAACCCGGCGACCGGGTCGAGGACACCCCGCCGCAGGGCGAGCCCACATCCGGCTGCCCCGAGGGCCAGGACACCTGCCCCGCACCCGGCAACGACCCGATCCACAACTACATGGACTACAGCTACGACGCCTGCTACAACCAGTTCACGATCGGGCAGCGCGAGCGCGCGATCGACCAGTGGTACACCTACCGCGACGGCGTCGCGTAGGGACCACGACTCCTCGGCTCACGCCGGGGCATGATCAACCAACGAGGCAACCCCCGTCCGGACTCTCACCGGACGGGGGTCGCCTTTGTCGTTGCGCGGGCATCGAGCAGGATCGAGGCCATGACCAACGACCCGGACACCATTCGTACGCTCCTCGTCGACGCGCAGCGCTGGGCTGTGGTCGGGCTCTCGAACAACCGGAGGCGGGTCGCGTACAGCATCGCCGGCTACCTACGGGACGCGCTCGGCAAGGACATCGTCGCGGTGCACCCGGCCGGGGAGGACGTCGACGGGTGGCGCGGGTACGCCTCGCTCGCCGACGTCCCAGGCTCGATCGACGTCGTCGACGTCTTCGTCCGGAGCGAGCTCGCCGGCGCGGTCGTCGACGACGCCATCGCGGCCGGGGCCAGAGCGGTGTGGCTGCAGCTCGGGGTGGTCGACGAGGCCGCCGCGCAGCGGGCCCGAGACGCAGGTCTCGCCGTGGTCATGGACACCTGCCCCGCGATCGAGGCTCCACGGCTCGGGCTGGCATAACCGCTGGCGCGGGTCGGTGACCGCGCGCAGGCTCGGTGCATGGCCCACCCGGTGCGAGTCGTTCGTGCCGTGGTCAGCACCGGCGGGACCTGGCTGGGCGCGCTCGCGCCGTTCCCGGTGGACAGCCCGTGGTGGGCCGACGTCGAGC
>JACCWP010000059.1 GCA_013697585.1 Nocardioidaceae bacterium
CAGCGATCGGGTAGGGATTGCGTCCCTTCGCGAGTGACAGGATACGGACGATCCGCTGTGAGCAGACCCCCGAAAGCTCGCCAGAACCGGCCGAATTGCGGCGCAGATGGCGGTCGAGGGAAAGGCAAGGCCGTCCAGACCGTTGGAGTAGAAGACCCGCGGGAACCTGCCCGAACTCCGGGAGCAGTAGGGGATCATGTCCAGGAGCGCTGCGGCGGCAGAACGCGAGTTGCCGCACAGGCGCCCCGCTCAGGGTGGCGGCAAGCGGCGGCGAGGCATGAGGAACCTCCCATCCGCCGGCCCACATTCCGGCCTGAAAGCGTCTAAGAGTGACTTCTGCTCACAGAGCCAGGTGCAAGCGCAGGGCATCTTCCCGGTCCCGGAGCAGGCGCTTGGGCAGCACCCCGTGCCGTTCCCCGATGCCTCGTAACGCGATCGATCGGACCTGCTCTGCCTGAGCTTTCGAATCGCGTAGGAGGCCCGTCTGAGCCGCCGGGAGCAACACCTGGAACGGGTGGACCCGGTCGACGTTAGTTGTCACCGGGACGACGGTCACGACCCTGCGACCCAGGCGGTAGGCGGTCGCGTTCGCCGCATCGTTGCTCACGATCACCGCAGGTCGAGTCTACGCCTGCATTCCGTCCGCGCTCGCGGAGTCCCAGGCGACTGCGTCGTCCGATGATGACCAGGACCTCCAGGCGTCCTCGTCGGCATCGATGAGTTCGCCCGCTCTCAGCAGCGCCACCGCCTTGTGCACCACAGCCGAGCGCGAACTCATGCCCACTGACTCGGCATAGGCGTCGAGAAACACTATGTCGTCCTGAGGCAGGCTCACACTCACCTCATACCCAGACGCCACCCGGGGTAGCAAGCGATAAGCTAGCCGTCTTGAGATTATCGACGATCCGCTATAGTGCCGCATGCCTTCGCACGGTATGTCGGCCGCCGATCTCTTGCGCGTTGCGCGCAAGCGCGCCGGACTTTCTCAAGTCGAGTTGTCCCGCCGAGCCGGGGTGCCGCAGAGCGTCATCAGCATGTACGAATCTGGCGCTCGTCAGCCGTCCATCCCAGTTCTGAGCCGTCTGGTGGCGGCCACCGGGCACGAGTTGGAACTGCGAGTCCGTCGAGCCGCGTCCCCACTTTGGCGCTTGCGGGGGCCGCTGGGGGAGCGAGTCCGCACCCATCGCAGCGAGTTAAAGCGCCTCGCAGCGGCGAGTGGAACGTCCAACCTGCGGGTTTTCGGCAGCGTTGCCCGCGGGGAGGACAGCGAGGTCAGCGACGTTGATCTCCTGGTCGATCTCTCACCTGAGACAGGGCTATTCAGACTCATGCGCTTGCAGGGTGAGCTCGAGGTGCTCCTTCAAGCCCGAGTCGACCTGGTTCCTGTGGCAGACCTCAAGCCAGATGTGCGGGATGAGGTCCTGGCGGAGCTGGTGGCGCTTTGACCCGCCGTGACATCCAGCGCTTGGACGACATCGCGGCGGCGATCATCGCGATCCGAGCTCACGTTGCTCGAGGTGATCTGTCTGATGCCCTGGTGTTCGATGCGGTGCGCGTGCGGCTCATCGAGATTGGAGAAGCGGTCAAGGCACTGCCACGTGGCCTGCTCGCCCACGAGCCGACTATCCCGTGGGAGCAGGTCGCAGGTATGCGTGATCGGCTGACGCATCGCTACTTCGATGCGTCCCGGTCGATCCTCCGCGCAACGGTCGAGCACGATTTGCCGGACCTGGACAAGGCAGTGCAGCGCCTCGCTGCGCTCGCCCACAACGACTCATCAGAAGAGGGAGGGGCGGATGATCGCCGGTGACTGGTTCCTGTTGGGTGCTCCATGGGACTGCTCCGGCTCCGGCCGTGGCGAACAGGAGGCACCGGGCGCGTTCCGCAAGGCTGGCATCTCCTCCCTGGTAGGTCGGGATCTCGGCGACGCCACGACGCTGATCGAAACCGCCCAGCGAGATGATGACACCGGCGTACTAGGTCTCTGGGAAACCGCGCGAGCGGCAAACGCCCTGGCCGATGTCCTGGCCGCGGCCATTGACGACCTGCCGGGCCTCCGGGCCCTGGTCGTCGGCGGGGACTGCAGCATCCTTTTTGGGGTCTTTCCCGCGCTGCGCAGGCAGGTGGGTCCAGCTGGACTGTGGTTCCTCGACGGGCACCCCGACTACCTCGATGGGCAAACGTCTGACACTGGCGAGACGGCAGATATGGACCTCGCAGTACTCACTGGCGACGGCGCGGCGCCACTGATCAGACTCGCGGGAACGCCTCCCATGGTCCCGGCAAGCGACGCGATCCTGCTCGGACATCGCACCAACGACCTGGACGAGGGCGCCGCTGCCGACCTCGCGCGGCTCCCGAACGCACTTCGACAGATCGATGCCGCGACCATGTCGGTTGACCGCGGGGGACTCGACTGGGATCAATTCGCCGCCGTGTTGGAGCCGCTGGCACAGTCCCCGCAGCTGCTCGGGCTCAGCCTCGCCGACTTCCGGCCAGACCTGGACCCCACCGGTGAGTTCGCGAGGCGCGTCCTCGACGTCCTTGAACGCACCCTCCCGTGACTCGCGGACTCCGTCCCCAGATCGTCGATCGTTAGGGGGCAGCATTCACTGTCGGCGCAGACGATCAGGTCGTCGCACCCGGCGTCCAGCGCCGATTGCAGCGTGTCTCGGATGAGGGCGAGGTCGGCCAGCTTGGCCTCGACCTCGGCCAGCTTCGCCGTTGCACGGGTCTGAAGACCAGCAGTCCGGCGGGCACCGTGGCGGTGCTGGCTGGCCTCCAGCAGGTCCGCGACTTCCTCCAGCCGGAAGCCGAGCCGCTGTGCGGCTTTGATCACCCTCAGGACGGTGACGGTCTCTGGCGGGTAGAGCCGGTGCCCGCCGAGCGTGCGCTCCGGCTCGACTAGCAGTCCTCGTCGCTCGTAATAGCGCAGAGTCTGCACGTTGACCCCCGCAGCCTCGGCGACCTGCCCGGTCCGCATTCCGGTACCGCTCATCCGACAAGCCCACTCACCCGTAAGGCTCGCTCGGCGATGGCGTCCAGCACGTCGATATGAGGGGAGGACACGATGACTTCGAGGAGCAGCAGGTCTGCGTGCTCGGCGAGCGCGAAGGTGAGGAACGAACAGCATTCGGCCTCGCGCTCGGTCAGATCCCGCACCATCTCGACCCGGCCCGGCGCCGATGCGAATGTCAGGACCAGGCGGGTGGGACCGCACCGTTCAGTAGTGCGTAACGCCGCTCTGAACAGGTCGTCGAACTCGGCCACGCGTACCGGATGGGCTGCGGTCGGCAACGTACACGCCGACGGCACCAACCCGCTGACCTCCTCGTGATCACGCATGCCTGAACCGTAAGCCTGTACCTAAGCACCGGATGCAAGC
>JACCWP010000071.1 GCA_013697585.1 Nocardioidaceae bacterium
CCGACCTGTGGCTGTTCGTCACGTCGGCGGCGCGCTATGCCGACCAGGTGCCGTGGCAGGCGCTGGCCGACGCTGCGCGCCGCTCGACCGCCGTCGCCGTGGTCCTCGACCGCGTCGCGCCCGAGCACGCGACGGAGGTGCGCGGCCACCTCGCCAGGATGCTCATCGCTCGCGGGCTCAAGGACTCGCCGCTGTTCGGCGTACCCGAGATGGCGCTCACCGACGGCTTGCTGCCGCCCGACGCCGTCGAGTCGCTGCGCGGCTGGCTGCTGGATCTCGCTGCCAACCCCGCCTTTCGCGGCAGCGTGGTGGAGCGCAGCCTGCTCGGCACGCTGCGCACGCTCGTCTACTCCGCCCACCAGATCGCAGATGCGGCGCAGACCCAGGTGGCCGAAGTAGAGGCGCTGCGGGTCGAAGCGGGGGCGGTCTATGACGAGGCGGCCAACCGAGCCGCACGCGAGTTGGGCATCGGTGTGCTCCTGCGTGGCTCGGTCCTGACCCGCTGGGAGGAGCTCGTCGCGAGCGGCGAACCGGCTCGTTGGGCGCAAGGCCGCTCCGCTGGTCTGAAGGACAGGGTGTCGGCGGCCGTGCTCAACCGCACGCCTCCGTCGGCGGGACTGGAGGCGGCGGTGCACGACAGCGTCAGCGCGTTCGTGGTCGAGAGCACGGCGACGGCCACCGAGCTGGTGGCTGCGCGCTGGCACGAGCGTGCCCCTGGCCGATTCCTCGATGAGGTCGACGTCGTACGGTCGGCCAGTGCGGCCCGGGAGCGTCGGTCCCGGGCCACTGAGCAAGCGACGCAGTGGCAGGCGGGCGCCCGCGCGATCGTGCGTACGGCGCTGGCCGCGACGACAACCAACGTCGATCGCGTGCGGGGGATCGCGGCCGTGCTGCAGGTGGCCGCGCTCGGCGGTGCGGGTGGGAAGCCCACGGCCATCATCGCTTCGCCGGCCACCCCGGTGGGATCCCCGACCGCCGAACAGGCCCGTCACCTGCTCGGGCGTGCCCTCGACGCCAACCCCAGTTCGATGATCGACCGGCTGGTGGACGATCTGCACGCGCGTACCCGCGCCGTGCTCGCCGGGGACCGCGACGGCCGGCTCGACGCCGTGACGGCACTCGGCGCCGAACCGCACCACGTGGAAGACCTGCGGAAGGCCGCGAGTGCTGTCGATCACCTCCGCCCTGCCAACAGCCAGACATGATGGAGGCGGCTGAGGGATCCTCGCCGGACAGCCGCAGCGATAGGTCCGCCGACGCGGCCACGGCCGGACTCGAAGGCCTGCGCGAAGCCGTGTCCGCCGGTGCCGGACGGCTTCCCGACGCCGAGCTGGTGGCCGCCTCCGACGTCGTGGAGCGGGCTCGAGAGCGGTTGCGATTGTCGGGCGCCCACACCGTCGTGGCGCTGGCCGGTGCGACTGGCTCCGGCAAGTCGTCGCTGTTCAACAGCCTCATCGGTCTCGACCTTGCCGCCGTCGGCGTCAAACGCCCCACCACCTCGTGGGCCACCGCCTGCGCGTGGGACCCCGGCGGGGCCACGGAGCTCCTCGAGTGGCTGGGCGTGCCCGCGCGCCACCAGGTGTCTCGGCTCAGCATGCTCGACGCCACCCGCGAGGACGCCGAGCTGCAAGGTCTGGTGCTGCTCGACCTGCCCGACCACGACTCCACGGAGGTGGCGCACCACCTCGAGGTCGACCGGCTGGTGCTCTATGCCGACCTCGTTGTGTGGGTCCTCGACCCGCAGAAGTATGCCGACGCCGCCCTGCACGACCGATACCTCCGTCGCTTGTCCGGTCATGGCGACGTGATGTTCGCTGTGCTCAACCAGGTCGACCGGCTCACCGACGCCGACCGCGACATCGCCCTCGTCGACGCCAGGCGGCTGCTCGACGATGACGGCCTCGCCGGGATACCACTGCTGGCCACGTCCGTCGTTCGTGGCGACGGCCTGGTCGACTTGCGGCGCGTCCTGGTCGACCGGCTGCACGCCAAGGAGGCGGCGCGGGCTCGGGTCGGTGCAGACGTGTCCGCCGCGGCGGCCAGGCTCGCGGCCCTCGCTGGCACCGAGGCTGCCGCGGGCACAGACGCCGCGGTGGCCGG
>JACCWP010000082.1 GCA_013697585.1 Nocardioidaceae bacterium
GGTCTGGCCCTGGCCGCTGCCGCCGGGGGGCCGGCGGCCCATCTCGACGTCACCGCCGAGCGCGGCACGCTCGGACCCGCCGACGAGCATGCCGTCCAGGCGTGGCTCGCCGATCCCGACCGGCCCAAGGTCCTGCACGACGCCAAGGGTCCGGCGCTCGCGCTGGCCGCGCGCGGGTGGGCGCTGGCGGGCGTGGTCAGCGACACGGCGCTCGCTGCCTATCTCGCTCGCCCCGATCAGCGCTCGTACGATCTGGCCGACCTCACCGTGCGCTACCTCAAGCGGGAGCTGCGCGGCGAGGGCGGCGAGGCCGACCAGCTCGCCCTCGACCTCGACGAGGGGGTTCCCGACGCCGCCACGCACGCTGCGATGCTGCGGGCGCGCGCGACCGTCGACCTGGCCGACGCGCTGGCCGCAGACCTCGACACCAGAGGTGGATCGGCCCTGCTGGGCGAGGTCGAGCTGCCGCTGGAGCTGGTGCTGGGCGATATGGAGCGCGTCGGCATCGCCGTCGACGACTCGCACCTGGCCCGGCTCGAGGACGAGTTCGCGCTGGTGGTTCGCGAAGCCGCCGACGCCGCGTACGAGGAGATCGGCGAGCAGGTCAACCTCGGCTCGCCCAAGCAGCTGCAGGTGGTGCTGTTCGAGCGGCTGCAGATGCCCAAGACCAAGAGGACCAAGACCGGCTGGACCACCGACGCCGAGGCGCTGCAGACCCTCTACGACAAGACCGAGCACGAGTTCCTTAGGCACCTGCTTGTCCACCGCGACGCGTCCCGGCTGCGGTCGACCGTCGAGGGGCTCCGCAAGACCGTCGGCCCCGATCAACGCATCCACACCACGTTCAACCAGATGATCGCCTCGACGGGACGGTTGTCGTCGACCGACCCCAACCTGCAGAACATCCCCATCCGCACCGAGTCCGGCCGCCGGATCCGCGAGGCGTTCGCGGTCGGCCCGGGCTACGAGTGCCTGCTCACGGCCGACTACAGCCAGATCGAGATGCGGATCATGGCGCACCTGTCCGCCGACGCCGACCTGATCGCCGCCTTCAAGTCAGGCGAGGACTTCCACACCGCCACCGCGGCGCGGGTGTTCAGCACCGGTCCCGACCAGGTGACGGGGCAGATGCGGGCCAAGATCAAGGCGATGAACTACGGCCTCGCCTACGGTTTGTCGGCCTACGGGCTGAGCCAGCAGCTGCGGGTCGACACGGCCGAGGCCCAGGCGATGATGGACGAGTACTTCGAACGCTTCGGGGGAGTCCGCGACTACCTGCGTGGCGTGGTCGACGAGGCCCGGCGCAGCGGGTTCACCGAGACGCTGCTAGGTCGGCGCCGTTATCTCCCCGACCTCACCAGTGACAACCGGCAACGGCGCGAGATGGCCGAGCGCATGGCACTCAACGCGCCGATCCAGGGATCGGCTGCCGACATCATCAAGGTCGCCATGCTCGGTGTGCACCAGGCGCTGGAGGCATCGGCGCTGCGGTCGCGGCTGTTGCTGCAGGTGCACGACGAGCTCGTGCTCGAGATCGCACCCACCGAGCGTGATGCGGTCGAGGAGCTGGTACGCACCCACATGGCCGCCGCGGCCGACCTCACCGTGTCGCTCGACGTGTCCGTGGGGGTCGGTCGCACCTGGCAGGACGCCGGCCACTGAACCCGCTGGCGTGTGGATCGCTGCAGCATTCTGACGTACGCAACGTGACGGAGCCTGCACTGTGTGTCGATAGCGGGGCGGTGGAACTGACAAGTCGGGCGCAACAAGCCTTGTGATTCACGTCACGCCGTGTTCCCATAACGCCACCCGCTGCACACCTGCCGCCACAAGCGGCCCCCCGAGAAGGATCGTCATGCGCCGACTCCCCTTCACTCGTCCGCGCGCCGCCGGCATGGTCACGGCCCTCGTCTGTGCTGCCGCGCTGGCCGCCTCCGTCCTTGGCACGCCTGGAGCACAGGCAGGCATCGAACCCTCGGCCGAGACGCTCAACTTGGACTACCCGACGGACCCGAACCTGGACGACCTCGACAATCGAGCGGGGAGCGTGGCGCCCAGTGCCGCCGCCCGCGACCGCGTCACCGCCTTGGGCGCCCAGGTCGAGTGGAACCAGTTCGGCACCCCAGCCTCGCTGATCAAGTACGGCGGTTACCTGGCCACCGGCCTGAGCGGCGACCCGGTCACTGCCGCCCGCGCGTTCATCTCGACCAACAAGGCGCTGTTCCGCCTCACCGACGCCGCGGTCAACAACCTCCAGCTGGTCACCCACTCGCGGATGACCGGCAGCCAGGGCCACGCGCTCCTGTTCCGGCAGCAGTTCGGATCGCTGCCAGCGGCGCAGGACGGGATGATCGCCGTCGGCGTCGTCGACGGCAAGGTCGCCTACGTCTCGTCCTCGGCTACGGGTGCCAGCGCCGCCCCCGCGACCACCGGTCTCATCGGCGCGCGGGCCGCCTGGCTCGCGGCCGCCGCCAACGTCGGCCACACCGCAGTCAGCGCCGACATCAGCGGCCTGCAGGAGCAGAACGGGTGGACGGTCTTCGCCGCCGACGGCCTCGATGAGCTGCAACGGGCGCGACTGGTCGCGCTACCGACGCCGCGCGACGGCGTCAGGGCCGCCTACGAGACGATCGTCTACCAGGGCACCGGTGGCGACGAGTTCGCCTACACGGTGTTCGTCGACGCCCAGGACGGCGAGGTCCTGTTCCGGACCAACCGGCTCAACCACCTCAGCGCGGGCGGCATACTGCCGACGCTGCAGCCCACCGCCGGCGAGTTCTCCGGCGCGTACACCCCCCAGGCCTGCGGCCCCACGCACCCGATCGAGACCAACGCCGACACCAAGAGCATCTACGTCTTCGCGACCGCAGTGGTCCCGGCCAACGACATCGTGGTCAACATCCTGCAGAACGGCCAGGTCGTCGGAGGACCGGGAGACACCGGCACCAGCCCCGAGGTCAGCACGTACGAGATCCAGGCCACCGACCCGCCCGGCGCCACATACGAGGCGCAGGTGTGCCCGTTCGACGCCGGGTCGCAGGTGGCGCCGCCGTACACCTACGCCGGCAGCTACGTCACGAGCGACACGGCCGCGAGCGGTGTCCCGTTCCCGCCGATGTGGAAGTACTTCACCGCCAACCCCGAGCTGACCGGCGCCGACACCGACACCCGCATCGTCGGCTGCTTCACCGGCGCCGACGGGCAGACTGCCAACCGGCCGCTGCCGGCGGGCTGCGACCGCGAGGAGGGCAACGTCGCCGCGCGACTTCCCTGGGACGTCGATCCCACCACCGGCCAGCCCACGTTCACCACCCGGGGCAACGCGGCGCAGACGGCCGAGGCGTGGTTCAGCCCGCTCACCCCGGCCGAGCAGTACAGCCCGGTCAGCCCCGAGCGGAACTACGACTTCGCGTGGAACGACGAGTGGCGCAACAGCCGGTGTGACCCGGCCGCCTTCGCTGGGTTGACGCCACCGGTGGAGGCCGCGGACACCCGCAACGACATCGACGCGGCGATCACCAGCCTGCACGTCAACCACAACCGGATGCACGACTGGTCGTACTTCCTCGGCTTCACCGAGAACAACTTCAACATGCAGGTGTCGAACTTCGGCAACGACGCCGACGGCACGGTGCCCGGTCTCGGGGACAAGGACCCCGAGGTCGGCAACGCGCAGGCCGGCGCGGTCGACGGCGGCTTCCCGAGCTTCATGGGCCGCGACAACGCCAACCAGATCACGCTGAACGACGGCATCCCCGGCATCACAAACATGTACCTGTGGCAGCCGCTGCCGGGTGCGTTCTACGCCTCCTGCACCGACGGTGACTTCGACCAGTCCGTTATCGGTCACGAGTACACCCACGCGATCTCCAACCGCATGGTCGGCGGCCCCGACGCCGGGCTCACCTCCGGCAGCGACGGACAGGCCCGGGCGATGGGCGAGAGCTACAGCGACCTCACCGCCGTCGAGTACCTGATGGAGTACGACTACGTACCGACCAACAGCGAGAATCCGTTCGCGGTCGGTCCCTACGTCACCGGCAGCGACGAGCGCGGCATCCGCAACTACGGCATGAACTTCAGCCCGCTCAACTACAGCGACGTCCAGGGCTATGACGGCAGTGGTGTTGGCAGTCCGCACGACGACGGCGAGATCTGGAGCGCGGTCAACTACCAGATCCGGCAGGCGATGACCGCCCGGTACAACGGCAGCTTCCCCGCGGGCAACCGTGCGCTGCAGGAGCGCTGCGCCAGCGGGATCCTGCCCGCCGACAGGTGCCCCGGCAACCGGCGCTGGATGCAGATGGTGTTCGACGCCTACCTGCTGATGCCACCGGCGGTCAGCATGCTCGGGTCGCGCGACGCCTACCTCGCCGCCGACCTGATGCGCTACGGCGGAACCGCTCCCGGCCCGGACAACCAGAAGCTGCTGTGGGCCGAGTTCGCAGGTCGCGGATTCGGCGAGGACGCTTCGTCTGACGGTACGGACGACCCGCAGCCCATCCCGAGCTTCGAGTCACCGCGGCAGACCAACGAGGCCACCACCACGTTCCGGTTCGTCGACGAGGACGGCAACGCGATCGAGGACGCGCAGGTCTACGTGGGTGACTACGAGGGTCGCGTCACCCCGATCGCCGACACCGACCCGTCGACACCGCTGGGCGCCCAAGTCCAGTTCGTGCCTGGCACGTACGACTTCGTCGTGCAGGCACCGGGACGCGGCCTGACCAGGCTGACCCGCACGTTCGCTGCCAACCAGAACTACGGGGTGCGCTTCCTGCTGCTCACCAACTGGGCATCGACGCACAACGGCGCCACGGCCAGTGGTGACGGGGCTAACTTCCGCAACCTGATCGACGACACCGAGGCGAGCAACTACGTCTCGGGTCCCCCCGGTACCGCAACAGGCGGGGACACGACGCCGACCTCAGCACCGAAGGTGCAGGGCCGTCAGGTGACCGTCGACCTGGCCGGCGGCCGGCACAAGGTGGACACGGTCAAGGTGAGCGCCCTGTTGCGCTCGGGTGCGGTCTGCCAGGCGCCGGAGGAGTGCGATCCGCAGGACCTCAGCCAGAACCGGTTCACGGCGCTGCGCCAGTTCGCGGTGGAGGTTTGCACTGCGGCGGCTGCCAACCAGCGGTGCAGCAACCGCAGCACCGTTGCGGGCGCCGGCGACGGCTATGAGCGGATCTTCCGCAGCGCCGAGGACGCGTTCCCGGGCGACGTGCCGCGGCCGCTCTCGCCGCAGCTGATCTTCCGCGAGTTCGACGTCCCGGACCGCCAGGCCACCCACGTGCGGATGGTTGTCCTGGACAACCAGTGCACCGGCAACGACCAGTACCACGGCGATCAGGACAACGACCCGCTGGTCAACTCCGACTGCCGGACGAACGCCGCCGCCGAGTTCCCGTTCGACCCCGAGCCGGACGAGCTGATCCTCGCTCCGCAGGACACCACCGTCCGGGCCGCCGAGTTCCAGGTCTTCTCGGCCGGCGGTGAGGGCGGCGGTGGCAGCGGCACCCCGCAGGACCCGTTCGTGACCTTCACCAAGACCGGGCCGCTCACGGCCGACCAGGGTCAGCAGATCACGTACACGCTGGACTACGGCAACCTCGGTCCGGCGCCGTCCGAGCAGGCCAAGATCACCGACCCGCTGCCCAAGGGCGTGACGTTCGTCTCGGCGACCGGCCCGGACAGCTACAACAGCAGCACCAGGACCGTGACCTGGAACATCGGCACCGTCCCGGTGCTGGCCGACGGCACGGTGCAGCTGACCGTGCGGGTGGGTTCAGGCGTGGCGACCGGTGCGGTGCTGACGAACACGGCTGAGTTCACCGGGGCCCTCACCACGGCAACCCCGGCCGTCTTCGCCACGCTGGTGCTGTAGCCGCCGCGCGAGACATCGACGGTGCCCCCGGAGTCCTGCTCCGGGGGCACCGTGGCGTCGGCGCGCCCAGGCGCCGATCTCGAGACATCCCGATCTCGAGACATCCTGGTCGCCTATGCGACCGCAAAGTCTCGAGATCCGTGCATCGACCGGCCGACGAGCTTGCGGGGCGTGACTGCTAGCCCACCGGTCGGTAAGCGCAGGAGGAGGCCGCGTCGATCTGCGACCCGAGACCGCCACCCTTGGCGCCACCCCCACCGCCTCCATCGCCGCCCGAGGAGCCGGTCGCGCGGGCGACGACCTGTCGGACCCACGCGAAGTCCGGTGACTCCGGCGCGAACCTGTTGCTCCGCTCGAACACGACGCTGCGGACCCGGGCGTCCTTGACCTGAAAGGCCAGGTCGACGAACGCCGGCAGCATCTCGGCCGGGATGTCGGTGCGCAGGATCTCGCGCCCGGCCTCGAGGATCCGCTCGTAGCGGGTCAGCAGGGTGATCGGGTCGGCGCGATCGATGACCGCGTCCACCAGGCAGCGTTGGCGTCGCATCCGGTCGTAGTCGTCGAGGCCGTACCGCCCGCGGGCGAACCAGAGCGCTTCGAACCCGTCCAGGTCCTGGTCGGGACCAGGATCGAGGTAGTCCTCCGGCTCACGGACCCCCTCGATGCCACCGATGGGGATCGGCTGGTTGACGTTGACCGTGACGCCGCCCATCGCGTCGATGAGCTCGATGAAGCCGGGGATGCTCACCAGCAGGTAGTAGTCCACCGGGACACCGAGCGCCCCGCTCACGGCGAGCTTCAGTGCGTCGGCGCCTTCGTTGTCACTCTGGCCGAGCACCGCCGGGTGCAGCTCGGGGACCCTCGAATAGATCGCGTTCACCATCCACTGCAACGGGTCTCCCGGTCCGGAGAAGCCGCCGGGATAGAGCTCGTGCAGCCGCGTGCCCACCGGGAACGGCACGTCCTCGAGGTTGCGTGGCAGGCCGAACAGCACGGTGTCGCCCGACGACACGTCGATGCTGGCCAGGATGATCGAGTCGGTCCGGGTGCCGAAGCGGTTCGGTCCTGCGTCGCCACCCAGCAGCAGGACGTTGACGCGCTCGCGACCCAGCCAGGGATCGTCCTGCTCGTCGGCGACGTGCGGACGCGTCGCACTGAACGATTGTGACGACGGTTCGAACACCTCGTCGATGAAGGTGCGCTGCGCGACGGCGTACCGGATACCGACCACGAACGGTGCCGCCAGCACCAGGCAGACCAGCACGGTGAATGCAGTGGCGCCCAGTCGTCCGCGCGAGTCGAGGTGCGCGGGGCGTGACACGACGTTGCTGGCGATCACCACGCCCGCCCAGGCGACGAAGCAGACGCCGAGGACGATCGCGCTCGTGGTGAGCCACCGGGTCTGTACGAGCAGTCGGGCCAGATCGGCTCCGCGGGCCACCAGTGCATACCCAAGCGCCGCCAGCGCCACCACGAAGGCGACAAACACCCCGGCGCCGAGCCGTCGGCGCTGCAGCACCCAGAAGGCGCTGCCCGGGAGGACGGCCGCGAGTGCCGTGAGCCCGACCACGCCGCGTAACGACCGCGCTCGGCGCGGATCGGGAGAGCCCCGGCGGGGTGGAACGGGTGCCGGGGCACCGGCGGGTCCAGAGGGGGCCAACTGGTCTCCTAGGTAGCAACGAGGTCCCAGTGTGCCCGGTCGGTGCCTGGGAGCGCGGTTGGCTTGCGACAGCGCTCCGCGGGGTGGCGCCGATGGTCGCGTTGACCGGTTCGCTGGCGGCCCCGTACGCTGATACGTGCGCTGTGGCCTGCGCGACCTCGTATGGAGCAGGCCGTGCTCGCACCGAGTCGATCGGACTTGCGCCCTCGCGCGGGTTTCTTCACTTCTTGCGGACAACGGGCTGCCGCGCGCCCAGCACGATTCCCTGCCCCGGAGATCACCTACCCCATGACCACCAGCAGCATCGCGGCACCTCCTGCAAGCGCACCGGCCACCCCCCAGGTCGCCGTCAACGACATCGGCACCGAAGAGGCCTTCCTCGCCGCGATCGACGAGACGATCAAGTACTTCAACGACGGCGACATCGTCGAGGGCACGATCGTCAAGGTCGACCGCGACGAGGTCCTGCTCGACATCGGCTACAAGACCGAGGGCGTCATCCCCTCGCGCGAGC
>JACCWP010000094.1 GCA_013697585.1 Nocardioidaceae bacterium
TCGTACGACGCCGCCATCGCCGCCACCCAGAACTGCGCCGAGCGCGCCTACCTGAGCAGGAAGGGTGGCGAGTTGGTCTGAGCGGTCTCACCACTCGGTCATGATGCCGACGGCGCCAGGCGTTGTCGGGCCGGTGGCGATCCCGGCACTCGGAAGCTGCGCCGAACCCTCTCCACGGGGGCGCGAGCGCTCGGCCGACTTTGGCCCCCGGGTCCAGGTCGCGCCGTCCACACCACTCCCAGCTGGGTGAAGGAACTGCTGGGAGTCAGCTCGCCCTGTCCGAGGGGCGTTTCGGGGGGGCGCTGGCGAGTGTCGTGGTCCCGCACTCTGGCTGATGCCCTCGCAATGACAGGGACATGGCAGCGGCATGAGCGGCGGCGAAGGTCTCGTGCGAACTTCTTCTGGCAGAGTGTCGGATCCGGAGCGAGCCGTTCGTAGAAGAGATAAGAGGCGGTCGGAGGTAGCCGCCGGGACAAGGGAGTCATGGGATGACGCGGTACCTGATCTCGTTCGATGATGGCGCGATGACCTTCCCCGAGGAGGAGATGCCCGAGGTGGCCAAGGCCGCGCACGAGGTGGTCCAAGAAGCCAAGGACGCCGGCGTGTGGATTTTCGGCGGCGGACTGGAAAGCCAGAGGGCGAGCGTCGTGGCCACCGACGGGACGGTCACCGACGGCCCGTACCCGGAGACCAAGGAGGTCCTCGGCGGGTTCGCAGTCGTCGATGTGCCCTCACGCGAGGAGGCGCTCGAGTGGGCTGCCAAGATCGCCGTCGCCTGCCGCTGTGCGCAAGAGGTACGGGAGCTCCTGCCCGACCCGGCCGTCTGATCGAAGGAGTCCAGCCCGTGCGTTCGTGAAGCGGCTGCCAGACCTGTGCGTCGCACGTGTGTGTTCGAACGGGGGCTGTGAAGCGTCCCGGGTTTCATGCACCCTCGGGGCTGTGTGAACCGGCCGGCTGGTCGGTCACGGGCTCGGCATAGTAGCGAGCCTCGGCCTCGGTGGGGGGATGTTGCCGAGGCGGTGCATGAGGCGCTGCTGGTTGAACCAGTGCACATTGTCGGCCCCCGAAGGGGACAAGGCGGAGGCAGAAATCGCCTCGATACGCGAAGCCGCGACCGAAGTCGGGACATTGGCGACCGAGGGGCGCGAATTCGCCGAGGTCGAGGTCTGCCTTGGTGGGCGAGGTCGATCACTCTCGGTGGCCTACTCCGGCGGCGCGCTCCCGTGCCGGTGCGCCACCTTCCACACGCCGGCTTCACGCCGGTAGATCTGCGTCGCGCGCAGGGTGTAGACGCGTGCCACGCCGTTAACGGACGCGGACGTGTGCTCGAAGCCGATGGTGTACGCGGCGTCCCCGAGCACCTCGGCTTCGAGGAGCTCAAACTCGTAGGACGTGCAGTCCGAGAAGCTGTCCGCGAGATGGGCGAACAGCTCATCGAGCTCCTGCTGCCCGACGGCGTTCTGCCAAGCTCCGAGCACGGTCACCGGGTTGTTCCGGGACCAGATGGCGCGGCGCGGCCCGGCGTCACCGCCGTGAACGGCCACTTCCGCATCCCTCAGAACCGTCTGCACCCAGGTGATGAACTCTGCCCGGTCGCTCATGACTCAATGGTTGCATCAGGGGACCTGCAGGGCGGTGCGGACTGTCCACGTCGAAGCCCATCCCGTCCGCGGCCTCCCGGCAGAGGAGCGCGACGACCGAGTAGTCACCGCATGCCAGTCCGATCATTCCGCGCGGATCGCGAGGTTCGCAGCGTCGTCCCAGGGCGCAGGCGGCGATATGACGCAGGCATTCTGCTTCTCTGGATCGTCGAGTCGGCCGTTGTCCGATGGGCGTCGATGGTGGGCATAGCCGGACTGACCGGCCGGCGGTGGGGGATAGCCTGCGGGATGGCTGTGACGTGGGCGAAGGCGCTGTCGTGGCGGTCGCGACGGCACCTGCTCGATCCTGTCGGCACCGGCTCGGTCGCGGACGTCGTTAGGCGGCTGGGACCGGTGCCCGCCTGGCCGGACGCCGCAGCTGAACTGGCGATCGGGACCAGGCGAACCGACGGGCGGTCCGGTGACGCGACGCGGGCGCTGGCGGCGGGGAACGTGGTCAAGGTCTTCGCATTCCGGGGCGCCACGCACTTGATGACGCCGCGGGACGCAGGTGCGTACCTAGCGGTACGGGCCTCGAGCCGGATGTGGGAGCTGCCGAGTTGGGAGCGCTACTACGGGCTGGCACCGTCGGACTGGCCGCGGTTTCGGGAGTACGTGCGGCAGGCACTGGCCGAGGGACCGATCAAGCGTTCGGAGCTCGCCGCCGCGCTCGGCCGGATCAGCCGCTATCGGCACCTACGCAGCATCGTCGCCGAGGGCAACGACACGCTGCTCAAGCCGCTGACTTGGCAGGGTGACTTGGGCCTGGGACCGGTCCTGGACGGCGAGGCCACGTTCCTGAGTCTCGATAGCGTCCGAGGCTGGGCCGGAATCCCAGACCTCGACGAAGCCGGGCCGGCGGTGATCGCCGCATACTTCAGTACCCACGGCCCGGCGACGCCAGACCGGGTGCACGACTGGTTCGGCAAGGGACTCGGGGCGAAGCGGCGAGACGTCACCCGCTGGCTGTCCCACCTCGACGAACGGCTCGAGGCGGTCACCATCGCGGGCGATCTCGTCCTGGTGCTCTGCGAGGACCTCGACGATCTCGGGACCACGACGCCCTCCACCGCAGTCCGGCTGCTCCCGGGACGCGATCCCTGGGTCATGGCTCCAGGCACGTCCGACACCCGCATCGTGCCGCCCGCTCACCGGGAAGCCGTGAGTTGGTCGGCGAACCTGGTGATCTCTCGTGGTGTGGTGGCCGGGACGTGGAAGGTGCGCGGCGAGCGATTAGACATCACATGGTTCAGCGATTCAGGTCGAGTGCCGAGCACCGCCCTCGACCAGGAGGCAATGGCCTTGGCAAGGTTCCTGGATCGTCGGCTCGAAGTGGCGGTGGAGGTGGGCTGAGCTGCGCCGAACGGGGCGTTATGACGCTTCGTCGTACGTCCCTGACTGCTGGCCCCGCCGACCGGCTGCACTGTTCAACGGTCGTGAGCGGTCGAGTCGAACCAAGAGATGGAGGTGCATCAGGAATCGGGCGGGTGTGGACCAAGACCATCGCGGGTACGGAAGGTCATGCGCATCTTCTTCACCGGTGGTAGCGGCAAGGCCGGCAGGCACGTCGCGCCGTACCTCGCCGAGCAGGGCCACCACGTCACCAACGCCGATCTCGCCTCGCTGGGGCACCCCGCGGTCGCCGACCTTCGAGTCGACCTCACCGATGCCGGTGAGACCTACTCGGCGATCGCTGGGCTGGCGACCTTCGACGAGCTGGACCTGCCCGAGAAGCCGACCTACGACGCCGTCGTCCACTTCGCCGCGGTACCGCGGATCCGGCTCACGTCGGACGCAGCGATACGCGACGAACATTCTCAGCGCCTTCAACGTGCTTGAAGCCGCGACCCGGCTGGGGGTGCGCAAGATCGTGTTCGCCTCGTCGGAGACGACCTACGGGATCTGCTTCGCCCAGGGCGAGCGGCGCCCCCTCTACGTGCCGGTCGACGAGGACCACCCGACGGTCCCCGAGGACGCCTACGCGATGTCGAAGGTCGCTGGCGAGGTGACAGCGCGCTCCTTCCACGCCCGCACCGGGGCGGACGTATATGGCCTGCGGATCAACAACGTCATCGAGCCCCACGAGTACGCCGAGATGTTTCCTGCCTTCCTCGTCAACCCGTCACTGCGGCGCCGCAACCTGTTCGCCTACATCGACGCCCGCGACCTGGGCCAGATGGTGCAGTGCTGCCTCGAGACCGACGGGCTCGGCTACGAGGTCTTCAACGTCGCCAACGCCGACATGTCCGTAGCTGCGACGACGCAGGAGATCCAGGACCGCTTCTACGACAAGGTGGAGGTGCGCCGGGCGATGGGCGGCAATGAGACCCTCTACGCCATCGACAAGGCGCGTGACCTCCTCGGGTACGCCCCACGTCACTCCTGGCGCGACGTTCTGCCAGACCCGGAGGCCGGGCGCGGCTGAGCGCTCACCACCGTCCGCTCCGCGAGCCTCTGGGAGATCGACGGCGGCTCGCCGGACTAGAACCGCCCGGTCACGAAGGGTGCGCCATCAGGGACTCGAACCCCGAACCCGCTGATTAAGAGTCAGCTGCTCTGCCAATTGAGCTAATGGCGCGCGATTTCCGACTCTAGCAGCGGGACGGGTGTGGGCTTGCCGGGTCTGGCTACGCCGGAACGCGTCGCCAGACCCGACCGAGCACACGAGGTCAGCTCGTGGTTTGGCAGTGGTTCCAGACGGCATAGCTGGCGACGCGGTGGTCCAGCTTGTTTCGCGGTCATCGCCTTGCGGAAGTGGATTCCCTGCCAGATGCCCCCTTGGGCCGAGGTGCTCCTGCGACCGGTGCGCTGTGATTGGTGCAAGGCACTGAGGCCACGAACGCTGTCCACCACGGTGCTCCGCGTGCGTGCGGGCGCCATGCGTCACTGCGCTACTACTGCGGCGCGCCGCCGGCACGTTCCGCTGCCGTCTCAACACGCCCATTGGCCCGTACCGCGTACCCCGAGGTGGGTGCGTAGTGCGAGGTCGCGTAGCCGCCGGTGCTGCTGCACGATGCGAGACCTTGCGGTGGTACGGATCACCACGATCTCTTGACATGGGTGCACGCAGTGGTCAGCCCGCACCGGTCTTGAGACATCAGGGTGCGCGTGACGACCGCAATGTCTCGAGTCCGGTACGACCGGCCTTGGGCGACCGACCAGGCCGGCGACCAGACGTCGCGGTGGTCCTTCCGATCGACTCGGTCACGTGGCGCCGTCCTCCTGCCGATCGATGTGTCGCGCAACCAGGAAGGGGGCCGTTGTCGATCGCCACCCCGAGGCCAAGCAGCGTGGCAACCGTTGGCGCAGTCGTCGGAAGGCTGGTGGGCGCCGCGATAAGGCCCAGCAGGCACTCCAAGCAGAACGAGGAGCCAGGCACCCAGCCCGACCCGGTGCCGGTGCGCCGACATCCTGCCCAGTCGGTCCAGCGCCGCGAGCGCGGCGGCCTCCACTGCGCGCGGGTTGGACAAGAGCTTCGCTGCCCCCCGATGCGGTGCGGCTCAGACTAGGGAGTTGCGCCGGGTGTACGCAGCCCAATCGCGCGCTCGACACGGCGGTCGTTTCCGGCGCACTGGGGGAAGCCGACTGGCGGTTCGGGTAGCGGCCGCAGCACCGTTGGGACCACACTGCCTAGTCGTCGCGGCCGTTGATCCGAGGAGGTCTGATGAAGCGAAACCCGCTGATCGGTGAGTTGCTCGCGGAGTTTGCCGGCACGATGATTCTCATCCTGTTCGGGTGCGGAGTGGTCGCGCAGGTGGTGACCACACCCAGCGGTGCCAACGGCGACCACGACTCGATCGCCTGGGCCTGGGGTATCGGCGTCACGCTCGGTGTCTACGTGGCTGCCCGGCTGAGCGGAGCCCACATCAACCCCGCGGTGACGATCGCCCTGGCCGCGTTCGGCGGTTTCTCCTGGCGCAAGGTGCTGCCGTACTCGCTGGCCCAGATCGCCGGTGCCTTCACCGCGGCGATCATCGTCCGGTTCACCTACTCAGAGCTGATCTCGAAGATCGACCCTGACCACACGATCGCCAGCCAGGGGATCTTCTCGACACTGCCTGGCAACGGGGCCGAAGGCTTCTCGCAGACAACGGCGTTCTTTGACCAGATCGTGGGCACCGCGATTCTGGTCTTCGTGATCTTCGCGCTCACCACCGCGAACAACAATCCGCCGCTGTCCAACCTCGGCCCGGTCGTGATCGGCCTGCTCGTGGTCGCCATAGGCATGGCCTGGGGTGCCAACGCGGGCTATGCCATCAACCCCGCGCGCGACTTCGGCCCCAGGCTGGCGTCCTGGATGACCGGCTACGAGGACGCGATGTTCGATCAGAGCGGCAACCTGTACGTGTGGTTGCCGATCGTGGCTCCGATCATCGGCGGTCTGATTGGGGCCGCACTGTTCAAGTACCTGATTCTCGACTTCCTCCCGGCCGAGGAGAAGCTCTCGGGGGAGTCCGCGGTCAGCGAGCCGCTACCCAACGAGTGACGACCGGCACTGCCCCACCGACCCGAGGAGCACATCCGTATGGCTGACTACGTCGGCGCCATCGACCAGGGAACCACCA
This sequence comes from Nocardioidaceae bacterium, assembly GCA_013697585.1. GTDB lineage: Bacteria > Actinomycetota > Actinomycetes > Propionibacteriales > Nocardioidaceae > JACCWP01. Next base: position 6,206 of record JACCWP010000094.1, read on the forward strand.
GCACCCGCTTCATGATCTTCGACCACGAGGGCAACGAGGTCGCGCGGCACCAACTCGAGCATGAACAGTTTTTGCCGCAGGCCGGGTGGGTCGAGCACGACCCGGCCGAGATCTGGGAGCGGACGTGTGAGGTTGTCGAGACCGCCCTCAAGGAAGCGAAGCTGAGCCACTCCGATCTGGTCGCGGTGGGGATCACGAACCAGCGCGAGACCGCAGTCGTCTGGGACAAGACGACTGGCCGTGCCTACTCCAACGCGATCGTGTGGCAGGACACCCGCACCGACCGGATCGCGTCCAAGCTGGAGCGGGATGGGCACGGCGAAACGATCCGGCACAAGGCGGGCCTGCCGCCGGCAACCTACTTCTCCGGCGGCAAGATCCAGTGGATCCTGGAGAACGTCGATGGTGTGCGTGAGGCGGCCGACAAGGGCGAGGCCATCTTCGGCAACACCGACAGCTGGCTGATCTGGAACCTCACCGGCGGCACCGACGGCGGCCTGCACGTCACCGACGTGACCAACGCCAGCCGCACCATGCTGATGGACCTCGAGTCCTTGTCGTGGGACGACGACCTGCTCGCGCTGTTCGACATCCCGCGCTCGATGCTGCCGGAGATCAAGCCCAGCTCGACTGCCGATGGTCTGGGCAAGACGTTGTCCAGCGGTCCGTTCGGCGGCGAGGTGCCGATCACCGGGATCCTGGGCGATCAGCAGGCAGCCACCGTGGGTCAAGTCTGCTTCGCGACCGGCGAGGCCAAGAACACCTACGGCACCGGCAACTTCATGCTGCTGAACACCGGCACCGAGCTGGTGCGCTCCGAAGCGGGACTGCTCACCACGGTCTGCTACAAGTTCGGCGACGAGGACACCGTGTACGCGCTCGAAGGCTCGATCGCCGTCACTGGATCGGCCGTGCAGTGGCTGCGTGACCAGCTCGGCATCATCAAGACTGCTGAGGACTCGGAAACGCTTGCCAAGGAGGTCGACGACAACGGCGGCGTCTACTTCGTACCGGCTTTCAGTGGTCTGTTCGCGCCGTACTGGCGTTCAGACGCACGCGGCGCGATCGTCGGCCTGTCGCGGTTCAACACCAGTGCGCACCTGGCGCGGGCCACCCTCGAGTCGATCTGCTATCAGGGCCGCGACGTCGTCGAGGCAATGGCCAAGGACTCCGGGGTCGACCTCGACGTGCTCAAGGTCGACGGCGGTGTGACCGCCAACGACCTGTGCATGCAGACGCAGTCCGACGTGCTCGGAGTGCCAGTCAGCCGGCCGGTGGTTGCCGAGACGACGGCGCTGGGGGCGGCCTACGCGGCCGGGCTCGCGGTCGGCTTCTGGAACAACACCGACGAGCTGCGGGAGAACTGGAACGAGTCGAAGCGCTGGGAGCCTTCCTGGAGCGAGGAGCAGCGCGAGGAGGGCTACACCGGGTGGAAGAAGGCAGTCGAGCGCACGCTTGACTGGGTTGACGTCGACTGACGCTACGCGCGACCAACCCGCTCACCAGTTCCGAGCCCTACCCAGGAGCACCGCCCGATGCGAGCGCTTGCGCTGTCCCCCGACCAACGCCAGGACGCGTTGGACGAGATGGCCGCCGACGAGCTCGACGTGCTCGTCATCGGCGGAGGTGTGGTCGGCGCAGGTGCGGCTCTCGACGCCGTGACCCGCGGGCTACGGGTCGGACTGGTCGAGGCGCGTGACTACGCCTCGGGCACGTCGAGCCGTTCGAGCAAGCTGATCCACGGAGGGCTGCGCTACCTGGAGATGCTCGACTTCGGCCTGGTGGCCGAGGCACTCCAGGAGCGCGGCCTGCTGGTCCAGCGGCTGGCCCCACACCTGGTGCGGCCGGTGCCGTTCATCTATCCGTTGCGTGGCCGCGGGTGGGAGCGGATCTACGCGGGCAGCGGGATGCTGCTCTACGACACCCTCGGCTTGTTGTCCGGACGAGGCCGGGGGGTGCCGCACCACCGACACCTGAGCCGTCGCCGGGTCAATGCGTTGGTCCCATCGTTGCGCAAGGACGCGATGATCGGGGCCATCCAGTACTACGACGCTCAGGTCGACGACGCGCGCCACACGATGTTCCTGTCCCGCACCGCAGCTGCGTACGGCGCGGCCGTCGCGTCCAGGGCGCGGGTGGTCGGGCTGCGGCGCCAAGGTGAGCGGGTCTCCGGCGCGGTCGTGCACGACCTCGAGAGCGATCGTACGTTCGACGTAGGAGCCCGACAGGTGCTCAACGCCACCGGCATCTGGACCGACGAGACTCAGGGCTTGGCAGGGGAGCGCGGCCAGTTCCAGGTCCGGGCCAGCAAGGGCATCCACCTGGTCGTTCCACGCGACCGGATCCGCTCCGAGTCGGGCCTCATCCTGCGTACCGAGAAGTCGGTGCTGTTCGTCATCCCCTGGGGTCGGCACTGGATCATCGGCACCACCGACACGGACTGGCAGCTCGACAAGGCGCACCCGGCGGCCAGCCGGACCGACATCGACTACCTGCTCGAGCACGTCAACGCGGTGCTCGAGACACCGCTCACCCGAGTCGACGTCGAGGGTGTGTACGCGGGGCTGCGCCCGCTGCTGTCCGACGAGTCCGAGGCGTCGTCGAAGCTGTCGCGCGAGCATGCGGTGGCCCATCCGGTGCCGGGCCTGGTCGTCGTCGCGGGCGGCAAGTACACGACGTATCGGGTGATGGCCAAGGACGCGGTCGACGAGGCGGTGCACGGTCTGGTCAGCGACCTCGACCGCCAGGTGCCGGGGTCGTGCACCGAGAACGTCCCGCTGCTGGGCGCAGAGGGCTGGGAGGCGTTGTGGAACCAGCGGCACGTGCTCGCCGGACGCGCGGGCCTGCACCCGGTGCGCGTCGAGCACCTGTTGCGCCGGTATGGCTCGCTCGTGCACGAGCTGCTGGTGCTCATCGACGACGACCCTTCCCTGGGTGAGCCGCTGCCCGGCGCGGACGACTACCTACGCGCCGAGATCGTGTACGCGGCGTCGCACGAGGGTGCCCGCCACCTCGATGACGTGCTGACCCGGCGTACCCGCATCTCGATCGAGACCTTCGACCGCGGCCTGCGAAGCTGTGAGGAGGCGGCTCGTCTGATGGGCGGTGTTCTTGGCTGGAGCGAAGGGCAGGTCACCCGCGAGATCGCGCACTACGAGCAGCGGGTCGCCGCCGAGCGTGAGAGCCAGCAGATGCCCGACGACGAGACCGCCGACGCCGCCCGGCTGGGCGCGGCTGACGTGGTGCCGCTGAGCTGACGCACCCGACCCGCCGCGGTGCGGGACGCGGCGACGTTGGGGTGAGTGACGGGACTTGAACCCGCGACCCCCTGGACCACAACCAGGTGCTCTACCGACTGAGCTACACCCACCATGGGCGCGTGTTCGGCGGCTGCCGCCACGGCCCGGACGAGTGTACCGATCGGATCGAGCACGGCCCTTTCGGGAGGCGGAGGATCAGCGGGGGCTTGTGAGCGAGCCGCCGTGCTCGGCGGCCAGTGCCCTCGCTGTCGCGGAGTCGGGTCCCGGCGGCTGCACGAAAACTGCTGCCCGGTAGTAGCGCAGCTCCTCGATGCTCTCCTGGATGTCCGCGAGTGCCCGGTGGCCACCATGCTTGGCGGGTGCCGCGAAGTAGGCGCGTGGGAACCACCGCCGAGCCAGCTCCTTTATCGACGACACGTCGATCATCCGGTAGTGCAACCAGCCGTCGAGTTCCTTCATGTCCCGGGCGAGGAACGAACGGTCGGTGGCGATGGTGTTGCCCGCCAACGGCGCCTTGCGCTGCTCGGGCACGTGTTCGCGAACGTAGGCCAGCACCTGCTCCTCGGCCGCCGCCAGGGAGATCCCGGCCTCGAGCTCAGTGAGCAGCCCGGAAGACGTGTGCATCTCGCGGACCACGTCGGGCATCTGGTCCAGTGCCTCGGCCGGCGGGCGGATCACGAGGTCGACGCCATCTCCGAGCACGTTGAGCTCGAAGTCGGTGACCAAGGCGGCCACCTCGACCAGCGCATCGGCCCCCAAGTCCAGGCCGGTCATCTCGCAGTCGATCCACACCACCCGGTCGCTCACGGACGGCAGCGTACGGCGTGGCCGACCGGCAGCGGCCGAACGGCCACGGTGGAGTCGGCCGAGTGGTCGGATGTCGCGCGTGGGTATGCCCACGCGGTCGGTGCCCCTGCACGATCAATGCACGGAACGCGTGCGCGGTCTGGGCGGGTCCATGACCTTCACGCGGATGCGCTGCGTCGGCACTCACACGGGAAGACAGAAGATGGCGAGCAGGTCGTGGGGTGCGTTCGGCACAGCGCTGCGCCGGCAGAGCTTCCTGGTGCGGTGGACGTCCGCGGTGGCGATCAGCGTCCTGGCGGTGGGCGCCCTGGAGTACGCGTACGCCTCCTACCAGCTGGAGCAGCGGCTGGTGGACCAGGCCGCGGACGAGCTCATGCTCGACGTCGGCGAGCTGGAGGAGCGGGTTGCCCGGGCAGACTCGGCGTCTGCCGAGCTCGCTGTGGTGGGAGCCGAGCTGGACGACATCGCTGCGCGCGACGACACGCTTCACGTCGCCGTCTTCGACGCCGCGGGCAACCTGGTCCTCGACCTCGACTCGGCCGATGCCGAGGCGGTCAGTGCAGACAGGCTCGCGCAGGTCATCTCGTCTGACAGCCCCCTGTCCCAGAAGGAGCAGGACGAGGGTGAGCTGAGCGACGAGAACCGCTATGAATTCTTGCTTCCCCTGCGAACCTCGCAAGGCGTTCTGGTTCTGGAGATCGACCAACGGCCCGAGCTCATCGCCGGTCTGTTGGCCGATCTGCGGGAGCGCAAGCTCCTCGGCCTGCTGCTGGTGGTCGTCTGCACCGTCCCTTTGTCGTACCTGCTCGGTGGTCGATCCCTGCGCCGTCGACAGCACCATGCCGACCGGCTGGCCGACACGGACCCCCTTACTGGCATCACCGGTCGGCGACCGTTCCGACCCTTGCTGCAGGCCGCTCTCGCCGGTCCGGTCGACACCACGGTCGCCCTGGTCCTGATCGACATCGACCAGTTCAAGCGCGTCAACGACCGGCTGGGACACAGCTATGGCGACCGCGTCCTGGTCGCCCTGGCCGCGTCGTTCGACACACTGCGAACAGGCGACCGCGCATTCCGGCTCGGCGGCGACGAGTTCGCCCTGGTCCTCCCGGGTGCGCACGACGGACTCGCCGAGGGTGCCGTGGATCGGGTGCGGAACGACTTGCACGCTCGCATGCCGGGAATCACGATCAGCTGCGGGGTCGCCTCGGTCCGAGTCGATGATCGGATCTCGGTGCAGGAGCTCTGGGAGCGTGCCGACTCGGCGCTCTATGAGGCCAAGCGCCTCGGCCAGGCCCGCACCAGCACGTTCACCGAGATCTCGAAGGGAGTCATGGCCACCGCAGACAAGCTGGACGCGGTGGCCCGCCTGCTCGAGCACGAACGTGCGCTCAGCGTTGCCTTCCAGCCCATCTGGGATCTGCGGCGCAGACGCATCGTGGGCCACGAGGCCCTGCTGCGCCTGCCACCCGGGTTGCCCCTGAGCGGCCCGGCCGAGGCGTTCGAGCTGGCTCGGCGGCTGGCGGTCGCCGAGGATCTCGACGCGGCCGCGCGGCGTACCGCGCTGCGGGCGGTCCGTGAACAGCCATGGCAGGGTGCGCTCTTCCTCAATGTCCATCCCGACGCCTTGCGATGCCTGGACGTCGACCTGCTGGTGCATGACGTCCGCGCGGCCGGCCTCGAGGTGGGTGACGTGGTCCTCGAGGTGACCGAGCAGGCTGACCTCGACAACCCGGAGCACATCCGCACGCTCAAGGCGGCACACGCGTGTGGGTTCCGGCTGGCGTTGGACGACATGGGTCAAGGCAACGCGGGGTTGCGGGCGTTGACCCACGTGCGTTTCGACGTGATCAAGCTCGACAAGCAGGTGATCGCCAGGCTGGGCACCGACCCCGCATCGGATGCCGCGGTCGCTGCGGCGACGACCTTCGTGACGAGTACGGGCGGCTGGGTCATCGCCGAGGGCATCGAGGACGCCCAGCTGCTCGACAGAGTCCTCAACGACTGTGAGTCGGCACCGCAGCAGTCAATGATCCTCGGCGGTCAGGGCTACCACCTCGGGCGCCCAGCACCACGACCATGGCCGATCGACACCTCCCTCGAGGGTGTGCTCGACGACGACGAGTCATCCCCACCCGGTCATCCGCTTGGCACTGGGCGCCGAGACGTGCACTTGGTCGAGGCGGGGGAGCGCAGCGGCTGATCCAGCTGCGGCTCCGCACGCTGCCACTCGGCGCGGAACCGATTCTGGCAACTTATCCGCTGAGTGTATGCATCGTGCGTATAGTGCGTCCATGACCGTCGCCCGAACCCTGCTGGCGCTGCTCGAGAACGAGCCCGCGCACGGCTACACGCTCAAGCACCGCTACGACGACCGCTTCAGCCGCGTCAAGCCGCTGGCCTTCGGTCAGGTGTACGCCTCGCTGTCGCGGTTCGAGCGCGACGGCCTAGCCACGGTGTCCGGCACCGAGGGAGGAGAGGGTCCGGACCGGATCCGGTACGCGATCACGTCGGACGGGGTTACTGCCGTGGAGTCCTGGATGTACACACCCGACCCGCCGACCTCGTACGCGTCGAGCACACTGCTCACCAAGGTGACGCTCGCGCTGATGTCCCGGCGCGATGCCGAGGGCGTGCTCGACGCCCAGCGCGGCACGCACCTGGAGCGGATGCGGGAGCTGACCGCCGCCCGGCGCAACGCCCCGGCCACGCAGATGCTGGCTCTGACGTACGAGCTCGCCCACCTCGACGCCGATCTGCGCTGGATCGAGGAGGCGGACGCACGCATCGACGACCTGCGCGACGAGCTGACGGCGGTGGCGCGATGACGACGAGCCCGGCGGCGAGCCCGGACATGACAACCAGACCTGCCAAGAGCGGCCCGGCCATGCGCGCCGACGACCTGCACCTGACCTTCGCAGCGACAGCGGCGCTGCGTGGCGCCAGCCTGACCATCGAGGTCGGCGAGGCGGTCGCACTGATGGGTCCGTCGGGGTCGGGGAAGTCGACGCTGTTGCACTGCCTGGCCGGGATCCTCACCCCGGACAGGGGCGACGTGCACTTCGCCGGACGCCGCCTGGCCGGGATGTCCGAGCGGGAGCGAAGCGAACTTCGCCTGCGCAGCATGGGATTCGTCTTCCAGAACAGCGAGCTGATCCCCGAGCTCACCTTGCTCGAGAACGTGGCCCTGCCCCTACAACTGCTCGGCACGAGGCATCGCGACGCGCGCACACTGGCCGTCGAGGCCCTGGCGCAGGTCGGGCTGCAAGACGAGGGCGAGCGGCGTACCGGCGCGGTTTCGGGTGGGCAGCAGCAGCGCGCGGCAGTGGCGCGGGCGCTGGTGCACACCCCGGGGATGGTCTTCGCCGACGAGCCGACCGGCGCCCTCGACACCGTGACCGGCGAGCGGGTCCTGCAGCTGTTGCTCGCCGCCTGCTCCGAACGTGCGGCGAGCCTGCTGCTGGTCACCCACGACCACCGGGTCGCCGCGCATGCCGACCGGCTGCTGGTGATCCGCGACGGCGTCATCGGCGCGGGCGAGACGGCATGAGGGCCGGCGTCCGGCTCGGACTGCGCCTCGCGGGGGGAGGCGGAGCCCGGGAGCGGCTTCGGGCCGGCTCGGTCGTCCTCGCCTCCGCCGTCGGCTGCTGGGTGCTGCTCGGCACTCTCGCCGCCGTACGCAGCGAGTGGCAGCTCGGTTTCAGCCTCTATGACGACGCGAGCATGCGAAACCTGCTGGCCGCGGTCGTCACCGTGGTGGCGATGTCGGTCCTCGTGATGGTGGCCAGCGTGGCCCGGTTGTCGGCGGGGGTACGGGACCGGCGGCTGGCCGGGTTGCGGCTGCTGGGCCTCACGCCGGCTCGTACCCGCGTGGTGGCCGCCGTCGAGTCGGGCGCGGGCGCCGTGGTCGGGGGTGTCCTCGGGCTCGGGCTCTTCTGGCTCACCC
>JACCWP010000123.1 GCA_013697585.1 Nocardioidaceae bacterium
GGCAAAAGCACACCGGCGCGGGGACACTCTGCGGCCAGGTCGCGCCCGGGGCCGAGAGCGCAGAAACCGGGTCGCCGCCGGTTGTGCCATCTGTGACCATGCGGCATGGCCGACGAGGTGGACGTACCCGTGCTCACCGATGGCGTGGTCACGCTGCGGGGGCACCGGGTCGACGACGTGGCTGCGGTGACCGAGATGTGCCGCGACCCGGAGTTCGCCCGCTGGACGACGGTGCCTAGGCCTTACGAGCCGGCGATGGCCGAGTCCTTCATCACCGAGGCCTGCGTGCAGGGCTGGCGTGACCAGACGGCCTACACCTGGGCGGTCGACGCCCGCGACGACACGGGGGCTCCGCGGCTGGCCGGCAACATCGCCCTCCGCGCCCAGCCGCGCCCTGACATCGGCTTCGGCCTGCACCCGCGAGCCCGGGGCCGGGGCGTGATGTCGCGGGCCGTGCGGCTGGCAACCCGCTGGGGGTTCGACACCGTCGGCATGCCGGTCGTGCACTGGGAGTGCCACGCCGGCAACCTGGAGTCCTGGCGGGTGGCGTGGGCGTGCGGCTTCAAGTGGGCCGGTGAGATCCCTGCGTTCTCTGCGCAGCGCGGCGAGCTGCGCGACGCCTGGCGTGCGGTGCTGCGTCCCGGCGACGCGGCAGGGCCGGCCACCCGGTGGCTCGACGTGCCGGTCATCGAGGGCCAGCGGGTGCGGCTCCGCCCCTACACCGACACCGACCTGCCTCGGATCGTGGAGACCTGCTCCGACCCGGTGACCCGACACTGGCTGGCGACCATGTCAGACCCGTACACGCTGGACAGCGCCCGGGCGTTCGTGCTGCGCGGTCGGCTCGCGGCGGCGCTGGGTACCCGGCTCGGCTGGGCCGTCGCCGGCCGCGAGAGCGACCAGCTGATCGGTGACGTCGCGCTGTTCCGGCTGGACGACGAGATGTGTCCTGGCAACGCCGAGCTCGGCTACTGGGCCCACCCCGACGCTCGCGGGCGTGGGCTCGTGACCGAGGCGGTACGGCTCGCGGTGGAGCACGCGTTCGGTTTGAAGGCGGAGGGCGGCCTCGGCTGCCATCGCGTACAGCTCGGCGCGTCCTGGGGCAACGCCGGCAGCCGCGCGATCGCGGAGCGGCTCGGCTTCACCCAGGTGGGCCACTTCCGGCTCGACGGCAGGCTCGGCGACGGCACCTACGAGGACGGCGCGTGGTACGACCTGCTGTCCGCCGACCCCCGCTGACCCGGTGCTGTGTTCGCTGGGTCACCAGCGAAAAGTGCGCTTCCCCAGCGTAGTTTCGCCGGGGAGGCGCACCTGACGCCGGGGAAGTGAGCCGACCGCGACACCGAGCGCGGCACGTCGGTCAGCCGCGGCGGCGGCGGCGCAGCTCGTCGTTGATTGCGGGAACGATCTCGTGCAGGTCGCCGATGACCGCGTAGTGGGCGCGGGTGACCATCGGCGCGTCGGGGTCGCTGTTGATCGCGAGGATCGTCTTGGCGCTCTGACAGCCGGCCCAGTGCTGGATGGCGCCGCTGATCCCGCACGGGATGTAGACGTCGGGCGAGATCCGGCTGCCGGTCTGGCCGACCTGCTCGTGGTGCGGACGCCAGCCGAGACTGGTGACGACCCGCGACACGCCGAGGGCGCCGCCGAGCAGGTCGGCCAGAGCGAGCACGTCCTTGAACCCGTCGGCACTGCCCGCGCCCCGGCCGGCGCCGACCACGACGCGGGCCGAGGTGATGGCCGCCGACTCGTCGACGGCCTTGTCGCCGGTACGCACCACGCGACCCAGCAGGTCGGCGTCGGACAGCGCGGGCGAGACGACCGTCACCTCGGGCGTTGTCGGTTCGGCGACGGCCACCGGCTCGCACGCGTGCCCGGCAACAGACAGCACGGCAAGTTCACCGTCGAGGCGCATCTGCTCCAGCGCCGACCCGCCGACCACCTGGCGCACCACGACGTATGGATCGACGCTCTCGACACCGACCACGTTGGCCGCCATCGGCGCCCCGGTGCGTACCGCTACGCGCGCTAGCACGTCCATCCCCCGCGGCGTGCCAGCGGCCAGCACCACCCGAGCGTCAACCGACTGGGCGACGTCGACCAGCAGCGCTGCCCATGCTGCACCTGCGTACGTCGACAGCCACTCGTCAGTGGCGTGATGGACCTGGGCCACCCCCTGCTCAGCCAGCTCGGCGAGCACGACCGGGCCCACCTCGCTGCCGCCGACGACGACCGCGTGCACCGGGCCTCGAGCCAGGTCGCGGGCGAATGTCAATGCCTCGCGCGACACCACGGTCGCGTTGCCCTGCTCGATCTCGACCAGCACGACGATCATCGCGACGCCACTCCCAACCGCTCCAACAGGTCGACGACGGCCGGCGCGGCGTCGGCACCGTGACCGAGCACCTCCACCTGGCTCGGCTGCTCCGGCGGCAGGCTCAGCCGGACCCGACCTGACCCCACCGGCTCGCGGTCGGCGATGACGGTCTCCACCTGGACCTTCTTGGCCTTCATCCGGCCCATCACCGAGGGGTAGCGTGGCGAGACCCCGCCCTCCAGCACCGCGACCACCGCGGGCAGCGGCAGCTCGAATACCTCCTCGCCCTCCGGACCGTCGCCGTGTGCCTCCAGCCGCTCGCCCGCAACCTCGACCGTCGAGATGCTTGTGAGCACTGGCCGTTCGAGCGCGTAGGCGAGCCGGATCGGCACCTGGAAGTCCCCGGTGTCGGCGGCGTCGTTTCCCAACAGCACCAAGCCGTACAC
>JACCWP010000161.1 GCA_013697585.1 Nocardioidaceae bacterium
GGCGGCCCTGCTTCCATCGCTAACGGCGTTCCGATTCTTCGACGAACCATTGCGATGGACGGGATGGGCGGTCCCGTATGGGGACCTGCCCTATCACCTGGCACTATCAGGCGAGGTCGCCCATCGATGGCCGCTGCATTATCCCCAGGTGGCCGCCGAGTCACTGCACTATCACTGGTTTGCTCACGCGTGGATCGCCCAGGTATCGGAAGTCTCGACGGCCCCACTCGACGTCGTCCTACTCCGCTTCATGCCAGCGCTGATCGCGGTAGCGGTGCCCGTGGCTACAGCTGCGGTTGCGCTTCGTATTTCCGGACGACCCTGGGCGGGTCCGATCGCCGCCGCCATGGCTTTCGCGTTCGTCGACCTGGACGTGTGGCACGTGGTCCGCGCCAGAGTACCTATAACGCCGTTGTCTCCAACGCAGGGGTTCGCTGTCCTGCTCATGCTCGCGGCCCTGGCACTGCTGGTCCTTCGATGGCGTGACCAGACACCCGCTGGCTCCTTGGTGCTCCTCGTACTGCTGCTCGTCTTGACGGGTGGAGCGAAAGGAGCCACCCTTCCGGTCCTGGTGTGCGGCTGCGCCTTAGCTGCTGGTGCGGCCTTCCGGTTTCGATCACGAGCTCGATGGCGCATCGTCCGGGACTTGGTGCTCACGGCTGTGACGCTGTTGGTGCTCGTGCTAACGCTCTTCGGGGAAGAATCCGGCGGAATTGAGTGGTCACCGATCCGGCCACTCATCCGCACTGGTTTGGGCGAGGCGATTGCAGGCGGAGACGGGGACGCCGGAGCGCTGACGTTGGCCTCGGTGACTGTGCTGACACTGGTGTCGCTGTTCATTGGCGCCCTGGCGGCGCTGGGGGTGCTCGCCGAACCCCGCACACAACGTGACCCGATCGGGTGGCTACTCCTCGGCTGCGGCGGAGCAGGCGCTGGGGCAGTGCTCTTCCTCGACCATCCAGGGCTGAGCCAGTGGTATTTCTTGTGGACCGCCGAAGTCCCCGTCAGCATCCTGGCGGCATGGGGGCTCGTGCTGGTGCTCGAACGATCCAGCAGGCCGGTCATGCTGGCTGCCACGGGAGCAGTTGTGGGAGTGATCGCCGTGTCGGTCACATTGGGACTGTTTGTGCCGCTCGCCACTACTGAGTCCTCCAGTTTGAGAGCTTGGTCCGCCTTCTCGGTCTTCGCTGCGTTGACCGTCGGCTTGGCCATGGTCGCTGCCCGCGTGGTTCCAACTGCCTCACCTCGGGCGGTGACGACAGCCTTGAGCATCATGCTCGTCGCCGTGACGGTGGCCGGCATCGTTCCGGCGGTGCAGAACGCCACGGCCGACAGCCCTGATCTGAGGACGGCGACGGCGACGACGCCGGGGGCATTCCACGACGGACAGGTCGAGGCCGCGAGGTGGATTAGGGACCACTCGGGGGCCGACGACGTCGTGTTGACCGACCGGCACTGCCGAGGCGCGGAAGTACCGACATGTGACCGCCGTCGATTCTTCGTTACCGCCTACTCCGAGCGTCGAGTTTTGGTTGAGGGCTGGGCGTACACCGATCGGGGCAACGAGTCAAGTCCCGGAATGGAGGACTCCAGCCCACGAAGCGTTGCGTTCTGGGACCAAGATCTGCTGGCGCTCAATGACGGGTTTCTCGACGACCCAGATCGAACCGCCGCTCGCGAGTTGTACGCGCTCGGCGTCCGGTGGATCTTCGTGGACCGCACCGTCGGACCGCTGCCGTCGTTCGCCGGCGTCGCCGAGCGCAGCTTCACCACGCCGACCGCGGCGGTCTATCGCCTACTGCCCGATGACTAGCCCCTCCGGCTGTCGCCGAGGGTGCGGCCTTGACCTCACCCCTGATGGCGACGTCCCGGTAAGAAGAACCGGCTGAATCAGTCCTTTGAGAGCCGCTGTTCAGCGGACCGCAGCGTGCATAGAGCCCCATCTGACTGCGGGCCCTCTGGCGCACCTGACGCAGCAGGTCGGCCGTGACCGGGGAGGCAAGCCATAGAAGTTGCTCGGTGTGGAGTGGCGACTCCCTTTCGGCGGGCCGCGCTTCTCCCAACACACCGTCTGGAGGAAGGTCGTCCCGGACTTGGGGCGCCGACGAGGAGACTCGCTCAGCCACGCGCCCGCCGTCGTGCGGAAAGGTCTGCGAAGAGCACGTCCCATCGCTGGGCGATGGGGGCCATCTCGAACCCCCGCGCCGCCTCGCGGGAGGCACCGCCGAGGCGAGCACGAAGAGCCGGGTCGTCCATCAGCGCGAGCAAGCATCGGCTGAACTCAGCGACATCTCCGTTCGCAACCAGGTAGCCGTTGTAACCATCGATGACGATCTCTCCCGGGCCGCGCGGGCAGTCAAAGCTCACCAGCGGCAACCCGACGCTCATAGCCTCGATCAACACCATCCCGAAGCCCTCGAAGCGTGACGCCATGGCATAGATGGAGGCACCGCGCAGCACCTCCGCCATGGAGTCGGAATACCCCATCAGCCGCACCTGGTCGCCCAAGCCGAGCTGACCGACCAGCCCGAGCAGAGCAGGGCGCTTCTCGCCCATTCCGTAGATGTGCAGCTGCCAGTCTGGATGCGCTGACGCCACCGGTGCGAAAGCCTCGATCAGGCGGTCGAAACCCTTTTGCTCGACCAGCCTGCCGGCCGAGACCACCGTCGTGGTCGTCAGCTCCGCCGGCGCTCGCACCGGCCATGGCAACGCGTTGGGGATCGCGGTAACCACCGTGTCGGTACCGCGCAGCATGTGTTCGTAGTCGCGGGCGTCGGCCTCGGTCAACACGGCGAGGGCATCCAGTTTTGGAAGACTGCGCTCCATCAGGTGCGCGAGCTCCGGATGCGCCGTGCGGGTCTCGAAGTTGAGATGGTCCTGGGCAATGGTGATGACGTCTGCGGGGACGAAGTCCGCAGCGAGCGCGTGCAGCGACGGGCGGGTCGTGATGAGGATTCCGGGTGACAACGCCCGGAGCGAGGCCACCAGCAGTTTGTCGGTGAGGCCCGTCATGTTGGAGTCCAACGCAGTCGTCAGCCGCGAGGGTTGCCGCGCTAGGTCGGCGTGCGGGGACCCCACGCCCTGCGTCAGCGCGGACTTGCGGGCGTCGACCAGGTGTGTCACCTCGATACGTGGGTCGATCCAGTACGCCGGCCGGTTGCGTCGGCGGTAGACGGTGATGATCTCGACCTCGTGCCGCTCAACGAGCGCGTTGGCCAAGTTGACCACGGTGCGGGCAATGCCGCCGGTCCCGTAGGCGTTGATCATCAGCACACGAACGTGCGTCACGGCACGTCCCTACCCCGCTGCGGCCTCGTCGCCCGTTCTTTCAGCGCCTCGATCCGGGACAGATCGCGCTCGCGCTGCTCGAGCATGTCTGCCATGGCCCAAGCGGCGGCGGCAGCGACAGCCGCCTCGCTCACCTCGGCGTCGGCTGGCGCGTCGGCGGGCTGCACCGGCAACAGCTCATCGAGGTCACCCACTACGTCATAGCCGCGCCGGCGCAGCTCAGCGACGACATCAGCCGACACGCGACCGCACCAGTCGTAGCGGTCGTGCGGGAGCTCCGGGGGGGTGCCGCCCTGCGAGGCCAGCACTCGGCCGGCCAGGTAGCGCTTACCGAGCCGGCCGTACCCGGCTCGCGGATGTGGCAACCTGTCCCCCAGGGCAACGTTGATGCGGCGCAGAAGCTCGGCTTGGACAGCTCCGAGTGAGGAGTTCTCGCGAGGGGTGTCAGCTTGCAGCGACGTCGGATCAACGTCGAGCACGGAACAGAACCGGTCGAGCAGCAAACCGGGACGTGCTCCCGTCCTCGGCACCGTGACAAGGTGCATCCGATCGGGCGGAATGTCTGCGGCCCACCGGGCCGTGATGTCGACGAGATCCTGGTTGATCCAGAAATCGAGCGCGGCTGGCTGCCGGTCGACGACGGCCGTGAGAAAGTCGGGATAGGTCATCCGCTCCCTCTGCTGGATGCGCTGCTGCCAGCCAGACGGAATCTGCCGAGCGAGGTCGCGTGCCGTGACGATCACGTGCACCTGGAATCCGTCGAGCAGGTTCACGAGGCGCCGTACCTGCTGCGTTGTAGCCGGCGCCAGCGACTCGTGAATGATGATGACCCGAGGGGTTTGCGTTTGTGCTAGAGCGAGCGGCAACCGCTCCAGGATGCTGAATGCCTTCGGGGGGTCCATCTCCTCGTCGAGCATCCCCCGCAGCGCCAGGGTGAGGTGGAAGTGGTCGGACGGCGCGCTGAACGGCAGCTCGAGCCCCTGCGCGGCAAGTTGCTCGCGAGACGCCCACATGACGCTCTTGAGGTAGGACGTGCCGGTCTTAGGACATCCGACGTGCACGTAGCAGCGTCTCTGGATCATGTTCATGTCGCTGCGTCCACGGCGGCCCTCGCTCGACGCTACTCGCCGTCTGACCGGGCACCGGGGCGGATCATCACTACGTCGAACTCGATGGCCCTGAGCGTTTCGCGATCCTGCGTGACGGGAAACATGCCCGTGGTCTCAAAGCCAGCGGCTTCGTATGCCAAAATCTGTTCTGGCAACCGAGCCATACCGTCATAGATGGGGACGCTCGAAACCTCCGACTGCATTCCGAGAATCTCGTCCAGTCGCTCGCCGGCTCCGGCGAATGCCTGCAGGTCGTATCCTTGCGTGTCCAACTTCAAGTAGACCCGGGGAGATTCTAAGCCCCCAATCGCGTCGTCGAACAGGTCCTCCAGTCGGCGAATCTGGACCTGTTCTCGACGGATTCCCGCAAGTCGCGGCGACCACGACTTGCCGAACTCGCTGGCGTCGAGCAGTGAGCTGGTCGCACCGCGACCGTCTACAACCGTCATCTCGGCTTTGCCCTCGGCATCGCCGAGTGCACACTCCACGACATGCCATTCCGGATCGCCATCCGCAGCTTCACGCAGGCGTGCGGCCGTATGTGGCAGGGGTTCGAACGACACGATGCGCCCCTCGTAACCGGCCGAGCGTAGCCGCTGGCCGTACTCCCCGATATTGCCTCCAACGTCGAGGAGACAGTTGATCCGCAGCTCGCGCAGGATCCAGGCGATGTGTTCGCCTGCGAGGTAACGACCGAGGGCCATCTGGTGGCCTCGCATGTGCTGTCGAGCCGCATCCAAGTCAACGAGCAGGTGCGTACGCAATTTTTTGCGACCGATCGGCTGCACCATGCGGCCGCCCTGGCGGCGCTGCAGGATCCAGCTGCGCTTGTCGAGCTCCTCGAGGATGAGGGGGTCCTCTGGGTTCACCGGGGATTGGACCAGCCAGGCATCCTCCGAGATGGGCTGGACTCTTGCGCGTCGCCCCGGTCTTGCGACCAAGCCGACCCCGTCGTCGAGGTCGGTCCACGAGAGTCCAACGCGGGGCAGGAGCGAGATGGCTCCGCGGCGCCACATCGACATGCGGCGAGCCTAGCTAAGGTGCACGGTTGACCCAGTGGACCTTCAGGATCGCGTGCCACCACGCGTCGGCTACCACCCGAGTCTCACTTTGCTTCGCCTAACATGGGGCCTCATGGGGGATGTGATGATCGGCCGCTCGGAGGCTGATCAAGCGTCGATGCCCCGGGTTGTGGCATTGACCATGGCCCGCGACGAAGCCGACTTGCTGCCGC
>JACCWP010000182.1 GCA_013697585.1 Nocardioidaceae bacterium
GCAACAACTTCTGGGGTGTCGAGGTCTTCGAGCACGCCGGTGAGGAGTACGTCGCGGCCAGCGACCGCGACTACGGGCTGTACGTGTTCCAGGTCAGCCCATGACGGGTCGGTCGGGTCGCTGACCCCTTTGGCGATGAGGGTGAAGGGCCGGGTCTCCCGCTTTCGGAGGCCCGGCCCTTCACTTTTCGGCGCCTCCGGCGCCTTGGCCGAGCGCACCGATCGGCGAAGCATCGGTGACCGTGACGTGTTGGGGATCGGCGTCCAGGCCTGCGGCCGCGGCGGCAGCGACGGGCTGGCGCTCGACATGACCCATCCGCGGCACCCGCAGGAGCTGAGCTTCCTGCCGACACCGGCCGGTGTGCACGAGCTCGACCTGGTGGTGCGGCCGGATGGGACGGCCCTCGCGCTGCTCGCGACCCGCTGAGCGAGTTCTTCGACACCTACTTCGGGACCGACTCCGGTGGCGAGGTCCGGCACGTCGACGTACCGACCGGACCTCCCCACAGTCGCTGTCGGACTGGGGGATCATCGTCGACAGCCACTGACCATCCAGGATGGGAACGACGAGGTCAGCAGCTCGTTCCAGGGCCACCCTGGCTTCTTCGCCGCGCACTACGCGCACAACGTGCGGGCAGCCGACGCCGGAACGAGCGCGTACGTGTCGTACTGGGACGGCGGGATCCTCAAGCTCGACATCAGTGATCCGTCCGACCCGCGGCTGGTGGGACGGACGACGTACCCCGCAGGGTCGAGCGGGGACGGCCACTCGATGACCCCGTACGACCTCGGCGGAACCCGCTACATCCTGCAAAACGACGAAGACTTCGACACGACACCGGACCTGCTCGCCAAGAGCTCGGACCCCGGCTCGCTCACCGCCGACGGCGTCCAGGCGTTCTGCACGGGGCGAGTCGCGCGGTCGGGTCAGCTGGACGGCGGCCGGCAGGATCCGTGGGAAGGGCCTTCTGCTGCGCCTGGCCTGGTCCAGGACATCGCCTGTACCCGAGGGCATTCAGACACGCATGATCGCGACGACGTACCCATCCGGCCGCCGGGTACGTCTGCGTGGCGACGGTGCCGTCATCGTGAGTGCCCCGGACCCTGGATATCGATTGGCCGGACGTTTCGTCGCTGAGGCTGTTGGAGTGCTGGGCACCTACGTGCTTGTGCTCACCGACGGTGTTCCAGCCGCGGCAGCGACTGACGCGCCACCCTTGTGACGTCTGCCGATGTGCTCGCTGGCCTCGTACGAACCCCCGACCATCTCACGGAACGGAACTTGCCGTACTGGGCCGGTGACCGATACGACACCGAGGTGCTGGTTCGGCTCGCGGTCCAGCGGCTCTGGATCACGGCAGGCACCTACGCGGCCGGCGTGTCGAGCACGCCCAGTCTATACTCGCTCTGCAAATCGTATATACAGGTACGAGGTGGCGCGAATGACGAAGCGGTTGATCGACTTGGATGACGACCTGCTGGCCGCAGCGCAGCGTGAGTTGAACACCGATGGCGTGTCGGACACCGTCCGTTCCGCGTTGCGGCAGGCGGCGACCGCGGGTGCGCGTGCGCGGCAGTTGAGCTGGCTGAGTGAGGGGGGCCTCGAGGCGATGGGTGATTCGGACCAGCGAGCCGACGTGTGGCGCTGATCGCCCGTTACCTCATCGACACCAGCGCGGCCGCCCGGATGAGGGTGCCTGTCATCGCGAGTCGGTTGGAGCCCCTGATTACCGGGAGCCTGGTGGCAACCTGTGCCACGTTGGAGGCCGAGGCGCTGTACAGCGCGCGTAGCCCGGACGAGTACGAGCAGCTGCGCGCTGATCGTCTCCGCGCTTATGAGTACGTGCCGACCAATGACGTGCACTGGCAGCGTGCTCTCGAGGCACAGCGCGCGCTGGCTCGCACCGGCCGGCACCGAGCGGTGGGCATTGCGGATCTGTTGACTGCTGTGCTGGCAGCCGAGCACGAACTGACGATTGTGCACTACGACGCCGACTTCGCGACCGCGGCCGAGGTCCTCGCGTTCGATCACCGATGGGTCGTGCCACGCGGAAGCGTCTAGCGGAGGCCACCGGGTGGCACGTGGCTCGTCCGAGGAACGCCCTGCGCTTCCGGTGTGACGCGGTCCGGGTCAGCTGAACAGCACGGAGCCGATCTTGTCGGCTGCCTCCCGCTGCATGGTGGGAGTGGCGTGGCTGTAGAGGTTGCTGAACAGGGTGGCGTCGGAGTGCCCGAGGCGTTCGGCGGCGACCCTGGGCGGCACGCCGCTGGCCAGCAGCAGCGTGGCGCTGGTGTGCCGCAGACCATGGGCGGTGAGCCTGGGCAGCCGCAACTCGGTGCTGTAGGTGGCCAGCAGCCGGGACAGGTACTGCGGGTGGTACGAGCCGCCGGCGGGCTTAATGAACACGTAGTCGCTGTCGACGTACTCGGCAGCTGCTGGCTTGCTCCTCGTCGAGCTCGATGGTGCGTACGGCGTCGCGGCTCTTTCCCGAGGAGGGCACGAGGTCGTGGCCCAGGGTGGAGACGAACTCGACCACGTGCACCGACCGGCGCGCCAGGTCGACGTTGGTCCAGCGCAAGCAGACCAGCTCTCCGATCCGCAGTCCCGAGCCGAGCAGGAACGCCCACAGCGGGTACGTCCGGTCGCCGGCCATCAGATCGAGGAACTGCCGCGCCTCCTCCGGGGTCCAGTGCCACGGGCACCGACCGCGGCGCCCGTGGCCGTGGCACCGCGGCCACCGGGTTGACCGTCACCACTCCCATGGCCAGCGCGAGCTTGAACGCCCCGGACAGCGGTGAGCGGGCCAGCCGGATCGTGTTCGCGCCCAGCGGCTTGCCGTTCTTCGTCCCGCCGCCCTTGGCCAGTGCCCGCTGCCAGGCGACCACGACGTCCGCGGTCACGTCGCGGACCTTCCGGGGCGCCCACAGCGGCCGCGCGTAGGACTGCGTGTTGTGCCGGTAGTCGAAGCGAGTCTTGGCCGAGAGCCGCCCGTCGGCGTCCAGGCCGTCGAGGTAGAGGTTGAGCAGCTCGTCGACGGCCAGCACCGACGAGCGGGGCCGCAATGCGCCGCTGTCGACCTTGCCAAACGTCTCGGGTCGGGCCCGCACCGTTGCAGCGGCGGTCCGGTAGCCGCGCCGGGCGATCTGGGTGGGCCGTCTGGTCAGCGGGTCGCGGCCGACATTGACCTTGAAGTATTAGCCGCCGACACCGTCGCGATAGACGCCCACTGGCCTTGCTGGAAAGACCGTGATCCCCCTCGGAGAGCAGCCTTGGTTCTCACGAAGTACTCACGGGTCGTACCTCGCCGCAACGAAGCAGCCGCATCATGACGCTGACCTGCGAGATGCGGCGCGCTCGGAGGGATTCGAACCCCCAACCTTCTGATCCGTAGCAGGAGGCAACGCGTTCGGGCGTGTTCGCAGGCAGCCGTGTCTCGGCGCCATGACGGCACGGACGTCCGGCCTCGTTCGCCCACGTGCGCCCACGTTGCCGTCATGGCTGCCGTCAGCGACATGGGGTCCTCGCCGGTCTCGGTCGCGTGAGCCCACGCGGTTCTTCAGCCCGTCCGCACAAGGGACCCTTGCGGGAATCTCTTCCGGACGGGTCTTGCGGGACGCCCGATTGCCAGCACGGTCGCTGACCCGCGGCGTTGCCGTAGGGGCTTGCGCCTACGGTGAGCGTAGTAGACCAGATCAACGTCGACTTCTGCTTCTACGACGACCCCGACTTCGTCGCTGACGCCGACCGCGACAGCCGCATGCTCCCGGAGGTGGCATCGGCAGCTGTGGAGCAAGCCCCTGCCTAGCGGTGACCTGATCCTCCTGGAATCCCGAGCCGGGTACCTCCTGTCTCATCTACGGCGACATTCGCGTGCCGAGCGACACGATCGCCACCACCCACTCCAACTACCGACGCTTCGGTGCGACGCAGATGTGGAAGAACCTCACCGAGGATGAACGGACGAGATACGACAGGGCGTTCTACACAATTGGCGGGTTCATCATCTTCCCCACTCGACCCCAGTCCCTCAACCAACGCCGAGGAACGGCAGAGACCATCGCAGACAGGTTCGACCTCACTCTCGAATGCATTCGAAGCCACTACCTCGGCCTCGGCCCGACCCCGCTGATCGAGGTATTAGATCTGGACGCCGACTACTTCCGGCTCTTCGGCACCGGGGCGCGTGGCTTCGCCGGCTTCGTCGAGTTCTTTCACCTACAGGACCTCGCATCCCCTGACTCCGTGCGATGGCTCGATGGTCATGTCGGTCGAGACTGGGAATTCAGCCGGCACCCGCTGCCTCAAGCGCTCGACGCCTACCGCCGATACCTCGACAACGTCACCTACTTCGTGACGGCCAGAAACGCCCGCATAAGAGACTGGTGCGACGAGCACAAGTAGTCGGCGCGGCCATGAAGCCAAAGCGCCGAGGGCGCCTAACGATTTTTGCGTGCGCCGTTTCGCGGCGGTATGAGGCACTTCCAGATGCACGCGCGAGCGTGCGCATCGGTCGCAGATCCGAATACTTCTGTCAACAAGGAGTGGGTGCCCCGGTCTGTCTTCTGGTGCTAGCCTCCGACGAAGAGAGCGAGAGGTAGGGCCGGTGGAGGTCCGGGACTTGATACGCGCTCACTACGCGAGCGGAGACCTCGCCAACGCGATCATTAACGTGCTGGCCGAAGCGGGGGTCGACACTGATCAAC
>JACCWP010000184.1 GCA_013697585.1 Nocardioidaceae bacterium
CGAGGTCCGGGTCCAGCACCAGCGGCCGCCCGACGAGGCGGCGACGTGGGTTGCCGACGACCAGCTCGCCCACGCCGTCGCGACCGTACGCGGTGAGACGTTCGTCGCCGCCCCCAACCGCCACTGCGACCGGTGCGAGTTCCGTACGAGCTGCCCGGCCCAGCCCGAGGGTGCGGCGATCGTGTCGGCGCGCACCCCCGATGTCTCGGCGGAGGGGCCGACGTGACCGCGGTCCTCCCCGAGCCTGCGTTGCGCGACGCCGACCACTTGTGCCGGCTGCTCGGGATTCCCTTCAGCGACGAGCAGCTGGCCGCTGTCACCGCCCCGCTGGAGCCGGGGGTCATCGTGGCCGGCGCCGGGTCGGGCAAGACCACGGCGATGTGCGCTCGCGTCGTCTGGCTGGTGGGCCGCGGACTGGTCACGCCCGAGCAGGTGCTGGGCCTGACCTTCAGCCGCAAGGCGGCCGCCGAGCTTGCCACGCGGATCCGGCTGGCGCTCGCGCTACTGCCGACGCCCGTGCACGAGCGGGGTGTCACAAATCGCGTCGACGACGGCCTCGGCCCGACCGTGTCCACCTACCACGCCTACGCCGGCGGCCTGATCGCCGAGCACGGGTTGCGACTCGGCATCGAGCCAGACCTGCGGGTGGTCGCCGACGCGACCCGCTACCGGCTGGCTGCCCGAGTGGTGGCAGCGGCAGCCGGACAGGCCACGACGCTCTCGCACCACCTCCCGACGGTGGTCGAGTACCTGCTCACGCTCGATGCTCAGCTGAGCGACCACCTCGTCGACATCGACGACGCGCGGCGCTACGGCCGCCGGCTGCGCAGTGCGCTGGCCGGCGTCAAGCCGGTCAAGGACGTGATCAGGACTGTCGACGTCTGCCGGGCCCGTGACGACCTGCTCGGGCTGGTGGTCGCGTACCGTGCGGCCAAGGACGACGCTGGCATCGCCGAGTTCGCCGACCAGATGGCCGGCGGTGCCCGGTTGGCGATCGAGTGTCCCGATGTCGGCGCGGCCGAGCGGGACCGCTTCGCGGTGGTGTTGCTCGACGAGTACCAGGACACGTCGGTCAGCCAGCGCCGCATGCTGCAGGGGCTGTTCGGTGGCGAGGCTGGGCGCGGCCACCCGGTGACCGCGGTCGGAGATCCCTGCCAGGCCATCTACGGCTGGCGCGGTGCGTCCGCCGACAACATCGACGCCTTCCCCGAGCACTTCCCCCGCGTCGACGCTCAGCCGTCGCTGCGCCGTCACCTGAGCGTCAACCGTCGCTGCGCCCGCGGCGTACTCGACCTGGCCAACGCGTTGGCGCGGCCGCTCTATGCCGCTCACACCTCGGGCGAGCCGCTGGTCTGCGGCGACGAGACTCCCGCGGGCACCGTCCGGGTGGCGCTGCACGAGACAGTCGCCGACGAGGTCGCCTGGGTTGCCGAGGAGGTTGAGCGGCTGCATGGCGCACACGCGGCCGTGGCGGGGACCGGAGCCGACGCCCGCTGGTCGGACATCGCGGTGCTGGTGCGCGACCGCACCGAGGTGAGCGAACTCGCCCGTGCGTTGCGGCAGCGACACGTCCCGGTCGAGGTGGTGGGTCTGCCCGGTCTGTTGTCACAGCCAGAGGTCGCCGACGTGCTGGCGACCCTCCGAGTCGTCCACGACCTCACCGCCAACGCGGCGTTGTTGCGACTGCTGAGCGGTCCACGGTGGCGGATCGGCGTCCGCGACCTTGCGCTGCTGGGCGAGCGAGCCTCCGACCTGATCGCGATCGAGCGCAGCCAGGCGCCAGGCCTGGCTGAACGGCTTGACGAGGCGGTGCTGGGCTCCGATCCCACCGAAGTCGTGGCGCTGGCCGACGCGCTGGTCGAGCCCGGCGACAAGGACTACTCGGCCGACGCCCGCGAACGATTCGGCCTGCTCGCCGCCGAGCTCGACCTGCTTCGCCGGCACGCCGGCGAGCCGCTGGTCGACCTGGTCCGGCGCACCATCGACGTGCTCGGGCTCGAGGTCGAGCTGGCCGCCGCGCCCGGGCCGGACTCCGCGCAGGCCCGGGACAACCTGGCGCTGCTGGTCGACGCAGTGGCGGAGTTCGCCGGCGCTGACACCGGCGCGTCGCTGCCAGGGCTGCTCGCCTACCTCGACGCGGAGGAGACGTACGAGCGAGGGATGTCGCTCGCCGAGCCCGCCTTGACCAATGCGGTGACGCTGCTGACGATCCACTCGGCCAAGGGCCTGGAGTGGCGCTCCGTGCTGGTTCCGTTCGTGTCGGCGGGGACCTTCCCGTCTCGGCAGGGCCGAGCGCGCTGGCCGACGGTTGCCTCGCAGGTGCCCTGGCCGCTGCGGGGTGACCGGTCGGCGCTGCCCGAGGTGCGGGAGTGGACGCCAAGCGGGTTTCGTACGTTCGCCGAGCGCTGCCGCGAGGCCGACCTGCTGGAGGAGCGCCGGCTCGTGTACGTCGCGGCCACACGCGCCAAGTGCGACCTGGTGCTCAGCGGCCACTGGTGGGGCCGTACCCAGGAGAACCCGCGTGGGCCGTCGGACTTTCTCGTCGAGGCGCGGGACCACCTCGTGGTCGCCGGACACCTGGACGCGGATCCCTGGCACGCGACGCCGCCGGACGACGAGGCGGTCAACCCGCTGGTCGCCGGGCTGAGTCCGGTGCCGTTTCCGGGGCCACTCGACGAGGCCCTGCTGGCCCGTCGGCGGGCAGTTGCCACCGCGGTGCGATCCGCGCTAGCGGGGGAGTCGGCGTCGACCGCCGGTTCGTCCGACCCGGTCGACGTGCACGTCGACGATCAGGCCCGGCTCGCGCGGCTGGTGGTGCTCGACGGTGAGCTCGACGCGCTGCTCGCCGAAGCGCGGGCCGGACGCTCCGACACGGTTGTGGTGCCCCTGCCCGCCACCGTGTCGACGACGACCATCGTGCGGCTGCGTACCGACCCTGACGGAGTCGCCGCCGACCTGGCCCGGCCGATGCCCCGCCGCCCCTCGGCCGCGGCACGCTTCGGCACCCGCTTCCACGCCTGGGTCGAGCGCCACACCGGGCAGGCCGCCCTGCTCGGACCCGACGAAGTGCCCGGGCGCGCCACCACCGACATCGACGACGATGCCGAGCTGGCTGAGGTGGTGGAGGCGTTCGGCCGCGGCCCCTACGCGAACCGGGTGCCGGTCGCGATCGAGGCGCCGTTCCACCTGGTGCTGGCGGGACAGGTGGTCGCCGGTCGGATCGACGCGGTCTATCCGACGCCCGACGGCGGGTTCGAGGTCGTCGACTGGAAGACCGGCCGCGTGGGGGCTGGCGACCCCGTGCAGCTGGCGCTGTACCGGCTGGCCTGGGCCGAGCTGCAGGGCGTCCCTCTCGTACGGGTCCAGGCGGTGTTCTGCCACGTCCGCACGGGGCAGATCGACCGGCCAGCCGACCTCCCCGATCGCGCCGTCCTCGAGCAGCTGCTCCTCGCCGGCTGATCGCGCAACCGTTGGCCGCTGATCGCGCAACCGTTGGCCGCTGATTGGGGTCAGCGCAGGGGAGTCGCCAGCATCGCCTCGAGGGCGACCTCGACCATCTCGGCAAACGTCTGCTCCCGCTCCGCGGGGGTCGTCTCGGCCCCGGTCTTCACGTGGTCGGACACCGTGCAGATCGCGAGCGCGCGCCGCGAGTAGCCAGCGGCGAGGGTGTACAGGGCGGAGGCCTCCATCTCGACTGCCACGACCCCGTGCTCGACCAGCAGGTCGGTCAGCTCTGGCCGTGGGTGATAGAAGGAGTCCGACGTGAACACCTGGCCAACGACCGGCTCGGCGCCGCGGGCGATGGTGGCGTCGTAGGCCGCCCGCAGCAGGGTGAAGTCGGCGGTCGCCGAGTAGTCGAAACCGTGGAAGCGGTGCCGGTTCATCGCCGAGTCGGTTGCCGCGCTGATCGCGAGCACCACGTCGCGTACCTGCAGGTCGAGGTTCAGCGCCCCGCAGGATCCGACCCGCACCATCTGGTGCACGTCATAGTCGCGGAACAGCTCGTTGGCATAGATCGCCAACGACGGTTGGCCCATGCCCGAGCCCTGCACGCTCACCGGTTCACCGCGGTACATGCCCGTGTAGCCGAGCATGTTGCGCACCTCGGAATAGCACTGCGCGTCGGACAGGAAGGTCTCGGCGATCCAGCGTGCCCGCAGCGGGTCGCCCGGCAACAGCACCCGGGGCGAGACTTGTCCTGGCGAGGCAGCGATGTGGGTACTCATGGCGCGGCAGGCTAGTGGGGCGGCGCTGACCGGTCGGGGCGGCCCCGGCTCGCCGAGTGGCAGGACGGTCGTCGTGCCCGCAAACGAGCCGCCGATGGCACCCCCCCTGCATCAGGTGCGCCTCCCCGGCGAAACGACGCCGGGGACGCGCGCTTTTCGCTGGTAAGCCAGCGAAAGCGACCCCGGCGCGAGCGAGGTGGGCGGGTGGTCACACGTAGGGTCGGAGGCGTGCACCGTCGCGCCGGCCCCGGACCCGCGTTCGGCACGACAGGTCACGAGCGGCGCGCCAAGTGGCGCACCGACGATCACTGGTGGGACCGCCTGAGCGCCGACCCTGCCTCGCGGGTGCTCGTGGTGGGGCACGGGCGGGTGGCCACCCAGGACGGCCGGGTGCGCAACCTGACGCCGTTCGAGGGCGCCGGGGTCGCTGCCCGCGAGCCCGGTGCCACCCGGCTGCTGCTGGGTGCCGCCCCGAGCGGGCCGGTCGGGGCGATCGGGCTGCCGGAGGTGCCCGACGAGCTGGAGCCGCAGCATGCGCGGGCGCTGACCCCGCACCTGGACGCAGTCGACGGTGGACTCGTCATGCACGCGCTCGGGCTGGCCAACTGGCACCGTACGCACCCGTGCTGCGCCCGCTGTGGGGCAGACACCGCAGTGGTGCTGGGCGGACACGCGCGCCGGTGCCCGGTGTGCCAGGCGCAGCACTTCCCGCGTACCGATCCTGCGGTGATCATGCTGATCACCGACGCCGACGATCGCGCGCTGCTCGGTCACTCCCCGGCATGGCCCGACGGCCGCTTCTCGACGCTGGCCGGGTTCGTCGAGCCGGGCGAGTCGTTGGAGGACGCGGTGCGGCGTGAAGTCGCCGAGGAGTGCATGGTCGAGGTGGGCGACGTGAGCTACGCCGGCAGCCAGCCGTGGCCGTTCCCGGCCAGCCTGATGCTGGGCTTCTTCGGCCGGGCGACCAGCACCGACATCGCCGTTGATGGGGACGAGGTCACCGCCGCCCGGTGGTTCACCCGCGACGAGCTGACCCGGCTGTCCGCTGCTGGCGACGTCGTCGTGCCCGGCGGGGTGTCGATCTCGCGCTGGTTGATCGACACCTGGCACGGCGGCGAGCTCACCGGCGCGTGGTGAGCCACCCCTCGACGGTCGGGGGTGGCCGGGCGGGGCCGGGACGGATCTCGAGACGTTGCGGGTGCGGGAACCACCTCAACGTCACGACATCGCGTCGCCGCGGACATGCACAGCCAGCGCCGGGCGGGGCCGGGACGGATCTCGAGACGTTGCGGGTGCGGGGACCACCTCAACGTCACGACATCGCGTCGCCGCGGACATGCACGGCCAGCCCAGCCAGCCCGGCCAGCCCAGACAACCAGTACTCCAGACAACCAGCAGGCCAGCCGTCAGCCGGCGAGCTTGGCCTTGACCGCGGCGAGGGAGGGGTTGGTGAGGGCCGAGCCGTCGGCGAACAGCAGCGTAGGGACGGTCTGGCTGCCGTTGTTGACCTGAGCGACGACGTCGGCGGCCGAGGGGTTCTGCTCGATGTCGACCATCTCGAAGCTGATCCCCTCGCGCTGTAGCTGCCCCTTGAGACGGTGGCAGTAGCCGCACCACGGGGTGGAGTACATCGTGAGCTGGGCGGGCATCGGCTGTCCCTCTCGACATCTACAGTGGCCGTGATCCGTCAACCGCCATTCGGGTCCACCTATTCCGGACCGCGCGAAGGGACGCTGTGCTGCCGCCGCCCCCCTCGCCCGACGCGCTGCTGGCCGCGCTCGACCCCGAGCAGCGCGCCGTCGCCGAGACCCTGGTGGGGCCGGTGTGCGTCGTCGCCGGGGCAGGCACCGGCAAGACCCGAGCCATCACCCACCGGATTGCCCACGGGGTGGCAACCGGCGCCTACGCCCCTGCAGAGGTGCTGGCGGTCACCTTCACCACCCGTGCGGCAGGCGAGATGCGTTCGCGGCTGACGGCTCTGGGCGCACCCGGGGTGCAGGTGCGGACGTTCCACGCGGCCGCCCTGCGGCAGGCTCGCTACTTCTGGCCCAAGGTCTATGGCGGCGAGCTGCCCGAGCTCGCGACCAGCAAGCTGCCGTTCCTCGGCGAGGCGGTACGCCGCCAGCGGATCCGCGCCGAGCAGGCGTTGCTGCGGGACCTGGCTGGTGAGATCGAGTGGGCCAAGGTGAGCAACGTGCGCCCAGACGACTATCCGCGGCTGGCGCCTGGAGCCGGCCGCGTCGTCGCCGGCCTCGACGCTGCAAGCGTCGGTCTCGTCTTCGCTGCCTACGAGGAGGTCAAGCGCGAGCGAGTCCGCATCGACATGGAGGACCTGCTGCTGGTCGCGCTGGCTCTGCTCGACGACGACGACCGGGTGGCGGCGCAGGTGCGTCGGCAGTACCGCTGGTTCACCGTCGACGAGTACCAGGACGTCAGCCCGGTCCAGGTGGCGCTGCTGCAGCGCTGGCTCGGCGACCGCGACGACCTGTGCGTCGTCGGCGACCCCTGGCAGACGATCTACACCTTCGCCGGGGCGTCGACCACCCATCTCGCCGAGTTCGGCCGGCGGTTCCAGGGCGCGACCAGGCTCAGCCTCGTACGCAACTATCGATCGACCCCACAGGTCGTGGCCCTGGCAAACGCGGTCGCCACGACGACGACGCGAGCGCCGGCGCCAGACGGCGTCACCTTGAGGGCACAGCGCGACGCCGGACCCGAGGTCGTGCTGCACGGATCGCCCGACGAGGTCGTCGAGGCTGACTGGGTGGCCGCCGAGCTCGACCGACGCCGCCGGGCCGGCACCGAGCTGCGGGACATGGCGGTGCTGGTCCGGATCAACGCCCAGACCCGCAGCCTGGAGGAGGCGCTCGGTGCCCGCGGTCTGGCATACACCTTGCGCGGGGCGCATCGGTTCTTCGACCGATCGGAGGTACGCCAGGCGGTGACCCTGCTGCGGGGGGCGGCCCGGGCCGGCCCCGGTGCTGGTGATGGGGAGGGGGAGGGCCTGGTCGCCACGACCCTCGGCGTGCTCGCCGCGATGAACCACCCCGCCACGCCGCCAGCCGGCGGAGGACAGGTGCGCGACCGTTGGGAGTCGTTGCATGCGCTGGTGGGGGTGGCCGAGGAGCTCGTGGTCGCCGATCCCGGGGCCGCGTTGCCCGGACTGGTGGCCGAGCTCGACCGCCGGGCCGACGTCCAGGACGCGCCGGTGGCGCAGGGGATCACGCTGGCGACGTTGCACGCCGCCAAGGGGCTGGAGTGGGACGTGGTCGTGCTCGCCGGCATGCACGAGGGCGCGATGCCGATCGTGCACGCCACGACCGCTGCGGCGGTGGACGAGGAGCGTCGGCTGTTCTATGTCGGGATCACCCGCGCCCGCCGCGAGCTGCTCGTCTCGTGGGCGAGTGCCCGCACACCGGGCGGTCGCGGGAACCGATCGCCCACCCGGTTCCTCGATTCGGTCATCGACCGTTCGCAGGCCGCTGGGCGGGCCGCCACAGCCGGCCCTCGACGCAGGGCCAAGACGCCCAGCCATTGTCGCGGCTGCGGCCGGGCGCTTCGAGGTGGTGCCCAGCTCAAGGTCGGCCGGTGTGCCGAATGCCCACCCAGCTATGACGAGGCGGTCTTTGCACGGCTTCGCGACTGGCGCCGCGAGCAGGCCGCTCAGCAGCACGTGCCCGCGTACTGCGTGCTGACCGACGCGACGCTCACCGCGATCGCCGAGCAGATGCCGTCCGACGCCGCCGGGCTGGCGCGGATCGCGGGGGTGGGACGGGTCAAGCTTGAGCGCTACGGGTCGGACCTGCTGGCTCAGCTCAGGCCGGCGCAGCGCCGACTCGATGACAGTGCCGATAATGGCGTTGCACGACCCGTGACCGGGCGCGTACGATCCACAGGTTGACTCGGCAGAGTCGCTGACCAGCCGTGAAGGAGGTGGCCCAGATGATCAGCAACCAGACGAACGCGATCCCAGTCGCGACGCGTCCGTGGGCCGCCCCGTGCACGCTCGCGCCCATGTCGCTGTACGTCGACGGGACCGCTGTGTCCACGAGCGGGACCGCCGCCGCCCGCTCGCACGTGGCCGCCTTCGACAAGTCCTTCCGGGGTACTCCTGCCTGGAGCCCACCGGTCTAGCTGCATCAGACCGGCGCCATCCAGGCCGCGGAATCCCCACCGGGATCCGCGGCCTTTCTCATGCCCGCACCCACCCGCCCACCGACCGACAGCCCACCGCCACCGCCCGCCCGACGTGGTCACACCTGGAGGTGACTGATGAGCACCAGCGTCCTCGAGCCGCTCGCGTCCGCCGCGACCGGCGAGGTCGACCCGCGCGCCCTGCCCTGCCTGCGCAACGATCCCGAGCTGTTCTTTGCGGAGACCCCGCACGACGTCGAGGTCGCGAAGGCCCTGTGCGTGGACTGCCCTGTCCGCGCGCGGTGTCTGGACGGGGCACTCGAACGCCGCGAGCCGTGGGGGGTCTGGGGCGGCGAGCTGTTTCTGCAGGGCGCCGTGATCTCGAGGAAGCGCCCTCGCGGTCGCCCGCGCAAGTCCGACGTCGCCGCCTGAGAGGCAACCGACACGAACCAAGACCGAACAGACGAGCAAGGAGCACCACCATGAACATGCTGAACGAAGAGCTCGGGCGCGCCCACAGTCGCGCCCTGCTCGCCGACGCCGCCGCACACCGGCGGGGGCGCAGGCTCGTGCTGGCCCGCAGGCTGGCACGCCGGGCGGAGCGGAACGAGCAGCGCGCGCGGCTCCACCTCGCCCGCCTCGTCTGACCAGAAACGGGCCGCAATCGCGGGATTGCGCGTGTTCACAGGCATGCTGGAGCACCGAGTTTCCCGCGATTGCGGCCCTTCGGGCTCAGGGGTCGGCGAAGCCGGGGAGTGCGTCCTCGAGCAGGCTGCGGAAGTCCGCCTCGGCGCCCAGCTGGCAGAGCACGCCGATGCCACCGATCCACACCCGGTGGATCAACAGATAGCTCGGCGGCAGGTTGATCCGGGTTGCGGTCGCGAACGCCTCGCGCCGGGGGTTGGCGATCCGGTCGGCCTGCTCGCGCATCCACGCCCGATTGAACGCAAACGTGGGCACCATGGCCGGCTCGACGAACGGCGTGAGGTAGTCGCGCAGCACGTTGACGTCGAGATCAACGTCCTGCTTGACGAAAGCCTCGTCCCGCAATCCCTCGAGCACCGCGGGCCAGTCGTCGTCGACGGCGCAGCGCAGCAGGCGACCGATCGCGGGAGGCAAGGCGCCGCCCGGTAGTCGGGCGACCGCCCCGTAGTCGACGACGCCGAGCCGCCCGTCGGCGAGCATCCGGAAGTTGCCGGGGTGCGGGTCAGCGTGCAGGAGTCCCGCTCGCATCGGCCCGGAGAACAGGAACCTCACGTAACGCGTGCCGAAGTGGTTGCGGTCCTGCTGCGATCCCTCGGCCACCAGCCTGGCGAGCGAGCCGACGCTGTCCATCCAGGTGGTGACGAGCACCTTCTCGGTGTTGGCGACGACCGCCGGAACGACCACTTCAGAGTCGTCGGCGAACGCTTCGTGGAACAGTCGTTGCGCTTGCGCCTCGAGCCGGTAGTCCAGCTCCTCGCCGACTCGCTCCCTCAGCTCTGCGACCAGCGGCTGCACGTCGATGTTGGGAAACAACCCGCCGAACAGGCGCGCCGCGCGCCCGATGGTGCGCAGGTCAGCCTGGATCGCCGCCCTGGCCCCGGGGTACTGCACCTTGACTGCCACCGCCTGACCGTCGGCCCAGATCGCTCGGTGCACCTGGCCGATCGAGGCGGCTGCGGTGGGGTCGTCGTCGAAGGAGTGGAACTGTCGGCGCCACTGTGGCCCCAGCTCGCGCGCCAGCTGGCGGTGCACCGCGGCCCGGTCCATCGGCGGGGCCGAGTCCTGCAGCCGGGTCAGGGTCTCGCGGTAGGGCCCGGCGATCTCGTCGGGCAGCGCTGCCTCGAAGACCGACAGTGCCTGGCCGAACTTCATCGCCCCGCCCTTGAGCTCACCGAGCACGCGGAACAGCTGCTCCGCCGTACGAGCCTGCACGTCAGTCAGCACCGTGTCAGCCGGTCGGCCCAGGAGCCGGCGGCCTAGGCCGACGGTCGTCCGACCGGCCAGGCCGAGCGGAACCCCAGCCAGCCTCGCGGTGCGCGACACCGCTCGCGCCGACAGCGGACGACCCGGTCGATCCCCCCCGCGCTCGCTCACCGGGTCATCGTGGCTGCCACGGCGCGTGACTCAGGCCTTGCCGAGGATCCGGTTGAGGTTCGTGCTGCAGACCGGGCAGGTGGCCTTGGCCATCCGAGTGCCCTTGTCGTTGACCCGCACCTCGCCGCTGGCCTCGCGCTTGGCCTTGCACTTCACGCAGTAGAACTCGCCGCTCCAGGTCTCGGCCATGGCGCTATCGTCTCCTTCGCTCGACCCGCACGCCCGTAGGACCGGACGGCAGCGGTCACCCTAATGCCCGGCCCTGCAGGGACCCGGCGACCCGGTCACCCGCACTCATCCACATCCTGTGGATAACTCTGTGGGTTGGGTGTGGATGGGGCGGCTAGGTTGACCGCGTGGTGGACGCAGTGCAGGTCGAGGTGCGACGCAGCCGCAAGCGCCGGCGTACGGTGTCCGCCTACCGCGACGGGGAGTTGGTCGTGGTGCTGATGCCCGCGAGGTTCACCCGGGCAGAGGAAGAGCACTGGGTCGACGCGATGGTGACCCGGCTGCAGCGACGCGAGCAGCGCGTGCGCCCGAGCGACCAGGCCCTGCTGGAGCGAGCCCACGAGCTGTCGATGCGCTATCTCGACAACCGGGTGCAGGCGCGGTCAGTGCGTTGGGTAGACAATCAGCAGTCGCGATGGGGTTCGTGCACGATCGACGACGCTTCGATCCGCATGTCGCGCCGGTTGCAGGTCATGCCCTCCTGGGTCGTTGACTACGTCTTGTTGCACGAGCTGACGCACCTCGTGGTGCCCGGACACGGCCCGGACTTTTGGATGCTGCTCGACCGCTACCCGCGCACCGAGCGCGCCCGCGGCTACCTGGAGGGCGTTGCCGGGGTTGCCGGGCTGCCCGCTCGCGACGACTGAGATGCGCCTGGTCCACCGCACATCGCGCCCCGCGATGGGGCGGCGGGGTAGGCGCCGGCAAACCCTGCTCGCCTCCAGGCATGTCGGTCGCCCGCACTTCCCCAGCGTTGGGTGCGCTCACCCAGCGTTCTTTCGCCGGGGAAGCGCACTTTTCGCTGGTTCACCAGCGAAAAGTGCAAACGGAAGCGCGTCAGCCGCACCCACCAGTCGAGCCGGGGCTCGGCGGCCCTCACGATCCGGGACGCGGCTGGCCCTCGCCGCCGTCGTCTTGGCCCCCATCGCCGCCGCCCCTGTCCTCGTCGCCGCCGTCGTCCTGGCCCCCACCCCCGCCGCCCCTGTCCTCGCCGCCGCCCTCGCCGCCCCCGTCGTCGAGCAGCTGTCGGAGCGCGGCGTCCATGTCCGCCGAGTCGCTCGCCGACTCAGCACCCTGGCCGGGCCGGAAGCCCAGCGGGTCGTCGAGGTCGGTGGTGGTCGGCATCAGGTCGGGGTGCGCCCATACGGCATCGCGCGTCGCGGGGCCCTCACGGTCCCGCAAGGCGCCAAACAGACTGGCGGCGTCGCGGAGCCGACGCGGCCGCAGCTCGAGCCCGACCAGCGAGGCGAACGTCTGCTCGGCGGGCCCGCCCGTCGCGCGACGGCGCCGGAACGCCTCACGCAGCGCCGACGCGCTCGGCATCCGGCCGAACGTGGCCTGTCCGACGACCTCGTCAACCCAGCCCTCCACCAGGGCGAGGATCGTTTCGAGCCGCTCGAGGGCGGCCTGCTGCTCGGGCGTGCTGCGAGGCTCGAACATGCCGCCCTGCAAGGCTTCCTGGATGGCGGCCGGGTTGGACGGGTCGAGGCCGCGGACAGACTCCTCGATCGCGGACAGGTCGATACGGGTGCCGCGAGCGTACGCGTCGACCGCGCCGAGCAGGTGGGGGGCGAGCCACGCCACGTGGACGAACAAGCGTTGGTGCGCACACTCACGCAGCGCGGCGTACAGCATGACGTCGCTGGCCTGCTGGTCGAGTCCCTCGCCGAACGCCGAGATGTTGGTGGGCAGCAGCGCGCCCGTGCCAGCGGGGGCGAGCGGCAGTCCGACGTCGGTTCCCGACAGCACCTCACCGGCCAGCGCGCCTAGGCCCTGGCCCAGCTGCTGACCGAACATCGCGCTGCCGGCCTGGCCGAGGAGGCCGACCAGGGGGCCCGCGACCTGCTTGATCTCGTCGGGCATGGCGGCCCCGACCGCTCCCACGACGTGCTCTGCGACCGGTTCGACCACCCGCGCCCAGACCGGCTGGGTGCCTTCGACCCACTGCGCCCGGCTCCATGCCTCGGCCGTCGCCACGCCGCTCGGCAGGTCGGTGACGGCGTCGAGCCACAGGTCGGCGAGTCGCACTGCCTCGGTCACCGCCGACCGCTGGGTGCCGGTCGGTGAGGGGTCGGGATGCTGCGCCACCACTTGCCGGGCGACCTGGGTGGACAGCTCCCAGTTGACCGGCCCGTCGTGCGGCGCCAGCCACTGCTGCATCTGCCCGAGCAGTGCCGACAGGTCC
Organism: Nocardioidaceae bacterium; assembly: GCA_013697585.1. Classification (GTDB taxonomy): domain Bacteria; phylum Actinomycetota; class Actinomycetes; order Propionibacteriales; family Nocardioidaceae; genus JACCWP01. The sequence goes on from JACCWP010000184.1 coordinate 12,853, forward strand.
ATGCCACCAGCAGCGCCGCCGAGCATGTGCTCCAGCGGCGTGCCGGCGAAGGGGTTGGCGGGCTGGCCGGTCGGCTCGTCCGGCTCGTTGGACTCCTCTGGCCGATCAGGGTCAGTCGCCATGTGGTCAACGTACTCGTACGCTGCGCGGCATGACTGCAGCCGGGACGCCCGCGCCGCTCGGCCCCGACGTGGTCCGCCTGGTCGACATCCGCGACCAGCCCCTCGACATCGACGAGGTGCGCGTCGCGGTGGCCGACGCCGGGTCGGGTGGGGCGTGCCTGTTTATCGGAACCGTGCGCGACCACGACAGCGGCCGCGAGGTGCGAGGTCTCGGCTACTCTGCCCACCCGACGGCCAAGCAGCAGATGCGCGCCGTCGCCGAAGCCGTCGCGCGCCGCCACGACGCCCGCGCAGTGGCCGCGGTGCACCGGGTCGGGGATCTCGCCATCGGCGACGTTGCCGTGGTCGTCGGCGTCGCGGCGGCACACCGTGGCGCCGCGTTCGAGGCGTGCCAGGCACTCATCGACGAGCTCAAGCAGACCGCACCCATCTGGAAGCACCAGCTGTTCGGTGACGGGACCGACGAATGGGTCGGCACGCCCTGAGCCCCGCCTCCGGAGCGCCCCCGCCCGCGGTGCCGGGCGTGACGTTTCGAGGGCGACACGCCGCGCCGACCGTACGCACCGTCACTCCCAGCCGTACGGGGACGAGGTGCCTAGTCTGGCGGGCGTGGACGTGCTGCTGTGGCT
>JACCWP010000235.1 GCA_013697585.1 Nocardioidaceae bacterium
GGCCCAACGGGCGCTCGACGAGCTCGGGCTGGATGCCGTCTCGTTGATCGCCGACTACGGCCCGGCGGTGCCGGTTCTGGTGGCTGCCGACGGCGCCAGCGACGCCGACGGGGTCCTCGACGGACCCCTCGATGCTGCTGCCGCGGCGAGGCCGGTGCCGCTGGCCTACGACCGGGACGAGCAGCTGCGGCGGCTGCGTGCCGCCGAGCGGGCGCTGGCCCTGCTGGGCAGGGTCAACCCGTTGGCGTTGGAGGAGTTCGCGGCGTTGGAGGAGCGACACGCGTTCCTCACCGCCCAGCACGAAGACGTGCGGCGCACGCGCGCCGACCTGCTGGAGATCGTGGGCGAGGTGGACGCCAGGGTGCAGCAGGTGTTCGCCGCGGCCTACGCCGACGTGGCGGCACAGTTCGAGGCGGTGTTCGCCCGGTTGTTCCCCGGGGGCGAGGGTCGGTTGGTGCTCACCGAGCCCGACGACCTGCTGGGAACCGGGGTCGAGGTGGAGGCACGGCCGGCGGGCAAGAAGCTGAAGCGGTTGTCGCTGCTGTCCGGTGGGGAGCGGTCTTTGGTGGCGGTGGCGTTTCTGGTGGCGCTGTTCAAGGCCAGGCCGAGCCCCTTCTACATCCTCGACGAGGTCGAGGCCGCGCTCGACGACACCAACCTAGGGCGGTTGCTGACGCTGTACGAGGAGCTGCGGGCGACCAGCCAGCTGTTGGTGATCACGCACCAGAAGCGCACGATGGAGATCGGCGACGCCCTCTATGGCGTGTCGATGCGCGACGACGGCGTATCGGTCGTGATCAGCCAGCGGCTGCGCGAGCCCGAACCCGCCTGACCGCGTCTCCCACCCCGGCGAGCTGGCGGCGACACGCGGGTGACACGCCGTCGAAGTGACGGTTCCTCCGCCAGTTCCGACCACGGCTCGGCGTCGCTAGGGTGAGCGCGCCCCCGACCGCGAGGAGGCACACATGATCAGGACCACGCCGTTTCACCCGCGGCTCGCCCCGCGCAACGAGACCGGGTTGTGGTCGCACTGGGCCGGCTACCTGTCGGCCCGGCGCTACGACATGTCGGCCAAGCACGAGTACTTCGCGGTCCGCAACTCAGCCGGCTACTTCGACACCTCCCCGCTGTACAAGTACTGGATCCGCGGCCGCGACGCCGAGCGCTTTCTCGCCGGCGTGATGACCCGTGACGTTCGACGCTGCCGACCCGGCACGGCGCAGTACACGATGTGGTGCGACGACCGCGGCTTCGTCCTCGAGGACGGCGTGCTGTTTCGGCTCTCCGACACCGAGTTCTTCCTGACCGCGGCCGAGCCCAACCTGAGCTACCTGCGCGGTCTGGTGGGGCGGCTGGCCGTGACGGTCGAGGACGTGAGCCCGGCCTACGCGCTGCTCGCGGTGCAGGGTCCGCGCTCGCGCGAGATCCTCGCCGGCGTCGCCCCCGAGGTCAGTCGCCTCGGGTTCTTCGGGCTCACCCAGGCCAAGGTCGGCGGCGCCCCCGTGACCATCTCGCGAACCGGCTACACCGGCGACCTCGGCTTCGAGGTGCTGGTCGGGGCCGATGACGCCCTGCCGGTGCTCGACGCGGTGGTGGAGGCCGGCCACGGCCACGGGCTGCGGCCGTTCGGCGAGGACGCGTTGCTGATGTGCAGGATCGAGGCTGGACTCGTGCTGATCAACGTCGAGTTCTCGTCCAGCCGGCTGGCCTTCACCGACCACGACAGGGTGACGCCCAAGGAGCTCGGCTTCGGCTGGATGCTCAAGGGCATCGATGACGACGACCGGCCGTTCGTCGGTCGCGCCGCGATCCGCCGCGAGCTCGCGGACAAGACGTCGCGCTGGGCGAGCGTGGGCCTGCAGCTCGACTGGAGCGAGTACGACCAGCTGTACACCGGCGCCGGGCTGATTCCCCCCAAGGACGAGACGCCGCTCGACTACGAGTCGATGCTCTACGACGACGCGGGTGGGCGGGTCGGCTACGCCACCAGCCTGATGTACTCCCCGGTCCTGCAGCGGCACATCGCGATGGCTCGCCTACGTCCCGACCTCGCCGTGGCCGGCTCCCGGGTCAACGTGGAGCTGACCGTCAACCACGAGTACCGGACCGTCCCTGCAGACGTGGCCCGGTTGCCCTTGTTCAACCCCGAGCGCAAGGCGGCCTGAGCGATGTCCAACCCGACCAGCAGCAGGGACTACGACGCGATCATCGTGGGCGGCGGCCACAACGGCCTGGTCAACGGCGCGTACCTGGCCAAGGCCGGCCTGCGCACGCTGATCGTCGAGCGTCGCCACCTGGTCGGTGGCGCGGCGATCACCGAGGAGCTGGTCCCCGGTTTCCACTTCACGACGTTCTCGTACGCGCTCAGCCTGTTGCGGCCCGACATCATCCACGAGCTCGAGCTGGTCAAGCATGGCTTCCTGCCGATCCTGATGCCGTCGTCGTTCGCGCCCACCGAAGACGGCGACTACCTGCTGCTCGGTCCGGACCGCGACGAGAACATCGCCGAGATCATGCGGCACTCCCCGCATGACGCCGATGCGATGGACCGCTACGAGCACGACATCGAGCGGATCTGCCAGGTGGTCAAGCCGCTGCTGGACAAGGCGCCGCCGAACATCTTCGGCAAGGAGCCGGAGGATCTCGCAGCGGTCGCGGACCTGGTCTCGCACCTGTCCGGGGTCGAGGCGAAGGTCATGCACGACACGATCCGGATGCTGACCGGCAGCGCTGCCGACCTCCTCGACGACTACTTCGAGTCCGACATCCTCAAGGGCTACCTCGCGTCATCGGGAATCATCGGCACCAAGGTGGGGCCTATGTCGCAGGGGTCGGGCCTGGTGCTGCTGTACCACTCGATGGGTGAGCACGACGGCCACTTCGGCGCGTGGGCGTTCCACAAGGGTGGCAACGGGGGCTTCACCCAGGTGCTCGCCCGTGCCGCCGAGGCGTACGGCGCGGAGATCCTGCTCGAGTCGCCTGTCGAGGCGGTCCTCACCCGGGGCGGCCGGGCCACCGGTGTGGCGCTCGCCGACGGCACCGAGCTGCACGCGCCGGTCGTGGTCAGCGCGCTCGACCCGCGGCGTACGTTCCTCGAGCTGGTCGAGCCGCGCGAGATGCCCGGTGACCTGGTCGACACCATCGAGCGGTTCAAGTTCCAGGGCACGTCGGCCAAGGTCAACTTCGCCCTCGACGCGCTACCGCGCTACCCCGCCCTCGGCGACCGTTCTGACCAGTACCGCGGCTTCGTCAACATTGGGCCGTCGCTGGAATACCTCGAACGGGCCTTCGACGACGCGAAGTACGGCTGGTACAGCGCGCGACCGTACATCGACTGCGCCATCCAGTCCGTCGTCGACCCCGACATGGCCCCGCCCGGCAAGCACGTGATGAGCTGCTTCGTCCAGTACGCGCCATACCACCTCAGGGGCAGCGACTGGGACACCGAGAGGCAGCGGTTCGGCGACACCGTGCAGGCCACGCTGGAGTCGTTCTTTCCCGGCTTCGGTGACCTGGTGCTGCACCGCGAGATCGTCACCCCGCTGGACATCGAACGGGTCGTCGGCCTGTCGGAGGGAAACATCTTCGCCGGTGAGCTCCTTGCTCCGCAGATGTACTTCTTTCGGCCCGCACCTGGCTGGAGCCAGTACCGCACCCCCATCGACGGCTACTACCAGTGCGGCTCAGGCACCCACCCCGGCGGCTGCGTGATGGGTGCCCCTGGCAAGCTCGCCAGCCAGCAGATTCTGGGCGACCGCGCCCGCGGCACCGACTGACCCTCCCGCCGCTGCGCCGAAGCTGACCGCAGCGCTCACCTGTGGGGGAACTGGCGGAAGGCGGCTGCTCACATCGGCGTGTCGCCCGCGCCGATCTGGGCAGCTTCGCCGGGCAGGGGCAGGGGTCAGCCTGGTGGTCGGCTCGCGGAACGGTGCGTGCGACACTGGTGGCTCGCTTCGCGCCATGCCAGACCGGTTCTCGAGTCGTGTGCAGAGCAAGCGCGATCACACGCTTTCTACGTCTAGGAGTCTTCCGACCATGCTGTTCGTCGTCAGCGCGCTGCTCGCGATCGTGGTGGTGGCCGCGCTCGTCGTCGCGTTCGTCGCCTATCCACAGCGGGGCCTGGCCATCCCGCGGGCCGGCTGGCTGTCTCGTGCCCTGCAGGGCCTCGTCGACCGCACTGGCATGGACCCAGACGTCGACGAGGCTGTCGACGGCGGCGCGTTGACCGAGCTGGGCGAGCAGTGGCGCGACCAGCGGCGGGAGCAGCGCTCCGTCGCCCACCGCGGGTGAGTGACCGCCCGGCCCCTCAGCAGCCTCGTCACTAGGCTGCGGTGACGTGGACGCCTTGACCTGGATCATCGTGGTCGCGGTCGCGGTGCTGGTGCTCGCCGGCGCCGTGATCGGGCTCGTCTCGACCTCGCGCCGGCGCCCGCCGCCGCCCCCCGGGCCCTCGCGGGCGCCGACCGAGGCGCCACC
>JACCWP010000237.1 GCA_013697585.1 Nocardioidaceae bacterium
TCATCACGCGGGCCCGCGACGACGCCACCGCGCTGGTGGCCGACGACCCAGACCTCGCGCGGACTGCGGGGCTCGCTGCGGCGGTCGCGGCGATCGAGGAGAGCGCGCGAGCCGACTTCCTGGAGAAGGTGTGAGCCGCATCGTCGCCGGCACGCTCGGCGGCCGGCGCATCCGCACGCCCGCCGGCACCACGACCCGTCCGACGAGCGACCGGGTGCGCGAGGCGCTGTTCGCACGGGCCGAGTCACTGCTGGGTGGGCCGGGCGGGCTCGACGGGTTGGCCGTGCTGGACCTCTACGCCGGATCGGGCGCGGTCGGCCTGGAAGCTTTGTCGCGCGGGGCGGCCAGTGCCGTGCTCGTCGAGTCCGACCGCCAGGCGGTGGCGGTGCTGCATGCCAACATCGCGTTGCTGGGCGTGGGCTCTCGCGCGCGAGTGCTGCCGCGCCGGGTCGAGCGGGTGCTCGCGGACACCGCTCCCGCTCCAGCCGACCTCGTGTTCGCCGACCCCCCGTACGAAACCGGCGCCACGGCGCTGCGCCATGCCCTCGCGACGGGCGAGCGGGCGGGCTGGTTGGCTGCCGGCGCCGTGGTCGTCGTGGAGAGATCGTGCCGCGACGACTGGGAGTTCCCAGCGGGCATCGCCCTCGACGGTGAGCGCCGCTATGGCGACACCTCACTTTGGTACGGTCACGTCGACCCATCTATGACCTGAACCGGCCGGACGAGCCGGCCTGACGAGGGACTCTGCGTGCCGACTGCGGTCTGTCCCGGGTCGTTCGACCCGGTCACCCACGGTCACCTCGACATCATCGTCCGGGCTGCCCGGCTGTTTGAGCACGTCACGGTGGCGGTGCTGGTCAACCCTGCCAAGCACGGTCTCTTCTCCGTGGACGAGCGAGTCGAGATGCTGCGCGAGGTCACCGCCGACCTGCCGCACGTGAGCATCGAGACGTTCGAGGGCCTGTTGGTCGACTTCTGCCGCAAGCGCGACATCACGGCGATCGTCAAGGGGCTGCGGGCCGTGACCGACTTCGAGTACGAGCTCCAGATGGCACAGATGAACACCCGGCTGGCCGGCGTCGAGACGGTGTTCGTGCCGACGAGCCCGGAGTGGTCGTTCTTGGCCGCCAGCCTGGTCAAGGAGGTCGCCGCGCACGACGGCGACGTCTCGGGGCTGGTCGCCCCCGGAGTCTTGTCCCGACTGCGTCAGCGGCTGGGGCGGGACTGACCGCTTCGGCCGCACCCGAGTCCCCGGACGGTACCCTCAGCGACGGTTTCTTGTTCGAACACAGTTCGGGTCCCCGAGGACGGGGCCCCAGGAAGGAATGCGTCCGTGGACGTGCAGGCAAAGCTCGTCGAGATCCGCGAGGCGGTCGCGGGCGCGCGTTCGATGCCCATGTCGGCGTCCTGCGTCGTCAACCGCGCCGAGCTGGTGGCCGCCCTCGACGAGCTCGCACAGATGTTGCCGCAGGCGTTCGGGGAGGCCGACCGGGTGCTGGCGTCCCGCGACGCGGTGCTCGAAGCCGCCCGGGCAGAGGGACTCGAGATCGTCGCCGCGGCCGAGCGACGCCGCGAGGAGCTGGTGTCCGACAGCGACATCTTCCAGGTGGCTCGCACCGAGGCCGAGCGGGTCCTTGCCGAGTCGCGCACGGAGGCGGTGGCCCTGCGCCGCGAGACCGACAACTACGTCGACGAGCGACTGGCCAACCTCGAGCTGAGCCTGGCCAAGACGATGGAGGCGGTGCAACGGGGGCGGGAGCGGCTTCGCGGTCGCAGCGAGCTCGACTCTCTCGGTGGCGCCGACGCCGACCTGATCGTGCTGCCCAACCACGCCGACTGACTCGGGCGGCGAGATTGGCCGGGCAGCCGAGCTACCCGGTATCCTCGGCACCGGCATCCAGCACTAGTCGGCAGGAGCCCGAGCGTCTGACACCGCAACCCGATGACCTGAGAGTGGCCTTGCTCAGCCTGGACCCGCACGCCCCGCTCGTGCTCGACACCCACGAGCTGAGCCGACGACCGGGTTCGGAGCGACAGGTGGCGCGCTCGGTCGCGGCGCCAGCCGATCTCGGCACCGTGGTGCTCGGAGTCCCCGAGGGTGACCCCGTCGAGCTCACCGTGCGGCTCGAGTCTGTGCTCGAGGGCGTACTGGTGACGGGTACCGCCCGGGCCCACGCTGTCGGAGAGTGTGTCCGGTGCCTGCAGCCGATCACCATGGACGTCGAGGTCGACCTGCAAGAGCTGTACGCCTACCCCGAGAGCGATGCTGAAGACGACGAGGCCGGTCGGGTGGTGGACGACCTGATCGACCTGGACCCGCTGCTGCGCGACGCTGTGGTGCTCGCACTGCCGTTTCGGCCGCTGTGCTCAGACGACTGCGCCGGGCTGTGCCCCACGTGTGGGGTCCGGCTCGCGCTCGATCCCGAGCACGGGCACGATGAACAGGCCGACCCCCGGTGGTCGGTCCTGGCCAGCTGGTCACACGACGAGCGACCGGGCAGCATGCCCGGTCTGGACGAGGAGTAGCGAAGTGGCGGTCCCGAAGCGGAAGATGTCGCGCAGCAACACGCGGCACCGTCGCAGCCAGTGGAAGGCCACCGCGGTCGCACTGGTCACCTGTGCCAACCCGGCGTGCAGGTCCCCGCACCTGCCGCACCGTGCCTGCCCTGAGTGCGGTCAGTACGGTCCCCGGGCCGAGCGTCGGCAGGTGCTCTGAGCCTGCGGTCACCTGGGCGCGCTCGCATGGCCGAGGCAGGGCACGACCCCCGGGCGCTGCTCGACGCGCTCGGCGTACCCGACCTCGATCCCGAGGCACTTGTCCTGGCCCTGACCCATCGCTCGTACGCGTACGAGAACGGCGGGCTGCCCACCAACGAGCGACTCGAGTTTCTCGGGGACTCCGTGCTTGGCCTCGTAGTGACCGACGGTCTTTACACCCGCCATCCTGATCTGTCCGAGGGGCGGCTGGCAAAGCTTCGAGCCGCCGTCGTCAACTCCAGGGCGCTGGCCGATGTCGGTCGCGCGCTGGGCGTCGGAGCCCACCTGCGGCTCGGCCGCGGCGAGGAGACGACCGGTGGCCGGGAGAAGTCGTCGATCCTCGCCGACACGGTCGAGGCGCTGATCGGCGCGGTCTACGTCCAGCACGGTTTCGCCGTGGCCGCCGACCTCGTCCGCCGGTTGTTCGACCCCCTTGTTGCGCAGGCGGTCACCTTGGGGGCAGGCCTGGACTGGAAGACCAGCCTGCAAGAGCTCACCGCCAGCAACGGTCTCGGTGTCCCCGACTATCTCGTCGACGAGGCCGGCCCCGATCACGACAAGTGGTTCCGGGCGAGGGTCCGCGTCGGCGAGTCCGTCTATGGCAGCGGCGAGGGGCGGTCCAAGAAGGTGGCCGAGCAGCAGGCCGCCGAGACCGCCTGGCAGGAGATCCACGTCGCCCAGGACGCAGCGATGGTTGGCGCGCCGGCCGACTCGCCGGCGAGCTCGACCGACTGAGCCGGGCCGTGCCCGAGCTGCCGGAGGTCGAGGTCGTACGACGGGGTCTCATGCGGCACACGAGTGGGCGGCGGGTCACGGCCGTCGAGGTGCTGACCGACCGGTCGGTGCGCAGGCACCCCGGTGGGCGCGCGGACTTCGCCGCCCGGCTGCACGGGGTGCGCTTGGGCGTCGCTCGCCGCCGGGGAAAGTACCTGTGGATCCCAGTCAGCGGCGGCGACGCCATCCTCGCTCACCTCGGCATGTCCGGGCAGCTGCTGGTGCAGTCGCACGATGCTCCACTCCAGCGGCACCTGCGGGTCAGGCTGAGTCTCGACGGCGGGCGTGACCTGCGGTTCGTGGACCAGCGCACGTTCGGCGGGCTGGCGGTCAGCGAGACCGGTGCCGAGCTGCCCACCGAGATCGCGCACATCGCCCGCGACCCGCTCGACCCCGAGTTCTCTGCGGCCGACGTGACCGAGCGGCTGCGGCGGCGGCGTACGGGGCTCAAGCGTGCGCTGCTCGACCAGACCCTGCTGTCGGGCGTCGGCAACATCTATGCCGACGAGGCGCTGTGGCGCGCTCGGCTGCACTACGCGCGTCCGACCGAAACGCTGCGGCGCCCCGAGGCGGCGCGGCTGCTCGCGGCGGTAGGTGCAGTGCTCGCCGACGCTCTCGCCGAGGGTGGGACCTCGTTCGACGCTCTCTATGTCAACGTCAACGGCGAGTCGGGCTACTTCGACCGCGCCCTGGCGGTCTACGGACAGCAGGGTCGGCCGTGCCCGCGCTGCGGCGCGCAGGTGCGGCGCGACCCCTTCATGAACCGGTCGTCGTACACGTGCCCCCGGTGCCAGCCCCGACCACGCCGGGGCCGGTGGTGACGCCCGGAGCGGCGTCGGCATCTCGACTGGCAGGTTGACCGACTCGGCCGCCGGTGCGATCCTGGTGGGCGGGCCGCTCGGCCCGACCACCGGCCAGCACCCGCGGAACGTGCGACTCCGGTCGTGTCGATCCGCTAGTCGATCGACCTCATCGTGGAGGGCGTAGTAGATGGCAAAGGCACTGCTCGGGCACATGGGCCGGACCGACCCCCGGCTGTCCCGGGAGTCGCTGCTGCTGCGTCGGCGCATCGCCGACCTCGAGGCCGTCGTGGCACGGCTGCAGCGCGACAACGACGACTTGTCCGCCGCCCTGCGAGAGCGCGACCTGCTCGACGCGCACCCGGCCCCCGAGTCGCCTGAGCGGCTGCTCGAGCCGGCCCTGCACTGAGCCATCCTGCACTGAGCCATCCTGCACTGAGCCATCCCGGCGCGGCCGACCCCCAGCATCAGCCCGCCCGCTGCGTCAGTCCGTGTGGACCTCGCGCAGCCGGCCGTCCTTGACATCGAACACGAAGCCCCGCACGACGTCGGTGTGCGGGAGGAACGGGCTGTTCTTGACCCGTGCCACCGACTGGCGGACCTCCTCATCGACGTCGCCGAAGGCTTCGGCCGCCCAGCTCGGGCGGATCCCCGTCTCCTGCTCGATCGTCTTCTTGAACTCGTCGTCGGCGAAGGTCAGCATGCCGCATTCGGTGTGATGGATGAGCATGATCTCGCGGGTGCCGAGCAGACGCTGGCTGATCGCCAGCGACCGAATCGCGTCCTCGGTGACCGCCCCGCCGGCGTTGCGGATCACGTGCGCATCGCCTTCGGCCAACCCCAGCAGCTTCCCCACATGCATCCGGGCGTCCATGCAGGCGAGCACGGCGACGTGGCGCGCCGGTGGCAGCGGCAGCTCACCTCCGAATGAGCCTGCGTACGCCTCGTTGTTCTGGACCAGCTCGTCGATCACTGACATAACACGCTCCTTCGCCGAAGATGAGTCCCGAGCCTATTCGCGGTTCCTGCCGCGAGCCTGGCGCGCGCACATGCTGAGACGGGCGGGCCGGCATCTGGGGGTGCTTCGCGCCGACGGCGCCCTACTTCGTCACATCCGGTCTCGAGTCGCTGAGCGTCTTCGACGTCTCCGACCCGCGGGGCTACGCCCGCGCCGGAGTCTGCGAGGTGTGGGACTCCTACTGGGTCCCGCGGTACGCATCCGACGGACCGTGCGGCCCGGCGAGGTGTCGAGGACGGCCGCCGGACCGGCGACCGCGGCGGTCGCGCTGGCCGTCCTGGCTCTCCCGCTCGCGGTGGCGCTGCGACGGCGCGCCACCACCGCCGCCCGCCGCTGCGCTGGATAGTCTTTCTGGGAGCAGTCGCACCACCCAGCACCAACACCGCGACACCCACCGCGACACCCACCGCGTCCGATCGGGAGCGCCCGCGTTGTACCTCAAGAGCCTGACGCTGCGCGGTTTCAAGTCCTTCGCGTCGTCGACGACGATGCACTTCGAGCCCGGCATCACCTGCGTCGTCGGGCCCAACGGCTCTGGCAAGTCCAACGTCGTTGACGCGCTCTCGTGGGTGCTGGGCGAGCAGGGCGCCAAGTCGCTGCGTGGCGGCAAGATGGAAGACGTCATCTTCGCCGGCACGGCGGCCCGCGCGCCGCTGGGTCGCGCCGAGGTCGTGCTGACCATCGACAACACCGATGGAGCCCTGCCGATCGACTACGCCGAGGTCACCCTCACCCGGACCATGTTCAAGGGTGGGGGCTCGGACTACGCGATCAACGGCCAGGGCTGTCGGCTGCTCGACATCCAGGAGCTGCTCAGCGACGCAGGGTTGGGCCGCGAGATGCACGTCGTGGTCGGTCAGGGACAGCTCGACTCGATCCTGCACGCCACACCCGACGACCGGCGCGGCCTGATCGAGGAGGCGGCCGGCGTCCTCAAGCACCGCAAGCGCAAGGAGAAGGCGCTGCGCAAGCTGGAGGCGACCGAGAACAACCTCACCCGGCTGGCCGACCTGCTCACCGAGCTGCGTCGCCAGCTCAAGCCGCTCGGTCGGCAAGCCGAGGTGGCCAAGCGGGCCGTGCAGGTGCAGGCCGACCTGCGTGACGCCAAGGCGCGGCTGCTCGCCGACGACCTGGTGACTGCCCAGTCTGCTCTCGACCAGGAGCTCGCCGACGAGACCGCGTTGCGCGGGCGGCGCGCGGTCGTCGAGAGCGACGTGGCAGCCGCGCGTGAGCGCGAGCTCTCCCTCGGTGAGGCGCTGCGGGGAGACGCGCCACTGCTGGCCCGCGCCCAGGAGACCTGGTATGAGCTGTCGCGGCTGCGGGAGCGATTCGACGGTACTGCCGGGTTGGCGGCCGAGCGGGTCCGACTGGGCCGAGAGGAGGTCGAGGAGGAGCCAGCGAACCGTGACCCCGACATGTTGCTCACGGAGGCCGGCCAGGTCCGCGAGCAGGAGCGGAAGCTGCTGGGCGAGCTCGGCCAGCGTCGCACCGACTTGGACGCCGCCGTCCGCGAGCGACGCCGTGCGGAGGGTGCGCATGCCGAGGAGGACCGGCGACGTATCGAGGTCGGCCGGGAGGCGGCTGGGCGCCGCGAGGAGCAGGTGCGGCTGGACGGGCAGGTGCAGGCGCTGCGCACTCGCGCGACCGCGGCCGACGACGAGGTCGCCCGTCTGAGCGGTGCTCGTGCCGACGCGCTGGCGCGGGCCGAGCGCGCCCACCACGACTTCACCGCGTTGGAGAATCGGGTGGCTGGCCTCGACGCAGGCGAGCGCGGCCTCGACGATGCCCATGAGGCCGCTGCCGCTGAGCTCGCCGATCTCGAGGAGCGGCTGGTCAAGATCCGCGACGAGGCACAGCTCGCCGAGCGCGAGCGCGGCGCGTTGCACGCCCGCCACGAGGCGCTGCTTCTCGGCCTGACCCGCAAGGACGGCGCTGGGGCGCTTCTCGCCGCCACCGAGCAGGTGTCGGGCGTGCTCGGCTCGGTCGCCGCGCTGCTCACGGTGCGGCCCGGCTATGAGGCGGCGGTAGCGGCTGGTCTTGGCTCGGCGGCCGATGCCGTCGCCGTCGAGGGGATCGACTCCGCGGTCACCGCGATGCAGCTGCTGCGAGCCGACGACCTGGGCAGGTCGGACCTGCTGGTGAGTGCTGATGTCGACGTTTCCGCGGACCGGTCGACACCTACCGGGCTGCCGGCGGGAGCCGTACCCCTGCTCGGCGTCGTCGACGCTCCCGCCAGCCTGAGCGCCCCGCTCGGCGACCTGCTTGGCTCGACGGTCGTCGTCGAGTCGCTGGCGCAGGCCGAGGCGTTGGTCGCCGACCGACCCGGCCTGGTCGCCGTCACCCGGCGCGGCGACCTGCTCGCGCAGTCGTGGGCCGCTGGTGGGTCGACCGCGACGCCCAGCCTGCTCGAGGTGCAGGCCGCGGCCGAGGATGCGGCCGAGCGGCTGGCCGAGACCAGTCACGTCAGCGAGCGGCTGCGCTTCGACCTGTCCCGGCTGGAGGAGGAACGCGCTGACGTGCGGAGCCGGGCCGACGCCGCGCTGGCAGAGCTGCACGAGTCGGACGCCGCGATGGCGGCCGTGGCCGAGCGGCTCGGTCAGCTGGGCGGTGCCGCCCGGTCGGCGCGAGAGGAGGCGGACCGGTTGGCCGTCGCCGTCACCGAGGCCGAGCAGGCGCGCGACCGCGACCTGTCCGGATTGGCCGAGCTGGAGGCCCGGGCCAGCGCCGCTGAGGTGTCGGCGGACGATGCGCCCGACCTGGCCGAGCTCGAGCGGCTCGCCGAGCTCGTGCGGCGCGCGCGGGCGACCGAGCTCGACGCGCGGCTGGCTCTGCGCACCACCGAGGAGCGGTCCCTGGCGACGTCGGGCCGGGCCGACCAGCTCGAGCGCGCCGCGGCGGCTGAGCAGGCCGACCG
>JACCWP010000247.1 GCA_013697585.1 Nocardioidaceae bacterium
CGGCAGGACTGCGGGGACCTCGACGGTGCCCACGCCGCGTGGAGCCAAGCCCGAGCCCTGTTCCTCGCGGCCGGTTATCCGGCGCAGGCCGGTGCGGCGGCCCGCGATCACGGCGGATCTCTGCTGACCGCGGGGAAGGCTGCCGACGCCCTGCCCCTCCTGCAGCAGTCGCTCACTCTCGCGGAGCAGGCGGGGGACGAGCCTGGAGCAGGCGCGGCCGCCAACGCGGTCGGCCTCGCTCAGCTGGCCGAGGGAGATCCCACCGCCGCCGTGGCGACGCTGCGCCGCGCACTTGGCGCCTTCCCCCGCAGCGTGCGACCGGTGGACCACGCGATGGCCAAGGCCAACCTCGCTCTCGCGCACGAGCAGATGGGCGAACTCGCCCGCGCCCGGCTCACCGCCGGGCAGGCGCTGGCGGTGCCTGGGGCTGCCGAACCGGTGCGAGAGCAGGCCCAGCAGCTGCTATCCCGCCTGCCGGGGCGGGCACCCGAAGACCTGCTGGCCGTCCTCGACGCAGAGCAACGGGACCATTGGGTCCCGGTACTTCGCGAGGAGATGCTTCGCGTGGCGGATCTCCCGGAGGTGCCACGGTGCGCAATGGTCAGGAGTTTCCTGGACGGCGTGCTCGCTCGGCCGGGGGTGTCCTACGACCTGGTCGAGAGCCTGCTGCACGTCATGGTCGAACTGCCGCCACTGACCTACGGGCGGCTTGTCGCCGCCGTCGTCGACGCCTGTGCGGACCGCCCCGAGCAGCACGCGGAACGGCTGCACGCAGTGATCGGCTCGGCCATGGCCAGGTTCGCCCTTCCGCAATGGCAGCGGCTCGTCGCCGGCCTCAACTCCGCGGCGCAGGCATCAGGACGACCCGCCACATGGACATGAACGGCGACCTGACCCAGCCCGAGGTGGCCGCTGCGCTGGGCGATCGGCCGGTGCGGACCTACCCGGCGCTGCTCTCGACCGAGGCGGTAGCCATGGCCTGGGCCCGAGGCGGGGCGCCGTCAGGCTCGGTGGTCGTTGCGGACTATCAGGCCTCCCCGCGGGGCCGCGGCGGCCTGCCATGGACGGTCCGGCAGGGCCAGGGGCTCGGCTTTACCCTGCTGATCCGGCCCGAACTCCCACCCGAGCGCGAAGGCTGGCCTTATGTCGCCGCCCTATTGGCGCTGCATGACGTCATCGGTAGCAGCGACACCGGCCTCGCGTGGCCCGACACGGTGCACGCCGCGGGTGGGGCCGCGCTGGCCCGGCTCGGTGTCTACGTCGAGCTCGGCCCCTCACGCACCGACTGGATCAGCGTGACGGTGCTCGTCGACGACGCGCCCCCACCGCGAGCCGCGTTGATGGCCCGGCTCGTGGCCGTCCTGGAAGAGCGGCTGACCGCGCCAGCCGAGCAGGTGCTCGCGGACTACCTGCCCCGCTGCAGCACCCTCGGCCGACAGCGCAGGGCCCGGCTCATCCCGATGGGACCCGGTGGGCCGGAGGTCACCGGCGAGGCCGTGGATGTGCTGGCCGACGGAGCGCTCGTCCTGCTCACGGCCCGTGGCAACCGCGTTGCCGTTCCGCCGCACAACCTAGGGCTGCTGGAGGAGCCTGCACGACCGGTCGAACCACCAGAGCGGCTGTTCGGGCAATCCAGGTCCTAGCTCGGAGCCGCCTCGGCCGCCTGCAGGCGGTCGAGCTCTTCCATCAGCGCCCACCACAGGCCCCAGTCCCGGTGGTCCATTCCTTCACTGCCCGCACCCTGGGTGATGCCCTTCCTGAGCCGATCACGCAAGGTGAACACCTTCCCCCACCGCCCGTCTCGGTCCAGCTGCCGCAGCTCGATGAGCAGCGCACGCAGGGCAGACAGCGCGGCGGACTCCTCGAGTCGGTCGTCGGCAACCAGCGGTCGTAGCTCGGCGGCGAGCGCCAACAACGGGCTCCGGCGGGCCTCGGCCCGGACCAGGTCCAGCGCTACCTCAAGGCCGGACGCGACCGATTCAGTGAGGCCCTCCCCAGGCCCGGTGGCCCCCGGTTCCACCTCCACCGCCACCGTCCGCTCCGGGAGGACGCCCAGCGCGGTGCCGATCTCGACGATGAGGTCCGGGTGCACGTAGCCCGTCACCGCGTCGCCGACCGCTGCCTGCACGTCGGCCGCGGAGCGCTCGGGCGGGTCGACGCGTCGTCGCTGCACCGTGCCGGGCGGTCGGCCGCGGCGCACGGCGCTGATCAGCACAAGGGCAGCGGGGCGCAGATCCTCCAATCGCTGGGCGACGGCGACGGCGCCGTAGTGCAGCTCCTCGACGACGACCCCTTGGCCGAGGTCCTCGTCCTGCAGCCGCTCGACCGCGAGTCGGCCCAGGTCGAGGTCGTGCTGAAACAGCTCGCTGACACCGCCGACCAGGACGGCCACGGGAGCCGGAGCAGGTTCAGTCACCGCCGCACGAGCAGGTGTTGACCTCGCGCACGACCTCGCCGTCGCCGGTGTGGGCGTGGGTCGTGCACGGCATGCAGGGGTCGAAGCTGCGGATGCCTCGGAGCATGTCGATGCTCGTAAAGCTCGAGGGATTGGCGAGATCCTCGATGATCGGAGTGTTCATCACGGCTTCCTCATAGGGCCCCGGCTGACCCCACGGGTCCCGTGGCGAGGCGTTGATCGTCGAGGGCGTGCAGATCTGGTAGTTGGTGATCTTGCCCTTGTCCATGACGAGGTGGTGCGTCAGCCAGCCTCGTCCCGCGCCCCACCAGCCGACCGCAACCCGCTCGTCCTGGGGGATCGCCTTCTCGAGCTCTTCGGGGTTCAGCGCCGCCACCCGGCGCTCGCCCTGCTGGAAGAGCCTGTACGCCTCGAACAGACTCTCCAGCCCGACCAGCTGGCTGAACAGGTAGTGGTAGGCCCGCCCGCGGTTGCGCTCGAAGGCGTTCCACCGTTCTGGCACCTGCCACTCGACCTCCCGCTCACCGCTCTCTCCCTTCGGGACGAGGAAGCGCATGCTCGAGCCGGTCGACGACATGAAGTCGCTGGACGGCATCTTCTGGGCTAGCGCGGTGACGAGCAGCCGCGAGTAGCAGCCGGCCTCGACGACCGTCCGGTCCCACCGCGGCGCACAGGCCCAGGTGTACTTGTCCTTCCAGTCCCGGGCGCCCGGCTTGGGCAGCGTGCGCTTGTTCCACGGGTGGTAGGGCGAGAGGGGGTTGCCGAGCGAGTCCTTCTCGTAGCGCGTACTGGACGACTCCTCGTAATAGGAGTGCTCGACGAACTCCTCCCAGCCGATGTTGATGTCGGTCAGCCGGGTCGTCACTAGCTGCCCGTCGATGACCACGCCCGGTGTCGACCAGCGCTTCTCACCCCATGCATTGCAGTTCTCGTACGTCGCGTCATACGCATACGGATCGTCCCAGTAGCCCGGGTCGACATGGTTGGTCGGCCGGTAGCCGACGAACTGATAGCGGTCGTCCGCCTCGTAGAAGAACGCCGGGATGTCGTCCCACACCGCCATCATCCGCTGGGCGTAGTCGAAGATCTTCCCCAGCTTCGAGTGGTACTCGTTGAGCGTCTGCAGCGTGAGGGTGGTCGAGACACCGCCGGGCACGACGTTCTGCGGGTGCGGGTACTTGCCGGTCAGGATGACCACCATTTCGCGGGAGAGCCGGGTGAACTCCAGCCCTTCGCGGTACAGCGCCCCGGTCAGTGGGTTGAGTGCGGTCATGAGGTCAGCCATCGTCTTGAAGCCGTGGATGTGGGCGCTTGGACACGCCCAACTCTCCGCCTTGGGCCACAGTTCCGGGTTGGAGGATCGGATGACCGACTCGGAGTAGTCGGGACCGGCTAGCAGGTAGAGATGCAGCGGGTTGTCGTAGCCCATCTCCGCGGCCTCGGTCATGTTGCGCACGACGGTGCCGAGAGGTGGCGGCGTGATGCCCATTGCCTGCTCGATGGCGTAGGCCGCAGCGTGTGCGTGCACCCCGCCGCACACCCCGCAGGCACGTGAGGACACGAAGATCGCATCGCGTGGGTCGCGCCCCATCAAGATGACCTCGTAGCCGCGGAACAGGGTCGCCTGGGCGTGCGAGTCGAGGTACTGACCCTTGTCAAGGTCGGCTGTCACGTGGACCGCGAGCGCGCCGGCGATCCGCGTGACCGGATCCATGTTGAGGTCCTTGATGTGACCGTTGCGGGCGACCAGCCGCTCGATGCGGTCCCGGCGCTCGGTCTCGTTCAGATCGACGTCAGGCCTGGCCACACTCACGTCGTACGGGTTGGGAATGCCGCCTCGCAGGGTGGCGTTGCCGTCCCCGTCGAACTCGACCGGCAGGGTCTTGAAGCACATGCGCGGACTCCTCGGGTGGGCCTGGTGCCGGGTGGTCAGATGCAGCGGTCAGGTGTGCGTACGTGGGCGGCCACCGCTGGGAGCCTCGTCCGGCCGCTTGCCCCAGACGGCGGCATCGCCCCGGGCCGTGTCACTGGCGCGGCGCATCTTGTCGTAGAACCTGTGGCCAACGTCGGCCAGCGGTGAGGGCTCGTACTTCTCGCGGGAGAAGGCGCTGGGCGCGGCCCCCTGTCGATCCCAGCGCGCCTCGCGGTTGAGGTTGTTGTTGCTGAACTTGCGCAGCGGCCGGATGATACTGCCCACCATCCGCGAGACAGTGGTCGACGCCAGCGACCCCGGTGGCCGCTTGTAGAAGGGGGTGAACTTGTCCGGAAAGCCCGGCATGGTGCACCCGATGCACGCACCCCCCGCGTTCATACAGCCGCCGATCCCCTTCACGGCCCCGCGCGAGGTGATGTTGCAGTTGACGACCGGCCCCCAGCAGCCGATCTCGACGAGGCACTCCGGGTCGCCGAACTCCTGGGCGAACGTGCCCTCCTCGTAGTACGCGCCGCGCACGCACCGGCGGTGGACCGTCTCACCGAACAGCCACGCCGGGCGACCGAGTTCGTCGAATTCCGGGAGCGGGCCGAACCCCTGGAGAAAGTACAGAACCGCCGCCACCGTCTCGGTGAAGTTGTCACCGACCGGCGGGCATCCTGGGACGTTGACGACGGGCACGCCGAGGACCGATCGGTAGTCCTTGCCGAGGAAGTCCATCAGGCTCATCGCGCCGGTCGGGTTGCCCTCCGCAGAAGGCACGCCACCCCAGGTGGCGCACGTGCCGATGGCGATCATCGCGGCGGCGTTGGGGGCCAGTCGTGCGATCCACTCCGTGGAGCTGACCGGACGCAGCTCGCCGTCGGCGCCCCATGGTTCCTCGCCCGTCGCCGACCAGTAACCGCCTGCTGCGTGGGCCACCACCTCGTCGGCGATCGATCCCTCCAGGATCACGACGTACGGTGCGCCAAGGGTGCCTTCGATCGCCTCCTCGGCCGGTCGCAGGTAGTGGGGCCCCGACTCGATGTTGATGACCGGGTGGTGCAAGATGACCCGAGGGATCCCGGGGTGCGCGCCCAGCATCATGCTCTCCACCGACGGGTTGGTCGCACCCGTGGCGGCGACACTGCACCCGTCGCAACTCATGCCGGCGAACCAGAAGGCGTGAACCTTCTCCAAGGGCCCGAAACGGGTGGCCTGAGACGCAACGGCCTCACCCGCCAGCATGTCCTCGGTCATGGCTCCCGACGGCATCCCGAACGCGCCGAGGTGGCTCGTGTCGTGGAAACCCTTGATTGGCCCAAGCGCATCCAGCAGGTCCTCGGCTGGTGTGGGCGTGGATGGCGGTAGGGATCTCGTCGATCGGTCTGCCATCTGCTGCTCCTGTGCCGCGTCAGAGTGCGTGCTGTGCCTCACATCGCGTCGTAGGTGCACGATACACATAGCCCACGAACCCGTGTACCGTGCAGGAGCCGATCGCTGCACTCCTGGAGGACCCGTGAACGGATGGATCCTGGGTTTCGTCATCGGTGCGGTCGTGGTGGCCATCGTCGTGGTCGTGCTGCTGCTCATGATTGCCGGCGCGAAGCGCACGGCGGAGAAGGCGGAGGCGATCCTGACCGGGCTGAACGAGGCTCGGGACGGCACCGCTGGACTTTGGCGGGTCGGGGACACTGTTGCGACTGCCGAGCGGATCGTGGCGGCTGCGGCCGATGCCCGGCTCAGACTGACCCCGGACGACCGCCCATGAGCGACGAGGCGTACTGGTCCCTGGCTCTGGGGCTGGGGCTCGTTATCGCCGCTGTCGCCGTGGTGCTGCTGGAGCTCCTCCTCCGCCAGGTCCAGCGGATCGAGACCGGCGCCGGTCTGGTATGGACCGCGGGCAAGCAGGTGGCGGGTAACACGGCCACCACCTGGCTCCTCACAGAGACCTCCGATCGCCTGAACATGCTCACCGAGGAGGCGGGCCGGCACGTGCAGCAGCTGAGCGGTCCACCGGCGCCTCCCACGGGCGACGCGACCCTGGAAGGCACCCGGTGAACGCACAGCTGATCATCCTGAGCATTGTTGAGATCCTGCTCGTCGCAGCGGTGCTCGTGTACTACCTCCTTCGAATTGCCGCGTCCCTGCGCCGGTCGTCGGTGCTGCTCGGGAAGGTCGCTTTCGGTGTCCGGGCCATCGAGACCCAGTGCAACGTCATCGGTCCGGCCGTACTCACGGTCAACGACCAGCTGGGTGGGATCGCCGACGCGTTCGCCGACCTCACCCACCTCGCAGACACCCGCGCCGCCGAGGCCGCTGTGGCAGCCGGGAGTTCCTGACCTTGGATCGACTCCACCCACCGAAGTCGCAGGCACTCCAGGCGCTGTACTGGCGCAGCGAGATACTTCAGGTCATGTACTGGCTGAAGGGGGAGGGGCTCGGCGAGGTCGTTGACGCCCCACTGCTGGAGCGCTTCCTTGGCGTTGACGCAGAGGTCGGCATGGGCTACCTCGACCGTCTGGTTGTCGACGGCTACCTCGAGCCCGTCTCCGGCGGTTACGTCATGTCGGCATCTGGTCTGGCGGAGGGCAAGACGGAGTTCGCGATCAGCTTCTCCGACCTCACCCGTCCGACCCACGGTGAGTGCAGCGCCGATTGCTGGTGTCAGAACTCCGTCGAGGAGGCCATCGCCTGCGCTGCGGAGCGGGCTCCGGGGCCTGCCGGATGAACCGCGGCTCCGGCGGAGAAGTCCCGGTCGATCTCCCGCGCAACTACCTTCGACCCTGCCTGCTGCTGCTGCTGGCCGAGGGGACCTCCCATGGTTACGAGCTGCTCGAGCAGATCAGCGCCCTCGGCCTCGACCGGGTCGATCCCGGTGGGCTCTACCGCTGCTTGCGCGCGATGGACCAGGAGGGACTAGTGCGATCGGCCTGGGAGCCGTCCACGTCCGGTCCAGCGCGCAGGATCTACGAGCTGACGGACGAGGGTCGAGGCTGGCTGCACGTCAGCGCCGGCTCGCTGGCACAGGTCGCCCGCTCACTGGCGAAGTACCGGCGTCGCTACCAGAGGGTCGCCGAACAGTCCGTACCCGTCCGGTGAGACTCGCCGTTGCCGGCAAAGGAGGCGCGGGCAAGACGACGATCAGTGCCACGCTTGCCCGACTCGCGGCCCGATCGGGGCGCTCGGTTGTTGCGCTCGACGCCGACGCCAATCCCAATCTGTCGGCTGCGCTCGGCATGTCTCCCGAAGAGGCTGCGGGCTTGGCGCCAGTGCCAACCTCGCTGGTGTCGCGCCGCCTCGGAGGAGGCGGCCTGGCCGAACCCATCGACGAGGTGCTGGACCGCTACGCATTGACCGCTCCCGACGGGGTCCGCCTGCTGGGGATGGGTGCACCGACGCATGCCGACGAGGGGTGCCTGTGCTCGGCGCACGCCGTTGTGTCGTCACTGCTGGAGGATCTCGGCTCCGCGGAGCGTTTCGTCGTCGTCGACATGGAGGCCTCGCCCGAGCACCTGAGCCGGGGCACGGTGCGGCACGTCGACGCGATATGCCTGGTCGCGGAGCCCTACTACCGTTCGCTCGAGACGGTGCGTCGCATGGCGGCCCTCGTCGCGGAGCTGTCCGTGCCCTGCGTGGCGGTGGTCGCGAACAAGGTGCGCTCCTCGCGGGACGAGGAGGCGATCAGGGACTTCTGCGGTCGGCACGCCTTCGCCCTGGCAGGCGTCGTCCCGTGGAGCGACGAGGTGGTTGCGGCCGACCGTGCCCAGGTGCCGGTGGTGGAGTGGTCGGCGGCACACGACGCCGTCACCGCCGTGGCGGAACTCGCCGCTGCTCTTGGCCGGATCCGGCCTAGCAACAGCACGGCCGGACGGGCGTGAGGTCGCCTTACGCCCCCCGCCTAGTTGCCGGATGGTGTCGCTGTCACTAGCACCGATTCACGAAACTCGAGCGTCTTGGTCGTGGCGCTGGTCGGGGGACCTCGGCGTCTGGCTGGGCTTCCCGCCGCGCAGAGCAGCGACAACCGTGCCCATGACCAGCACAACAACCAGGATCGACACCAGCACCTGGTTGTCCTGCAACCACGACCTCGAGTCCGCGGCCAGGTCGTGGATGAGCCGGCTGGCGGGGTTATCCGCAGCGTCGCCGCCGAGCAGTGCGGGGGACCAGTACACGACCAGGTACGCGCCCGACACCGCGAGCACCGCACCCGAGACTCGTGTCACGGCGGGCATGAACTGCCGGACACCTCGTACGAGGGCGTCGCTGACAAGGGTGGTCGACAAGGCCAGCAGAACCAGGAGAGACGCGGCGCCTGCACTGAAGGCCACGAATACGGCGCCGGTGCCGACGATCGAGGAGTTGGCCATTCCCTGTGCGACGACAGTCAGCAGGCCCGCCATGCCGCACGCGAGCTGCGTCAGCGCGTACCCCGCCCCGAAGGCAACCGTGCGGCCGGGGCCAGCTCCTGGCCGCGTCAGCCAGTTGACGGGGACGTTCATGCCCAGGCGACGTCCGGCCAGCATGCTGAGGCCGAGAACGACCAGGACCGAGCCCACGACCACACCGAACCACGGCACGGCCTCCACCAGGGACCGTAGGCCAGCCGACACCAGCAGGCCCGAGATCAGGAACGTACCGGCAAAGCCGAGGCTCACCGCCAGCCCCACCGCAAGTGCCCTGGTCAGCCGGCGAGTGCCGGAGCGACTCACACTGCCGTTGTCGGCGATGTTGTACGCGAGGAAGGCTGGCAGCATGGTGAACCCACAGGGACTGACGAGCGCAAGCATCCCGACCCCGTAGGCGAAGACCAACTGGCTCATACTCCACACCATCCCGTCCTGGAACCCTCGCAACTGCTGCCCATCCTCGCACGACTCTAGGTGACCGCGAACTCGATGACTACACATCCACGGCCTGAGCCGAGTGGCCGCGATTGACTCTGTCCCCGGTTCAACGTCCTAGCGTCTGGCGTCACGGGGCTCTCACCGGGGAGGTGGGGCACGGTGCGTGGAGGCCGGTCGCAGGCACGTCCGAGTCGGTTTTGCCCGGCTGGCCGTGGACGGGACGCCCGGCCGCCGTGCCGCGTTGATGTTTCGATGTCGGACGCCCGCTGAGCACGAAGTCGACCGACGCGATGGCAGGTCTGCGCGACGTGTTCGCCGTCCCGGGATACCGGCGGCTGTGGGGCGCCCGGACGGTCTCGCAGTGGGGCGACACCGTCAACTTCGTCGCCTTGGCGTTGCTCATCTACGAGCTGACCGGGTCCGGGTTGGGTGTCAGCGCAGTGGTCGCCGCCGAGATCGCCGCAGTCCTGCTGTTGGCTCCGGTGGCCGGGCCCCTGGTCGACCGGTGGCCATGGGTGAGGGTGATGGTCTGCGCCGACCTCTTCCGGGGCGTGCTGGCCGGGCTGCTCGTCGTCTGGCACGACTCGGCGGCTGTCGTGTACGTGGTCGCGTTCGCCATGTCGGTCGGCGCGGTGTTCTTCAACCCGGCTGCGTCCTCGGTGTTGCCGGGCTTGCTCGGTCGCGACGAGCTGGTCGCGGCCAACAGCGGCATCTGGACCGCCGCGGTGGTGTCGCAGATCGTGCTCGCCCCGCTGGCAGGGGTGTTGGTCACCGTCGCCGGCTATGGCCCGGCGTTTGCGCTCAACGCTGTTTCCTATGCGGTCAGCGCGATGGTGCTCGCGGGTCTACGGGTCCCCGGTCCGGCTGATCACCTGGTACGCGGACGGCTGCTCGTGGAGGCCTCCGAGGGGGTCCGTGTCCTGGTCGGCGACCGGTTGCTGCGGGCGTTGGCCGCCGGGCAGCTGCTGGCGGCGTTGTCAGCGGGGGCGACAAGCGCCCTGCTCGTCGTCCTCGCCGAGGACCGCCTCGGCGCCGGCGGCAGCGGCTACGGCCTGCTCATCTCAGCCATCGGAATCGGAGCCGCCCTCGGACCACTGGTGCTGCTGCGGCTGACTCGCCGTCCCCGCCGGCCGCTCTTCGTGTTCGCCCCGTTCGCCCTGCGCGGCATGGTGGACCTGGTGATGGCGATCACGACGGCCCTGCCGGTGGCCGCGGCCGCGTTGGCCGCATACGGGCTCGGCACGTCGACTGGGGCGATCACATTCAACTCGCTACTGCAGGCTGAGACCCCAGGACACGCTCGCGGCCGCGTGTTCGCCTCGATGGATGTCATCTGGCAGGCCGGCCGGCTGGTCTCCCTCGCAGCCGGCGGGCTGCTCGCGGACACCTTCGGAATCCAGACCGTGTACTACCTCGGGGGCCTGCTGCTGCTCGCCGCTGCCGCCACCGGCCTCACGACGCTCAACCCCCGGCCAGCGAAGCCTCGACGGTGACGGCAGTTCGAGCAGCCCGTCCTCCGCGCGTCAGCGGCCGCTACGGTCCAGTCCCCGGCAGCCCGGGTGCCATTCCAGGGTGACCCTGATCGGTGTGTGCTGGCATGCCTGCAGGTACGGACAGGAGGAAAAGGCGATCCTTCTTGCGCTTCAGCAGCAGATTCCAAGTAGAGACCCCGGGCAGGGTCCCGCGTAATCTGTTGCCTCCTCAACACTGCTGTGTGCGGGGTAACCCGACGATGTGGGCTTCCACGACGAGGTCGGACGGTCGCTCGGCAAGACGCCTACGCCGCGAAAAGTGCTGCCTACTGAGTATCGCCCGTCACGCCGGGGCGTCCGACCCCGGTTCGCGAGCTCATCCACGGATCGAACAACGCGTCCTTGTGCGCACGACCTCCCCACAAGTCGCCTCCTTTCAGGGTAATGGGTCAGCTTGAACTGCGGCGACTCCTGATCCCGCACACGAGGTCATCTTTGGCGATCACCATGCGCTGACCGTTCAGCCATAGCACGCAACGATCACACAGCCCGATCTCAGGGTGACAATCGAGGTGTACGCGGATAGCCACGTCGGCGCGTCCGCAGCAGGAACAGTGCTCCACAGGCGGCGTGAGGGGCATGTCGTCAGTGGCAACGGCGGTATCCATGAACCGCATCCTCTCACCGCTGCGCGGGAGTGAGGAGACCGATGACAACGCAGGAGCACCGGACCCAGGCCCACGACACTCATGAAGACCCAGGCGAGGGTGGCGGTCACGAGGCTCATGGCGGTCATGGGGATCATGCGGCGCGGTTTCGGGACAAGTTCTGGTTGAGTCTGCTGTTGTCGGTGCCGGTGGTGGGGTTCAGCGTGTACCGTGCCAAAACGTCTGTGTTCAGCCTGCTATCGCCGCGAACGGGTGCGGGGCGCCTGAGATGATTATGGCCGTGTCGTTCCGGCTGCTCTACCTGATGATGACTCGTGTGTTCGGCTGGCTTGCGCTGCTCAGCCGTAGCGACGCGGCCAAGGACGCGGAGATACTCGTCTTGCGCCATGAGGTGGCGGTTCTGCGTCGGCAGGCTGGTCGGCCGCAACTGGACTGGGCCGACCGAGCGGTTCTTGCCGCGCTGGCCGGGCTGCTCCCGAGCGGGTTGCGCCGATTTCGGCTGGTGACGCCCGGCACGCTGTTGGGCT
>JACCWP010000252.1 GCA_013697585.1 Nocardioidaceae bacterium
GGTGTTGCGCCATGAACCTGTCACGAAGAGTCCCTTTGGTTGTGGAGCGCCATGAACCACCCCTTTGGGGGGCAACTCCATTCGATGCACCGATTTGGCCCAGTTGGGCTAGTGACACGCCGACCTCATTGCGAGCATTCTTGGCGCGAAGGAATGTTCCTTGGTCGGCCATTCGTGGCATGACGGGGAGCCGCCCCGGTCCTAGATCGGGAGAGGGCTAGTGCCGTGAGTCGTCGCCAGCGGTGTGCGAAGAAGAGCGCAGTTCGAGCACGGGTTGCTCGGGCGAAAGTGCTGCGTCGTCAGGTTCGTGCGGCCGGGGCGGCACGCGCCGCCACTGCCGCGACAGCCGCTGCGGTCACCTTGGCGGGCGCGGGCACGGCTTTCGCGACCCCTAGCGTTCGGACTGGAACGGTCGGAGAAGCAGCAGTACGTTCCGGTGCTTCGCCCGTGCAGTGCCCGGCCCCGCGCATGGCCTCGAGCGCTCCTGGTGCTTCTGCCGCCATGGGGGAAATGTTGTTCCTCAGCGCCAGCGACGGCGTCCACGGCCGGGAGCTGTGGAAGTCGGATGGCACTGAGGCGGGCACGGTCCTGGTCAAGAACATCAACCCGAACGACTCCGGGAGCTACCGGGGCAGCCGTCCCCGGAACCTGACCGTCGTGGGAGATCGGTTGTTCTTCACCGCCGACGACGGCACCAACGGCAGGGAGCTGTGGAAGTCGGATGGCAGCAGGGCGGGCACCGTCCTGGTCAAGAACATCAAACCAAACGACTCCGGATATAGTGACAGCGGACAGTCCAAGATCCCTGTAGGCGGACACTTCATCTCCCTCTCCGCGGACAGCTGATCCCCTTCCACGGACGTCGGGACCGGTCGTGTCGGTCCGAAATGAGGGGTCCCTCCGGGGCAACGCTCGAGGTCTCTAACCACGCTCGAGCTGCCTCACCGGAGGGACTTATGAAGAAGTCTGACAGGGAGATCATGGAGATTCTGGAAGCGTTTGATGCCACCGGTTGTGCGCACTCGGCGGCACCGTTGGCGGGGGTGGACCCCAAGACCGTGCGGCGCTACGTCGAGGCGCGCGAGGCTGGCCTGCCGGTGGATGCGCCGGTGCGGCGGCCGAAGCTGATCGACCCGTTCCTGCCAAAGATCGAGGAGCTGGTCGAGCAGTCCGAGGGCGCGATCCGTGCCGACGTGCTGCACGAACGGCTGCAGGTACTCGGGTTCACCGGCGATGAGCGAACCACCCGTCGTGCGATCGCGAACGCCAAGCAGGCTTGGCGAGACGGGCACCGCCGTCAGTACCGGCCCTGGATCACCGAGCCCGGTCTGTGGCTCCAGTTCGACTGGGGTCACGGGCCGATCGTGTTCGGCCCCGACGGCCGGCCTCGGCCCACGTTGCTGTTCTGCGCGTGGTTGGCGTGGTCGAGGTTCCGGGTGGTGATCCCGACGTGGGACCGCAAGCTCGGCACGTTGATGACCTGCCTGGATGCCACGCTGCGACGGGTGGGTGGGGCACCGACGTATGGGTTGACCGATAACGAGAAGACCGTCACCGTCGAGCACGTTGCCGGGGTCCCGGTGCGGCATCCGATGATCGTGGCCGCGAGCCGCCACTACGGCCTCGCGGTGCATACCTGTGTCCCGTTCGATCCGGAGTCCAAGGGCGGGTCGGAGGCCACGGTGCGGATCGCGAAGGCCGACCTGGTCCCGACCAAGGCGAACCTGCTGACTGGCTACAACTCCTTCGCCGAGCTGGTCGAGGCCTGCGAGCGGTTCACCGAGAAGGTCAACGGCCGGGTGCATCGGGAAACCAACCGGGTCCCCGCTGAAGCGCTGGCTCTTGAGCAGCAGCGGTTGCATCCGATTCCGATCGCGCCGTTCACTGCAGCACTCGGGGAGACCCGGAGCGTGAATCCGGATCAGACGATCCGGTTCGGGTCGGTGCGCTACTCCACCCCACCGGGCCTGGTCGGGAAGGAGGTCTGGGTCCGTGCTGACGGCGAGGAGCTGGTCATTACCGCTGCTCTGGCTGCCGGCCTCACCGAGGTGGCTCGGCATCGGCTCTCCACGCCGGGGAACCCCAGGATCGACCTGTCCCACTACCCCGACCACCCGCAGCAACCAGACGGGTCCCCGAAGCCACCGCAACCCAAGGCCCGCACGCGTGAGGAGAAGGCGTTCCTCGCGCTTGGGCCAGGGGCACATTCCTGGCTGGTGGAGGCCGCCGCGGTGGGCGCGCAGCGGGTCCGGTCGAAGATGACCGCCGCGCTCGAGCTCGCCGCACTGGTCGGGGTCGAACCGGTCGACGCAGCACTGGGGGTCGCCGCGGCCGCCGGCAGGTTCGCCGAGGGCGACCTCCTGGCGATCGTGCACCATCGCGCCGACGGCGCCTCGATCGCGGCCCTGGTCGTCGCCGATGAGAACCACTCTGTCCAGCCCGGGACCAGCGCCTGGGCCACCCTCGGCACCGGCCTCCAGGCCAACGGCCAGGTGACCCCATGACCGCGACAGCAACGTCGCGGCGGCCGCGGACGACACCCACGGCACCCGAGCTGCCCGCCGAACTGCTCGCAGTGCTCAAGCGGATGCGGTTGCCCTACCTGCGCGACGCGGCACCTGAGGTCCTGGCCACCGCGAGAGCGCAACGGTGGGACCCCGCCGAAGTGCTCCGCGTTCTGATCACCGAGGAGATCCGTGGCCGTGACGACGCCACCCGAAGGATGCGCCGCAAAGCAGCCGGACTCCCCGCGGGGAAGACGTTCGAGTCCTGGCGAGAACCCGACTCCTCGATCCCGCCAGGCACCCAGAGCGGCCTGGCCACCTTGGAGTGGGTCGGACGCGCGGAGAACCTCGCCGTCGCCGGACCGAGCGGAACAGGCAAGACCCACTTCGTCGAAGCCCTCGCGCACAAGGTCATCGACGCCGGGATGCGGGTCTCCTGGTTCACCCTGGAGACACTGACCGCCGCGATGGGCCGCGCCACCGTCGACGGGTCGGTCGCCAAGACCGTCGCCCGGATCACCCGAGCCGAACTCATCGTCATCGATGACATCGGCATGCTCCCCGCCGGACAGGCCGCCGGCGAGGCGTTCTACCGCGTCGTTGACGCCGCCTACGAACGCCGGTCCATCGCGGTCACCTCGAACCTGCACCCAAGCGGGTTCGACACGATCATGCCCAAGACCTTGGCCACAGCCACCGTCGACAGGCTCCTGCACCACGCCCACGTCGTCTTGACCGAGGGCACCTCGCTGCGGCTCTCCGAAGCCACCGCCGGACGAGGAGTGGTGCCCCTGGGCTAACCCAACAGGGACATCAGCTGTCCGCCGACAAGGAGATCACGTGTCCGCCAGCAAGGAGATCACCTGACCGCCCACAGGGAAGTCCCGTTGTCCGTTGACACGTGTGCCGTCTGGCAACCTTCGGAACGAGCCTGAACGCCGAGCAACTGCCCACCCCTCTGCTGCACCGATCCGCCCCGCATCGTCGTGCCGCCGCGAGCCACCGATACAGACTCCGCGCCTGCCGATGTCCTCAACCCTTGCTGCCGCGAATGAGGACGAATCTGTGCCTTCGCCACGACCCACACACCTAGTGCATTCTCGGAGTCTTTTCGTCCGTACGTAATTGTCCTAGGGTCGTCGGCATGGTCGACGAACGCACGTGCCCGCGCTGCGGACAGCCGTTCTACGTGCCCTCCACACCGCGGCGCGGGCGGCCCCAGCAGTGGTGCTCCCAGCCCTGCCGGTGGGCTGGCTACGAAGAGCGTCGGGCAGCCAAGAACGGCGTCATCGCGATCGAATACGTCGAGAAGCCAGCGCCCACGATCACCCTCGACGAACACGTCGCCGCTGTCCTGGACTCCCCCGCTGCCAGCCGCAACGTGCTCCGCCAGCTCCGCACACGCGCCGAGGACGGGAAGCTGGACGAGGCGAAGTGGAGCAGCGTGAGCGACGAACTCGAGCGGCTGCGGAGCCAGCCTGGTCAGCGACCTGACGGCTGGTTCAGCTTGCGCTAGTCGGTGCCTCGCTCGAGGAAGCGTCTACGGGTCATCCAGGAGCCCGCCCAGCACAACTGA
>JACCWP010000253.1 GCA_013697585.1 Nocardioidaceae bacterium
CTGTTCCTCGGCGCCAAGATCACCCACCTCGGCGAGCTCCCCCAGGGCCAGGCCGAGCGGGACACGCGGGTGGTCGACATGGTCGCCCAGCACGATGCCGAGGGCTTCGGCGGCTGCACGAACATCGGCCAGTGCACGGCGGCCTGCCCCAAGGAGATTCCGCTCGACGTGATCTCCCAGCTCAACAAGGACCTGCGTACCGCCCTCAAGCACGGCCACTGACCGGCCGCGATCCGGGGGGTCAGCGAACCGTCAGGTAGATCAGCGCCAGGTTGAGGGCGATGATCACCGTGGCCGCCAGCGAGGCGAGCACCGTGGTCAGCCGTCGGTTGGCCAGGCCGCCCATGATGTCGGCGCGGCGCGTGAACATCACCAGGGGCACCAGCGCGAACGGGATGCCGAAGGACAGCACCACCTGCGAGATGACCAACGCCTTGGTGGGGTCGACCCCGATCGCCAGGACCACCACGGCCGGCATCAGGGTCACGAGGCGGCGTACGACCAGCGGGATCTTGCGCCGCAGGAAGCCCTCCATGATCACCTGGCCCGCGAGGGTGCCCACGCTGGAAGCGGCGAAGCCCGATGCCAGCAGCGCGCAGGCGAAGAGCAGTGCGGCACTGGCCCCCAAGACGTCACCCAGCTGGGCGTGGGCCTGCTCGATGGTCTCGACGGGAGGACCGTCGCCGTGCAGGGCGGAGGCGGCGATGACGAGCAGGGCGAGGTTCATCACGCCGGCGATCGACATCGCGATCACGACGTCGGTGCGCTGGCTGCTGAGCAGCGACCGGCGGTGCCGCTCGGTGGTGGTGACGTAGCGGTCGCTGGTGAGGGCGCTGTGCAGGTAGATCGCGTGCGGCATCACGGTCGCACCCAGCATCCCCGCGGCCAGCAGGACGCTGTCGCTCCCCTCGAAGCGCGGGATGGTGCCCTGGGCGAGAGCGAGTGGCTGTAGGCCGCTCTGGAGGACGTCGTAGACGAAGCCCACCAGGATCACGGCCAGCATCCCGGTGATCGCGATCTCGAAGGGCCGGTGCCCGCGGGTCTGCATCGTCAGCAGCGCGAAGGCCACGGCCGCGGTGATCAGTCCGCCGACCACCAGCGGCAGGTCGAAGAGTAGCTTGAGGGCGATCGCTCCACCGACGACCTCGGCCAGGTCCGTCGCGATGGCGATCGCCTCGGCCTGCACCCACAGACCTCGGGAGACCCGGCGTGAGAAGTGTTCGCGACAGAGGGCCGGCAGGCTCAGCCCGGTCGCGATGCCGGCTTTCGCCGAGAGGTACTGGATGAGCATCGCCATCAGGTTGCTGACCACGATGACCCAGACCAACAGGTAGCCGTAGGTCGCCCCGGCGGTGATGTTGGTGGCGAAGTTGCCGGGATCGACGTAGGCCACGGCGGTGACGAAGGCCGGCCCGAGCAGTGGGAGCGGCCCCCGGACCAGAGCCCGAGGTCGCACGCGCGGGGCGGCATTGTCGTGCACCGGAGATCACCTTCGTTCCCGCCCGATTAGGCGAATTCTGTGTTGAGCCATATTGATCGTATTAGTGGTTCGGAACCAGGCCCGGATCGGATTGGAACCTAATTCGGATAATCCTCGGAAAACCTCCTCTCGGGTGGTGACAAACGAAGCGGACCACGCTTAGATTGTCAATGCCCCTGGATTTCCGCAAGCCTGAAACCGAGAGGCAGCCAGGCAACAGGTTGGGTGGACACAGCCGGAAAGGGGCACTTCTAGGACGTAGCGAAGAGCGAACCTTTCGCTCTTCACGTGCATCAAAGAGGCGCGGACCTGGCGCGCGCGAACGCGCGCTCGCCGCATCCGGGATAATTCAATGGAATGGAGAACAACGTGTTCGGAAAGACTGTCGTACGCGACATGATCAACCGCAGCGCCGAGAACGAGACCGACCGCCGGGTCTTCCTGAAGGCCGCCGGCGTGGCCGGTCTCGGCACCGTGGGAGCGGGCGCCGCAACGGTGCTCTCGCCCCTGAGCGCAGAGGCAGCCGCGGTCAGTGACGGGGCGGTCTTCAACTTCGCCCTCAACCTGGAGTACCTCGAGGCCGAGTTCTACTCCTACGCCGCCTTCGGCAAAGGACTGGATCGCAAGTTCACCACCGGCAAGGGTGACCGCGGCGGTGTCACGGGTGGCCGCAGGGTGAAGTTCGACACCCGCGCGATCGCCTCGATCGCGAGCGAGATCGCGATCGACGAGGTCGACCACGTCAAGTTCCTGCGCAAGGCCCTGGGCGGCGCCAAGGTGTCTCGCCCGGCGATCGACCTGCAGAACAGCTTCACCGCTGCGGCGCAGGCGGCCGGCCTGATCGGACCCAAGGACAAGTTCGACCCGTTCGCCAACGAGAACAACTTCTTGCTGGCTGCCTTCATCTTCGAGGACGTCGGGGTCACCGCCTACAAGGGTGCGGCGCCGCTCATCAAGAACGCGGCGTTCCTCGAGGCTGCCGCCGGCATCCTCGCCGTGGAGGCCTACCACGCCGCCATCATCCGGACCAAGCTCTACGACCTGGGCCAGCGCAAGGCGGTCAAGGCCATCTCCGACGCCCGCGACTCCCTCGACGGGAAGAGCTCGCTCGACCAGGGGATCGGAACGTCCCGCCAGTCCAACCTGGTGCCGACCGACCGGAACGGTATCGTCTACAGCCGCAGCGCCGGCCAGGTGCTCAACATTGTGTACCTCAACCCGAAGAGCGTCAGCAAGGGTGGCTTCTTCCCCAAGGGCGTCAACGGCGCGATCCGCAAGTCCGCCGGGAACTAGCTCAACAAAAATCGACACCCAGCAGTCCCACGCAGCCCTGGTGTGACTGTTGGAACGACGTGAGACGCGGGGGTCGGTCCTGGAAACGGGACCGGCTCCCGCGTTAGCGCGTCCGCTCACGGCCCAACTGGAACTCATGCGTCGGCTGCCAGCCGTCCTCGGCGTGGTGGGCGTACAGCTGGAAGCGATCCGCTTCGAAGATGCACTCGAAGTCGGCCAGCTCGTCGAAGGCGCGGTCCAACGAGCCGTCGTCGAGGTGGTGGGCCACCGTGACGTGCGGGTGGTAGGGGAACGGCAGTGCGATGTCGAGGGGCCCCGCGCGGCAGACCTTCGCGAGCTCCTCGCACTGGGAGATGCCCTCGGCGATCGTGACGAAGACGACCGGCGAGACTGGTCGGAAGGTGCCGGTGCCGCGCAGCCGCATCCGGAAGCCGGCAACCTCCGTCGCCGCGGCCGCGAGGTGACTCTCGACGGCGACGATCTCGTCCTGGTCCACCTCCGTGGGCGGCACCAGGGTCACGTGCGTGGGAATCTGGGTGGCGGTGGTGTCGCCGATGGAGGTGCGGTAGTCCTGCAGCTGTCGGGCCCAAGGCTCGGGAATGGCCAGGGCTACGCCGATGATGGGCACGCGGGCGACCCTAGTG
>JACCWP010000255.1 GCA_013697585.1 Nocardioidaceae bacterium
GTCGTGATCCGCAACGCGGCGGCAGCCGCCCGGGAGGCGCTGGAGCGCACGCCCGAGCAGCTCGACCGGCTGCGGCGCGCAGGGGTCGTCGACGCCGGCGGCCGGGCGCTCGTCGTGGTGCTCGACAGCACTGAGTGGGTGCTCACCGGTCGCCGGCCCAGCCCGCGGACACGCACCAGGCCGGCCATCCCGGTGCCGGAGCCCGACCACGACCTCAGTCCCGACGGGCCGGCGTACGAGGTCATGTACCTGCTCGACGCCGCCGACGACGCCGTCCGCGGGCTGCGCACCGCACTCGCCCCGCTCGGCGACTCGATGGTCGTGGTCGGCGGTGACGGACTGTGGAACGTCCACGTCCACGTCGACGACGTCGGGGCTGCCATCGAGGCAGGCATCGCCGTCGGCCGCCCGCACCGGGTGGTGGTGACCCACTTCGCCGAGCAGGTCGCTCGGGCTGCCGGTGACCGCCAGGACGCCACTGCCCGGGTCGTGCTGGCGACCGCGGCGGGACCGGGGCTGGCCGCCCTGTTCACGGGGGGTGGGGCCCGCGTGGTCGAGCCAGCCGACGGTCGCCGCTGCTCAGCGGCAGACCTGCTGGCCGCGGCCCTCGAGAGCCACGCCCACGAGGTGGTCGTCCTGCCCAACCAGCGGCACGTCCTCGGCGTCGCCGAGGCGGCCGCGCGGCGAGCCCGCGATCACGGGGTCCGCATCGCGGTGATCCCTACCAGGAGTCAGGTGCAGGGGTTGGCCGCGCTGGCCGTGCACGAGCCTGGCCGTGGGTTCGACGACGACGTGGTGCGCATGACGTCGGCGGCGAGCCACACCCGGCACGGTGCGGTGACCGTGGCGACGAGTCGGGCGATGACCTCGGCAGGCCCGTGCGAGCCGGGCGACGTGCTCGGGGTGATCGATGGCGACTTCCAGCTGGTCGGGTCCGACCTGGTCGAGACCGCGGGCGAGGTGCTGTCCCGGTTGCTGGTCGGGGGCGGTGAGCTCGTCACCGTCGTGACCGGAGTCGGTGCGCCCGCTGATGCCGGCCGGCGGCTCGAGACCTATGTCCTCAGTCACCGGCCCGAGGTCGACGTGCTGGTCCACGAGGGCGGGCAGGGGCGCTACCCGGTGCTCGTGGCGGTGGAGTGACGTGCCAACGGTGACGCTCGACAGCCGACTCCCGGCGGTCGTCGGCGGCCCGACTGCCAAGAAGCTGGAGAGCGCGCTCGGTCTGCGCACCGTCGACGACCTGCTGCGCCACTATCCGCGCCGCTACGCCCGCCGCGGCGACCTCACCGACCTGGGAAGGCTGCGGCTCGACGAGCACGTGACCGTGCAGGCTGAGGTCCGCACCGTGGTCAACAAGGAGTACGGGCGCCCGGACCCGAAGCGGCGTCGTCGTCCGATCCGTACCGAGGTCGTCGTCACCGACGGCACCGGCGAGCTCCTGCTCACCTTCTTCAAGCAGCCGTGGCGGGCCGAGCGGCTCAGGCAGGGCACGGTGGGGTTGTTCGCCGGCAAGGTGGGCGACTTCAACGGCCGTCGCCAGCTGCTCCACCCCGAGTGCGAGATCCTCGACGGCGTCAAGGAGGCCACTCGGCTGACTCGCGCGCTGATCCCGCTCTACCCCGCCACCGCGGCGCTGGCGACCTGGGCGATCGCGCGCTCGGTCGAGCAAGTGCTCGACGTGGTCGATGCCGTCGACGATCCCTTGCCCGAGCAGGTGCGGTCCCGGCACGGCCTGGTCGGGCTGAGCGAGGCGCTGGAGGGCGTGCACCGACCGGCCAGCGACTCGGACTGGCAGCGGGCGCGCGACCGGCTGCGTCACGAGGAGGCGCTTCTCGCCCAGGTCGTCCTCGCTCGTCGCCGGCACCGCGTCGACGCGCTGCCGGCCGTGGTCCGGAAACCGGTCGGCGGCGGCGTGCGGGAGCGGTTCCTGCAGCAGGTGCCGTTCGTCCTGACCGCGGGCCAGCGCGCGGTCGGCGCCGAGATCGCCGCCGACCTCGCCCGACCCCACCCGATGCACCGGCTGCTGCAGGGCGAGGTCGGCTCCGGCAAGACCGTGGTCGCGCTGCTGGCGATGCTGCAGGTCGTCGACGCGGGCGGTCAGGCCGCGCTGCTCGCACCCACCGAGGTGCTCGCCCAGCAGCACCACCGCAGCCTCGGCGCGCTGCTCGGCGACCTGGCGATGGGCGGCATGCTCGGCGGCTCCGAGGCCGGTACCCGGATCCGGCTGCTTACCGGCTCCGTCGGCGCTGGCGCCCGGCGCCAGGCGATCGACGACGCGGCCTCCGGCGGCGCCGGCATCGTGGTGGGCACCCACGCCCTGCTCGAGGAGCGGGTGCAGTTCGCCGATCTCGGCCTGGTCGTGGTGGACGAGCAGCATCGGTTTGGCGTGCAGCAGCGCGCGGCGCTGGGCGAGCGAGGTGGTGCGCACCGCCCGCACGTGCTCGTCATGACCGCGACTCCCATCCCCCGTACGGTCGCGATGACCGTCTTCGGCGACCTCGAGACCTCGGTGCTGGCCGAGCTCCCCGCCGGGCGGTTGCCCGTGCAGACGACAGTGGTGCCCGCCGCCGAGCGCCCCGACTGGCTCGAACGGGCCTGGCTGCGCGTGCGTGAGGAGTGCGCACAGGGTCGCCAGGCCTATGTCGTGTGCCCTCGGATCGGTGCCGACCTCGGTGCGGAGGAGGCAGCTGAGCCGCCCGACGGTGCCGCTGCCGACGACGAGGTCGCCGATGGGCTGCCGCCCACGACCCACTCCGTGCTCGAGCTGGCCGACGAGCTGCGTGCCGGCGCATTGGCGGGGATGCGTACGGAGGTCCTGCACGGCAGGTTGCCCCCCGACGCCAAGGACGCCGCGATGGATCGGTTCGCCGCGGGCGAGGTCGACGTCCTGGTCGCGACGACGGTGATCGAGGTGGGCGTCGACGTTGCCAACGCGACCGTGATGGCCGTCATGGACGCCGAGCGGTTCGGCCTCTCCCAGCTGCACCAGCTGCGTGGTCGCGTGGGCCGGGGTACCAAGGCTGGACTGTGCCTGCTGGTGACCGAGGCGGCGACCGGGAGCCCGGCTCGCGAGCGGCTGGACGCCGTGGCCGCCACCGCCGACGGCTTCGCGGTGTCACGGCTCGACGTGAGCGTCCGCCGCGAGGGTGACGTGCTGGGCGCCACCCAGTCCGGCCGCCGATCGAGCCTGCGGTTGCTGTCGGTCGT
>JACCWP010000001.1 GCA_013697585.1 Nocardioidaceae bacterium
GCAGAACCTCAGACGCGGCCACTACGACATTGCCACCGACGCACCGGTCCATCACCGGCTACCGGCGGCGTTCGCTGAGCTGGCCCTGGCCATCTGACTCCCCGGCGGGCGATCGTTCAGCCATGCCCACCCGATCGCCCAACGCAACAGCGCCCCTCCAGGTCATCCGTGGCATCCCGGCAGCGGTCCGCGACGCTGTCATCTCCATCCCGGCAGAACTTCGCCGGCAGCGGTCAGCCCCCACCGTCTGGTCGGTCAGCGAGTACGTCTGCCACCTTCGCGACGTCTACGTCACCTACACCGTTCGGCTGTACCGGACCGAACCGAGGACCGGACCGCCCTCGAGCCGATGCTCAACGACCTACGTGCCGCCCGCTTCCGGTACAACGAGTTGGCTGTGGGCACTGTCCTTGATGAACTCGCCGTGACCGCGGCGGGCCTCTGCGATGAGACGACCCACACCCGGTCCGGGGACTGGGACCGGTTCGCGATCCGACTGCTCGGCGAAGCGCGCACTGCGCGCTGGCTGGTCCGGCAGGCCATGCACGAGGGGCGTGCACCATCTCAACGACATCCGCACGGTCGGGGAGGCGGTCACGGGGACGCACTGAGGGAGGGACCCGGAGCCATGCAGGGGATCGGGCTTCGGCACGGACAGCGCCCAGTCTTGGGAACGTGCCGCAGGAGGATCGGCTACCGGTCAAGGTGCCCAGCGTCGGACGAACAGGCCGGGCGCCGTAACGCTCGCTCCGCGAGGACGGCGGTGAGCGGTACGACCAGCCCGTAGGTCAAGCGCAGTACTCGGCCGGATCTCACCGAGTGACGTTCTTCCAAGGCGACCCGCGCGCGCAGGTGCTCCTTGGCACCAAGGCCCGAGTGCGGCCGATCGGCATGCAACTCGATCCTCGACAGGTGCTTGACACTCTTGTAGCCGTACTGCCCCGGCGAGACGAGCCGGAACGGCGCACCGTGCCGGGCGTCAAGAGGTTGCCCGTCGAGTCGGTCAGCGATCATCACCTCCGCGACCAGGGCATCCTCCAGTGTCAGCACCGCGGCGTACCCATCGAGCCCGCAGACCTTGAGGAAGCGGACGTCCGAGCTTCTCGGATCATCGGCGACATGGCGCTGCCATAGTGCCGCCAACGGTGCGCCGCCCCAGCGCAGGCCGGTCACGCTCCACGTGGTGACGCAGTGAAAGTCGGCGCGTTGTTCCGATCGGTGCTCGTGGATCGCATCGGCACCGAGCACCGCGATCAGCTCGTCGTCCAGCACGACCTGGACCTCCGGGTGATCCGGCACTACCGGGGCAGGCCGTAGCGGGTTGTCACCGAAGCGAGGAAACACGGCGAGTCGTCGCTGCCCCGGTGGCAGACCCGCAGCCTTGCGTGGCCACAGTGCACATGGAGTCATGGCACCTCCCGAATTGTCGGTCGGACCCAGTAGCGGTATCTCTACGGGATCCTCATTCGGTCTCGAGTTCCAGCAGATCGGGCCGAGTGTGATAGTCGCTGGCCTCGCTGGTCCACCAGGCTTGGGTCGTCCGTAGGTGCGTGGGTGGGTCTATGGCGCCGGCGCAAATCGAGACGGTGCTCGGCCTCCCAGGTGATCGCCAGAACAGGGAGGACCCGCATCGAGCACAGAAGCCGTAGGCTGCTTCGGGCACGGCGTAGTACCAACGCAGGTTCGAGCCTTCGTCCTCGACGATAAGATCGCCGGTGTCCGCGGCGGTGGCCGCCATGTGATGGCCGGTGAATCGCCTGCATCTGTTGCAGTGGCAGTTGCAGACGTCGCGAAGCTCACCGGAGATCCGGAAGGTGATGGTGCCGCACAGGCACCGACCAGTGGCAGCGTTCATGCCATCCATCATCCGTGTCCATCAGGCAACTATCGTCGATGACGAGCGACTCGCTCCCGGAAAGCTTGTTCCCGCAGGGGATCGGTTTGCGGGCGGTGGTCGACGGTGACCGGAGGTGAGTGCGTGAGAGCGTCTCCGCGCCGATTGGCGACCTGCGGCAAGATTGAGCTGAGCGAACACGAACTTCGTGGGATCGCGGGCTACGCGGCTGATTGTGCGCAGGGCGCTGTCGATCTTCGAACAGAATCTTCCTGCTGACACGCGCCCTCGCGACGCCATCGATGCAGCACACGCTTTCGCTGGGGGCGGCCAGCGCACGGGCGCTCTGTGGCAGAGCGGGTGGGCGGCGTACAGAGCGGCACGAGAAGCCGCTTACCCGGCTCTTCGCGGTGGATGGTGAGCGGGCGCGTGTCGTAGCGGCCGGACCTGGTGGTGGCCTCCCACGTTGATCGGTGTCTGTGTCGATCGAGCGGGAGGTCACCGGTGAGTGATGCTACGTCGTTGTTGTATGACCTGCCTGGGTTCGTGGTCGTGTCGTGTGCGGGGACCACGTCGACGGATCGGCGGGTGGTGGTGATGCAGGCCGTGGACGAGCATGCGTGTCCGCGGTGTGGGGTGCTGGTCGACGGGAAGCCGTATGACGTTCGGGAGTCGCGGATCAAGGACTTGCCGGTGGGGCATCGGGCGCCGCGGGTGGTCTGGCGCAAGCGTCGCTACCGGTGCCCCGAGCCGCGGTGTTCGCAGCGGGTGTTCACCGAGCGGTCGGTGCAGGTGCCGCCGCGGCACCGGCTCACGCTTCGGCTGCGGGATCGGCTGGAGCATGCGGCGTCGCGGTCGGCGCGGGCGCTGTCGGAGGTGGCCGGCGAGTACGGCGTGTCGTGGTGGAGCGTGCAACGGGCGCTGGTGGTGAAGGCTGCGGCGCTGTCGGGCGCCGCCTGCAGCCAGACCGCACCGGGGCCGGTGCGGATGCTCGGGTTGGACGAGACCCGGGCCCGGTCGGTGCGCTGGGTATTCGATGACCACGAGCAGCGGTGGCGGCTGTCGAACCCGTGGATGACCAGCTTCGTCGACCTCGACCTCGGCCGACCTGGTTGGCTGCTGGGCTTGATGCCCGGCCGTTCCGGGGCCACCGTGACCGCCTGGCTGGAGGCCCGCGACCAAGCGTGGCGCGACGGCATCGAGGTGGTCGCTCTCGACCCGTCGGCACCGTTCGCGGCCGCGGTGCGCCGGTTGTTGCCGACCGTCACGATCGTGGTCGACCACTGGCACCTGGTCCGACTGGCCAACCAGGCGCTCACCGAGGTCCGGCAACGCCTCGCCCGCGAACACCTCGGCCGGCGCGGACGCAGCACCGACCAGGCCATGACACTTGGCTGCCGCACCGTCGGCTGCTGCTGGCCGCCGGCGACCGACTGTCCCCGCGCGGGCTGGACCGGCTGGAACAGGTCTTCCGACGAGACGATCCGACCAACGAGATCGGCGCCGCCTGGGGCGTCAAGGAACGGCTGCGGCAGCTGCTCGCCGAGCACGACC
The DNA here is from genome assembly GCA_013697585.1 of Nocardioidaceae bacterium. Lineage (GTDB taxonomy): Bacteria > Actinomycetota > Actinomycetes > Propionibacteriales > Nocardioidaceae > JACCWP01. The sequence continues at coordinate 3,389 of JACCWP010000001.1, forward strand.
CGGACCGGATTAGGCACAAGCTATGGCTGTTCTACGACGCCGCCGCTGCCGCGGACATGCCCGAGACCACCCGGCTGGCCGAGACCATTCAGACCTGGTGGCCCCAGATCGAGGCGTTCTTGCGGCTACGGGTCACCAACGCCCGCACCGAGGGCGGCAACAGAGTGATCAAGCAGATCAAGCGTGTCGGCTGCGGCTACCGCAACCAGGCCAACTACGAACGTCGTATCGTGCTTCACGTCGCCGCCCAGAGCGCGGCGTGACAACGACCAACGAGAGATGGCCTCACTCTCAAACGCGAAGAGCCGCATAAGCGCGTACTGACTACGCTCGGGCGAAAGCGGGTCGGAGCGTACGGTGAGCAGCTCTTGGGGTGGACGGAGTAGCGCCCGGGTGAGTGGCCGGCGGGGATTGATCGTCCGCACGGCCAGACCGGAAACGACCGGCTCAACGGCGGGGAGGGCAGCGCCGATGTCTGCCGCGCTGGAGCGG
>JACCWP010000040.1 GCA_013697585.1 Nocardioidaceae bacterium
GCGGAGTCGCGCCCGGTGTGCGCGACGACAAGCACCTCGCGGTCGGGCTGCTGGCGGCTCACCGCTGCACCTTCTCACCCGCCGGTCCCGCGGCCACCGCGGCGTCGACGGCGTCCCGGGTGGGCGGTGGGGCGTCGCGGTGCAACCAGACGAAGTACTCGACGTTGCCCGCGGGGCCGGGCAGCGGGCTGGCGGTCACCCCCGCGCTGCCCCAGCCGAGTCGGGCGGCCGACTCGGCGACCGCCAGCACGGTCGACGCGTGCAGCGTCGGGTCCCAGACGACACCACCTCGACCGAGCCGGTCGCGGCCGACCTCGAACTGCGGCTTCACCAGTACGACCAGGTCCCCGGCGGGCACCGTCACCGCCGTCAGTTCTGGCAGCACCAGACGCAGCGAGATGAACGACAGGTCGCCCACCACCACGTCGACCGGCCCACCGATCTGGTCCTGGGTGAGCGCCCGCACGTTGGTCCGGTCGCGGACGACGACCCGGTCGTCGTGCTGCAACCGCCAGGCGAGCTGGCCGTATCCCACGTCGACGGCGACGACCTCGCGGGCCCCGGCGCGCAGCAGCACGTCGGTAAAGCCACCGGTGGAGGCCCCCGCGTCGAGGCAGCGCCGACCCTCCACAGCCGGCCCAGCCAACGCAGCCAAGGCACCGGCGAGCTTGTGGCCACCGCGAGACACGTAGTCGGGCGCCGCCTCGGCCGCAGCAGGGAGCAGCACCACGGCGGCGGCGGTGTCGACGCCGGTCGCCGGTTTGATGGCGCGTGCGCCTGCGACGGTGACCCGGCCCTCCGCGACCAGGGCCGCGGCGTGCGCACGGGACCGCGCGAGTCCCCGGCGCACCAGCTCTGCGTCGAGACGCAGGCGTCGAGTCATCCTCGTCCGGAGCGAGGGTCATCGACCCCACTGGAGCTCGTCGTCTCCGGGGCCGAGCCGGCTTCGGCGAGGGCCTCGCGCAGGTCGCGATGCACCTGGTCGTAGACCGCGACGTGGTCATCGACCGGCAGGTCGTCGATGTCGGCCAAGCGGTTCAGCGCGGACCCGACGCGTGGATCCGGGATCGTCTCCTCGGCCGGCTCTGCCGCCGGGTGCTCGTCGTTGCCCTGGTCGGTGGGGCGGTCGGTGGGGCGGTCGGTGGGGCGGTCACTGTCGGGCATCGGACCTCCTGGGCGCAACTGCCATCATCTCGTGCAACGTCTGCGTGGCGGGCCCGAGGTCGAGCGAGCCGGGGTCGTCGTGCACCCAGCAGGCTGCGACGAGGGCGCGCAGGCCGGCCAGGACCGCCGGCGCGCCCGCTCCGGCGAGAACCAGGCTCGGTGTCGATCCGTCGATCGTGGCGATCGCCCCAGCGCAACCGAAGCTCGCGCCGTGGCGGCGGACTTCGGGATGCTCGAGCAGCAGCCCCTCGAGGTCGGGCGCGACGTAGTCAGGTCGGTCCTCGCCCTGGGCGGTGCACACGTCCGCGAGCGTCGACACCCCGGTGAGCACCAGCAAGCTGGGCAACCCGCTGCGCCTGGCGCCGGCGATGTCGGTGTCGATGCGGTCGCCGACCACGAGTGGTAGCCGGCCACCGAGGCGTCTGATGGCCTCGTCGAACAGTGCGGGCTCGGGTTTGCCGGCGACCACCGGTTCCCGGCCGGTGGCGGTCCGCAGAGCCTCGACCAGGGTGCCGTTGCCCGGCGCCGTACCGCGCTCGGTCGGCACGGTGCGGTCGAGGTTGCTCGCCACCCAGACGACGCCGGTCGCCAGTGCGTACGCCCCCTCGGCCAGCTGCGCCCACCCGACCGACGGGTGGAAGCCCTGGGCCACGGCGGCGGGGTCGTCGTCGGCCGACCACACCGGTTCGAGGCCCTGCTCGATCAGGGCGGCGACGAGCCCCTCACCGCCGACCACCAGCACCCGGGAGCCGTCGGGGAGGCGCTCGGCCAGCAGCCGAGCCGCCGCCTGGGCCGACGTCACGACCGCCTCCTCGCTCGCCTCCACGCCCAGGTCGAGCAGCTGCTCGGCCACCGCCTGCGGGGTCCTCGACGCGTTGTTGGTCACATAGCCCAGCCGCGCCCCCGCCTGCCGGCAACGCGCCAACCGATCGGCGGCCCCGGGAAGCGCCCGGGGACCGGCATAGACCACCCCGTCGAGATCGAGCAGCAGCACGTCGTGGGCGCGCGCCAAGGCACGGGCGGTCCCGCGCAGCTGCGGCCCGACGCGGTGACCGTCCGCGACACCAGCCGCGGGGCCGGCAGCCGTCGAGAGGTCGCGCACGGACGCCACCCTAGGATGCGGCGGTGACGTCGAGGGCCGCCCGGCCGGCTGTGGCCGGGCCGAGCCGGCTGCGTCCGTTCCGAGCGCTGCGCTATGCCGCCACGGGTCGCGACCTGGCCGACCTCACGCTGGCGCCCCCCGCGATGTGGGACTTCGGCTCCCTGGGCGAGCTGGCCCGAGCACACGACCACCATGTGCTGCGGCTGCTCGCGCCGTCGCTGGTGAGCACCTCGTCGGCATTGGCGACAGCCTCGTCGACGGCCTCGTCCACGGCGGCGGCGTGGCTCGCCGACGGCGTCCTCGTCGCCGACGCGTCGGCGGGTCTGTACGTGTGGCGGTGGTCCCAGCAGGGATCCTCGGTGGTCGGCGTCGCCGGCGCTCTCGGGTTGCCCGCGAAGGGCGTCCCCCCGCACGAGCAGGTGCGACCTGGCCTGCTCGCCGACCGTGCTCACGAGCTGGGTGACGGCCGGGTGCAGCCGGAACCCATCATGCTGCTCTATGACGGAGCGCTACCGCTGGTCTCGGACGACGTCGAGCCCGCTCCCCTGCTCGACCTCCGGCTCGACGACGGCTACCACCAGGTGTCTCGGGTGCGCGGGCGCGACGCTGTCACTCGGGTCGAACGGGCGCTCGCGGGAGAGTCGCTGGTGGTGGCCGACGGTCATCACCGGCTGGCTGTCCTGGGCGACCTGCCCGAGCCGCTGCCGCACGCCTTCGTGGTCGTGGTCGACGTGGGCCGCTCCGAGCTGGCGGTGGGTCCGATCCCCCGGGTGCTGCCCGGGTTGGCCTGGCAGACCGTGCTGGACACGCCACGGCTGGCCACGGTTGCCCTGGACGAATCGACCCGGCAGGCGTTCCTGGCTGAGCCCGCCCCCGGTCGGCTGCGCTGGGTTCTCGGGGATCGAACCCGCATCGTCGGCCTCGAGGCGTTCGCGGGCGTTGCCGGCCTGCGCCAGGATCCATCGACGTGCGGGCCTCTTGCCCGCGACGTGTGCCACCTGCACGCCGACCTGCTGCCGGCCTGGGGAGTCGACAGCGACCGGGTCCGATACGCACACTCGTGGCCGGCAGCCTGCGCCGACGCCTCGGCCAGTGACGGGCTGGCAGTCGAGGCGCGAGCGGCCTCCCTGGCCGACGTACTGGCCGCCGGGCGCACCGGCACCGTGCTGCCGCACAAGGCCACGTCGATCACGCCGAAACCCCGGGCCGGGCTCCTCATGCTCGGCGACGAGCCTGTGCTGGGCTGAGCGCCGTCGTGGTGGCTGCCGGACGGGTGCCGAGGCCGGCGACATGTGTCAGGGGGCAGCCGGACGGACCCGTCGAGCTGAGCGCACCTCAATCTCGACCCGGCTGGTGACGCCTGCCGGCTGCCTGCGGAACCGGCGTCTGATCGCCCCCTCGACCTCGACCAAGGCACCGGGCTGCCACCCGAGCAGCAGTCGCTGCGCCCGCGCGCTCCAGCCGACGCAGTCCAGCACGTCGACCGGCTGCCGCCGCGCTGCCGCAGCCGGACGGGCCACCACCACCCGAGCAGTCACGATCCGATCGCCGCTGGGCAGCTCGCGCTGTTCAGGCACCGCAGAGACCCGGCCGCGGATGCGTACCTCGTTGACGTGGCCCTCGTCCCGACCAGGTACCGCGCTTGTGCCGGCTGCTGTCGGCTGTGTCATCACGTTCACCTCCCGCGACCACTGTGCGTCCGAAACGCCTCAGCGGGGGGCGACTGCGACGCCGGTTGTGGACAGCCCGGTCGAGCGGAGCCATGATCGCCACGACGGAAAAGCGGACCTACTGCAACGACTCGGCGCGCTGCAACGCATCGGTGCTGCCCTCGGTGTCGGCAGCAGCAGCGCGATGAAACCACTCCAGCGCGTCTCCGCGCCTTCCGGCGGCCTCGAGCGCATCGGCGTAGGCATAGCGCAGCCGCGCCACCCACGGTGCCCGCGACCGAGTCCGGAGGTCGCCTGTCTCCAGCACACCAAGCGCAGCAGCCAGCTGACCGCGGTCGCGGCGAGCGCCGGCCACCACCACGGTCATCTCGGCTCGCCCGGCCGCGTCGAGCCGCTCGACCCCGGGGTCGCGGCCCAGTGCCACCGCGCGCTCGGGCCGTCCTAGCGCACGCTCGCAGTCCGCGATCAGCGGCAGCGCGTGGGGTGAACCGGTCATGCGGCGTGCGGTCCGCAGCTCGCGCAGCGCCTCGTCGTAGCGCTCGGTGAGATATGCCACCTCGGCGTAGGCCTCACGCACGGCTGGCACTCGGGCGGCTCGGGCGCGGGCCGCCCGCACGTGCCCGAATGCCGTCTCGGCGTCGGTCTCCAGCAGCTGGCCAGCGGCGACCAGGTGTCGGGCGACGCGGATGGCGAGCCGCTCGGGCAGGCTACGCAACTGGTCACGGACGGCGCGGTCAAGCTCGCGACCAGTGATGGCGTCGGGCAGGTCGGGACCGTCGTAGTC
>JACCWP010000058.1 GCA_013697585.1 Nocardioidaceae bacterium
CCGCTCGGCCAGCGGCCTCTCGGGCTCGCCCTCGAAGTCGATGATCCGCCAGCCGTGGAAGGTACGCAGCGTCTGGCCGAGGTGCAGGTCGCCGTGGACGCGCTGCACTGGCACCTGCTGGTCGCCCGACGACGCGACCTGGTCGAGCAACCCGGCCAGCGCGTCGGCGTGGGCTGCCAGGTCGGGCACCTCGTCGACCGCGGCGTCGAGGCGCGACCGCATCCGAGCGGCCAGTGCGGCCAGGTCGTCGGGTCCCCAGACGCCGGTCGGGAGGGCGCGGGCGAGCTCGGAGTGCAACCGTGCCGTGGTCGCGCCCAGCCGGTGCGACTCGGCCGCGAAGTCACCGCCCACCTCCTCGGGATGGAGATCACGCTCGGCGAACAGGTCGCGGACGCTGGTCAGCGCCAGGTCCCAGCCGTCGGTCACCATCCGGAGATACTCCGACAGCATCGCGAGGTCGGTCGGCCCAGACGTGCTGTCAGCGCCGTCCGCAAGCTCTAACCAGCCCACGAACGGAACGATCGTGTCGGATCCCGCCCGGGTCAGCGCCGAGAGCACCTCGATGTCGGGGTTGCGGCCGGGGGAGACCCGCCGAAAGACCTTGAACAGCAGGTGATCGCCGACCACCACCCCGGTGTTGCTCTGCTCCCCGCCGAGCACCATCGTCGGGCCGGTCAGGTCGGCGTCGATGTCGGCGACGACGGTCGCCGTGAGCGGAGGATCGGACCTGCCCTCGACCAAGGCACTGACCAGCTGGACCACCGCCTGCCGGTCGTGAACGGCGTCATAGACGTGACCGGGACCGTGCGGAGCATCGTGCTCGCCCAGATACGCCCTCTCCATCTCCGGGTGACGCTCGGTCCGGTACGACAGCGGTACCTGATAGACGTCCGGTCCCGCTTCGACGAGGCACAGCGCCACCCGGGGGTCAGCGTCCGGGTCGCCCAGCCACGCCGCCGTGCGCATCCCGGTGACGACGTGATCGCGGCCCTTGCCGGCGAACCACCTCTGAGTGGTGAGATAGCCGGTGAGTGCGTCCTCGAGCGTGCTGTGGGCGTCGCTCACGCGTCGCTCGCCTCTCCTCGTACGGTCTCGGACCTCGGCACCGGCCAGTCGTGGTCGTCGACGGACTCGTCGAGCGGCAGCCGGAACCAGTAGAAGCCGTGGCCGCTGAGCGTGAGCAGGTAAGGCAGCTCGCCGATGGCAGGGAAGCGGACGCCGCCGACGAGCTCGACGGGGTGCACGCCACGGTACTGGCGCAGGTCGAGCTCCACCGGCTGCGGGAACCGGGAAAGGTTGTTGACGCACAGCACCACGTCGTCGCCGAACTGACGCAGATAGCTGAGCACCGACGGGTTGCTGCCGCCGAGGTCGGTGAACGACCCGAGCCCGAACGTCGGGTGCTCCTTGCGGATATGGATCATCCGTCGGTTCCAGTGCAGCAACGACGAGCCGTTCTCGAGCTCGGCCTCGACGTTGACGGCCTGGAACCCAAAGACCGGGTCCATGATCGCCGGCAGGTGCAGCCGACCCGGGGTGACCGGGGAGAACCCGCCGTTACGGTCGGGGGTCCACTGCATGGGGGTACGGACGCCGTCGCGGTCGCCGAGCCAGATGTTGTCGCCCATACCGATCTCGTCGCCGTAGTAGAGCACCGGCGATCCTGGCAGGCTGAGCAGCAGGGCGGTGAACAGCTCCATCCGGTTGATGTCCTTGTCGAGCAGCGGCGCCAGCCGGCGGCGGATGCCGATGTTGGCCTTCATCCGCGGGTCCTTGGCGTACTCGGACCACATGTAGTCGCGGTCCTCGTCGGTCACCATCTCCAGCGTCAGCTCGTCGTGGTTGCGCAAGAAGATGCCCCACTGAGTGTTGCTGGGAATTGCCGGTGTCTGGTCGAGGATCTCCGAGATCGGCCAGCGCGACTCCCGCCGCACGGCCATGAACAGCCGTGGCATCACCGGGAAGTGGAAGCACATGTGACACTCGTCGCCGCCGGTGTCGAAGCTGCCGAAGTAGTCGACCACGTCGGCCGGCCACTGGTTGGCCTCGGCGAGCAGCACCCTCCCGGGGTAGTTGTCGTCGACATGCTTGCGCAGCGTGCGCAGGAACTCGTGCGTCTCGGGCAGGTTCTCGCCGTCTGTACCCTCGCGCTCATAGAGGTAGGGCACGGCGTCGAGTCGAAAACCGTCGATGCCCAGGTCGAGCCAGAAGTCGAGCGCCTCGGTGATCGCCTCGTGCACCGCGGGGTTGTCGAAGTTGAGGTCGGGCTGATGGCCGTAGAAGCGGTGCCAGAAGTACTGTCCGCGCACCGGGTCCCAGGTCCAGTTCGACGACTCGGTGTCGACGAAGATGATTCGCGCATCCTTGTAGAGATCATCGGTGTCGGACCACACGTAGAAGTCGCCGTACGGTCCGTCGGGGTCGGCGCGCGAGGCCTGGAACCAGGGGTGCTGGTCAGACGTGTGATTCATGACGAAGTCGATGATCACGCGAATGCCGTGCTGGTGCGCGGCATTGAGGAACCGCTTGAACTGCTCGATGTCGCCGATGTCGTCAGCCACCTCGGTGAAGTGGGCGACGTCGTAGCCCCCGTCGCGCAACGGGGAGGGAAAGAACGGCGGCAGCCAGAGGCAGTCGACGCCGAGCCAGCTGAGGTAGTCGAGCTTGTCGGCCAGGCCGTCCAAGTCACCAACGCCATCACCGCTGGAGTCCTTGAAGCTCCGGACCAGGACCTCGTAGAAGACCGCGCGCTTGAACCAGCCGGGGTCGTGCTCGAGAGCCATGTCAGTGGTTCTTCCGCACGGACAGGATGTGCGCCGGCTCGCGGGTCGGGTCGAGCCGTACGTAGTCGTGCTCGCCCCAGTGCCAGGCCTCGCCACTGATCTCGTCGACCGCGCTGAACGTGTCGGACCAGCCCATGCCCAGGGCTGGCATGTCGAGGTGGACGGTCGTCTCGTGTGCGTGGTGCGCGTCGACGTTGACCGCCACGATCACCACGTCGTCGACCGTGCCGGCCGCGGTCTCGGTCACGGTTCGCTTGCTGAAGCAGAGGATCTGCTCGTTGTCGCTCTTGTGCACGGTGAGGTTGCGCAGCCGCTGCAGGGCTGGGTGCGCGCGCCGGATCTCGTTCAGCCGGGTGAGGTAGGGCGCCAGGGTGCGGCCGTCTCGGGCGGCGGCGTCCCAGTCGCGTACCCGTATCTGGTACTTCTCCGAGTCGAGGTACTCCTCGCTTCCGGGCCGTACCGCCACGTGCTCGTACAGGTCGAAGCCGGCGTAGACGCCCCAGCTGGGCGATCCGGTCGCGGCGAGGACCGCGCGCAGCTTGAATGCCGCCGGGCCCCCGTACTGGAGGTAGGCGGTGAGGATGTCCGGGGTGTTGACGAACAGGTTGGGTCGCAAGACGTGGCTGGTCTCGTGACTCAGTTCGTGCAGGTAGTCGGCGAGCTCGGGAGCCTCGTTGCGCCAGGTGAAGTAGGTGTAGCTCTGGTGGAAGCCGATGGTCCCGAGCGCGCGCATCATCGCCGGCCTGGTGAATGCCTCGGCCAGGAACACGACGTCGGGGTCGGTGCCCCGCACCTCGGCGAGCAGCCGTTCCCAGAAGTCCAGCGGCTTGGTGTGCGGGTTGTCGACCCGGAAGATTCGGACTCCGTGGTCCATCCAGAGCCGGACCACGCGCAGCACCTCGGCATAGAGGCCCGTCGGGTCGTTGTCGAAGTTGAGCGGGTAGATGTCCTGGTACTTCTTGGGCGGGTTCTCCGCGTAAGCGATCGTGCCGTCGACCCGGGTGGTGAACCACTCCGGATGTGCCGTGACCCAGGGGTGGTCGGGCGCGCACTGCAGTGCTAGGTCGAGGGCGACCTCGAGGCCCAGCTGACGCGCCCGGGTGACGAACGCATCGAAGTCGGCGAAGTCACCGAGGTCGGGGTGGATGGCATCGTGCCCCCCCTCGGCGGCGCCGATCGCCCACGGTGAGCCGGGGTCGCGCGGACCGGGGACGAGCGTGTTGTTGGGACCCTTGCGGTTGACCCGGCCGATCGGGTGCACCGGTGGGAGGTAGATGACGTCGAAGCCCATCTCGGCCACGGCCGGCAGCCTGTCGACCGCGGTCTTGAGGGTCCCGGGAACGACCGCGCCCGAGCCGTCGTGAGAGGCGCCCTCGGAGCGGGGGAAGAACTCGTACCAGGAGCCGACCAGCGCTCGAGGACGGTCGGCGAAGACGGGATATGCCGGGCTCGACCCCAGCAGCTCGCGCAGCGGGTGCCGCGACAGTGCCGCGTCGACCTCGGGAGAGGTGCCCGCCGCAAGCCTGACTTCGACCGGTCGACGTTCGTCGGCCAACGCCGTGGCGGCGTCGCGAAGGACCTGTCGGTCCGCGCCGGAGCCGCTGGGCAGTGCCGTGGCGGCACGCTCCAGCACGGCCTCGCCCTCGGCCAGCATCAGGGCGACATCGACCCCGGCCGCGATCTTGACCGCGGCGTCATGTTGCCAGGTACCGACAGGGTCACCCCATGACTGCACCCGGAATGTCCAGGACCCCTCTGCGTCGGGCGTGACATCGCCCACCCAACGGTCCGGGGGGTGGGGGAGCTTGCGCATGCGTACGGGGGGCCGGTCCACCGCGTCGGGGCCGCGGAGCACGACTTCGGCGCCGAGGAGGTCGTGCCCCTCGCGGAAGACACTCGCCATGACGGGGAACGACTCGCCAACGACTCCCTTGACCGGGTGCGCACCGCCCTCGACCACAGGGTGGACGTCCATGATCGGTATGCGCGTGGTCATCGGACGTCAACCTAGCGAGCGTGGCCGGCTGGTACGAAACCGCACCCGCCGGCCGACTCTGCCGGACAGACGCGTGCCGCCGCCCCCTCCGCAGCGCCCACCGTCCTCCTCCGCAATGCGGGTTCGAAGAGCAAGGTCAGCACTGCTTTCAATCCTGCAGCGGATCCTGCAAAGACTCCGCGAGCGTGCCGCAGCCACCGTCCCGGTAACGTGACTCGGTGCGTGCAATCCGACGGTTCACCGTCCGCCCCGTGCTGCCCGATCCGTTGTCCCCCCTCGGCGGGCTCGCGACCAACCTCAGGTGGTCGTGGCACCTCGAGACCCAGGACCTGTTCGCGGCGATCGACCCGGAGCTCTGGGCAGCGACCGGTCACGACCCGGTGCGTCTGCTCGGCGCGCTGTCCAGCGAGCGGCTCGACCAGCTCGCCGAGGACCAGACGTTCCTGCAGCGGCTTGCGGCCGCGTACGACGACCTGGAGGACTACCTGCGCGGCCCTCGCTGGTACCAGAAGTCGGCGAGCGCCCGCGCCGGGGTGCCGACGTCGATCGCATACTTCTCACCCGAGTTCGGGATCACCGAGGTGCTCCCGCAGTACTCCGGCGGTCTCGGCATCCTGGCAGGCGACCACCTCAAGGCCGCCAGCGACATGGGCGTGCCCATCATCGGGGTCGGGCTGTTCTATCGCCGCGGCTACTTCCGCCAGTCGCTGTCTCGCGAGGGATGGCAGCAGGAGACCTACCCCGTCAACGACCCGGACGGCCTGCCGCTCACGCTGCTGCGTGACACCGACGGGTCGGTACCGCACGTGACGATCGGGCTGCCGGATGGCCAGCGCCTCTCGGCTCGCATCTGGATAGCGCAGGTCGGGCGGGTGCCGCTGCTGCTGCTCGACTCCGAGGCGGCCAAGGGTGACGGGTCAGGAATCGACGTGACCGACCGGCTGTACGGCGGCGGCGCGGAGCACCGCCTGCTGCAGGAGATGCTGCTCGGCATCGGCGGCGTTCGCGCCGTGCGCACCTACTGCCGGATCCACCAGGTGCCGGCCCCGGAGGTCTTCCACAGCAACGAGGGACACGCGGGCTTCCTAGGCCTCGAACGCATCCGCGAGCTCGTCCAGGGGGACGCCGTCGACTTCGACACCGCGGTGGAGATCACCCGCTCTGGCACTCTGTTCACCACCCACACGCCGGTTCCGGCCGGCATCGACCGGTTTCCTGTCGACCTGATCGAGCAGTACTTCGGCGGCGACAACGCCGTCGCCGAGCTGCCGGTCGAGCGGATCCGGGCGCTCGGCGCCGAGGACTACGCCGGGGGAGACCCCGGGGTGTTCAACATGGCGGTCATGGGGATGCGGCTGGCCCAGCGTGCCAACGGGGTGAGCGCGCTGCACGGCGACGTGAGCCGCTCGATGTTCGCCGGGCTCTGGCCGGGCTTCGACGCCGCAGAGGTGCCGATCACGTCGATCACCAACGGGGTGCACGCTCCCACCTGGCTCGCCCCAGAGGTTGCCGCTCTCGCCACGAGCGACGCAGGCGATGCGTTCGATGTCGCAGACCAGGTTCCCGGCGAGGTGGTGTGGTCGACCAAGCGGGTGCTGCGCGGCCGCCTGGTTGCCGATGCCCGCCGCCGGTTGCGGCTGTCGATGCTGCAGCGCGGGCACTCGCCCGCCGAGCTCGGTTGGGTGCACGGCGTGCTCGATCCCGACGTGCTGACGATCGGCTTTGCCCGCCGGGTGCCGTCGTACAAGCGATTGACGTTGATGCTTCGCGACCCGGAGCGGCTCACGGCACTGCTGCTCCACCCGGAGCGCCCGGTGCAGCTGGTGATCGCCGGCAAGTCACATCCGGCCGACGACGGCGGCAAGAAGCTCATCCAGGAGCTCGTGCGCTTCGCCGACGATCCCAGGGTCCGGCACCGGATCGTGTTCCTGCCCGACTACGACATCGGCATGGCGCAGTCGCTCTATCCCGGCTGCGACGTCTGGCTGAACAACCCGCTGCGCCCGTACGAGGCGTGTGGCACGTCCGGTATGAAGGCCGCCCTCGCCGGCGGGCTCAACCTGTCGATCCTAGACGGCTGGTGGGACGAGTGGTACGACGGCAGCAACGGCTGGGCGATCCCGTCCGCCGACGGCGTCGACGACGTCGATCGCCGCGACGACATCGAGGCGCAGGCGCTCTACGACCTGATCGAGGACGAGGTCGCCACCCGCTTCTATGACCGCGACGAGCACGGCCTCCCGCTGCGTTGGCTCGAGATGGTGCGCCACACGCTGAGGTCGCTCGGACCCAAGGTGCTCGCCACCCGGATGGTGCGCGACTACGTGTTGGAGCTGTACGTCCCGGCCGCGGCCACCGGACGGACCCTGCGCGGCGACCATGCGCGAGCCCGGCAGCTGGCCGAGTGGAAGCGCTCCGTGCGCAGGGCGTGGAGCAGCGTGCGGATCGAGCATATCGAGACATCGGGCATCGGGGACTCCCCCGAGGTGGGCTCGACCCTCGCGGTGCAGGTCTACGTCTCGCTCACCGGTCTGGCTGCGGGCGACGTGCGAGTCGAGGTGGTGCATGGGACCACTCGCGACGACGACACGCTGAGCCTGGCACGGTCTGTCGACCTGTCGCACACCGAGGGCTACGAGGGCGGTCGACACCGGTTCGCCGGCGAGGTCAAGCTTGAGACGACCGGCCCGTTCGGCTACACCGTGCGGGTGCTGCCGCAGCACGAGCTGCTGGCGAGCCGTGCGGAGATGGGGCTCGTGGTGTGGCCACAGGCGCCGACCCCCCCGGTCGACACCTGACGCGCGCGGGACCATGTCCCGCCAGCTCGCCGACACCGCCGAGGAATGTCGCGCCGGTGCGCAGGCGGTGCTCATACCGGCCGGTGGGCGCGTACGACCGGTGGATCCGGGTGCGCGGCGGGGCGGCGGAGGGCGAGGTGGGTCAGTGCGAGCGGAGCACTACCAGTGTGCGGGGCGGGACCGGCAGAACATGACCAGGCTCGGCGGTACGAGCTCGATGGGTGCCGCTCGTGTCGAGCAGCACGTCCCAGCCGGGTGACTCGCCGTGGCCGGGCAGGACCAGGTCGGCGGGCCGATCACCGCCGTGCAGCCAGACCAGCAGTCCGGCGTCGGCGGGCCCTGCGCTGCGCAGCATGCCCAGCGTCGCGAGCTGCTGGTCGTGCCAGTCCTCATGGACGAGCTCGCGTCCGTCGGGGTGCCACCAGGCGAGCGGCCGACCTGGGCGGAGCGCGGCGCACTCGCGACGCAGCGCGAGCAGGTCGGCCGTGAGGTCGGTGAGGTGCTGCCAGCGGGGGAGGGCGGTCCAGTCGACCCAGGTGAGCTCGCAGTCATGGCAGAAGGCGTTGTTGTTGCCCGCTTGCGTACGTCCCCGCTCGTCGCCCGCGGTGAGCATGGGGACACCGTTGGACAGCAGCAGGGTCGCGAGCAGGTTCGCCGCCTGCCGCTGCCGCACGACCACCACGTCGGGATCGTCGGTCTCACCCTCGACCCCGCCGTTCCACGTGCGGTTGTCCGGGTGGCCGTCACGGCTGTCCTCCCCGTTGGCCTGGTTGTGCCGGTGCTCGTACGACACTGCGTCGCGCAGCGTGAAGCCGTCGTGCGCGGTCACGAAGTTGACCGATCCGCCGGGGCGCAGGCCGTCGTCGGCGTACAGGTCGCTCGACCCCGACAGCCTGGTCGCCAGCTCGCGCACCCCGGCCGACCGACCGCGCCAAAAATCGCGCACCGTGTCCCGGTAGCGGTCGTTCCACTCCCGCCACGCGGGCGGGAAGCGTCCCAGCAGGTAGCCCTCGCCGGTCGCGTCCCACGGCTCGGCGATCAGCTTGACGTCCCGCAGCACGGGGTCCTGACCGATCGCGGTCAGCAGCGGGGCGTGCGCGTCGGGGCCGTGGGGCGTACGCGCGAGCGCCGACGCGAGGTCGAAGCGGAACCCGTCCACGTGCATCTGGGTGACCCAGTACCGCAACGAGTCCAGCACCAGTCGCAGCGCGGCGGGGTGAGAGGCAGCGAGCGTGTTTCCGCACCCCGTGAGGTCGTCGTAGTTGCCGTCTGCGCGCCGTCGGTAGTACGCCGCGTCGCCGAGCCCCCGCAGCGACAGCGTGGGTCCACCCGCTGGCCCTTCCGCGGTGTGGTTGTAGACGACGTCGAGCAGCACCTCGATGCCGGCCGCGTGGAACGCCTTGACCAGCTGCTTGAACTCGCTCACCTGTCCGCCGGTGTCGCCGCACGACGAGTACGCGCCGTGCGGGGCGAAGAACCCGAGCGTGTTGTAGCCCCAGTAGTTGACCAATCCGCGTCCGAGCACCACGGGCTCGCTGACGAACTGCTGCACGGGCAGCAGCTCCACCGCGGTCACACCGAGCCGGACCAGCTCGTCGACGACGGCGGGACGTGCCAGACCGGCGTACGTGCCGCGCTGCTGGTCGGGCACCGCCGGGTGTCGCATCGTCAACCCACGAACGTGCGCCTCGTAGATGACGGTGTCGGCCCAGGACCGCCGTGGTGCCTGGTCGTCGCCCCAGTCGAACGAGTCGTCGACGACCACGCCCTTGGGTACGTAGGCCGCCGAGTCGAGCGCCCAGCCGTCGACCCGGTCGTACACCGGGCCGTGAGCGTCGAAGGTGCCCGCCACCGCGCGGGCATAGGGGTCCAGCAGCAGCCGGTTCGGGTTGAACCGCTGACCCCGAGCGGGATCGTAGGGGCCGTCGGCGCGAAACCCGTACCGGCTGCCCGGCCCGACCCCCGGCACCGTGCCGGCCCAGACGCCTTGCGTGCACTTGGTCAGCACGGCCCGGGTCTCGGCGGGTAAGCCCGCGTCAGGCCCGTCGAACAGGCACACCTCGACCCGGGTGGCCCCTGGCGACCAGACCGCGAACGTGGTGCCGTGCGTGGTCGCGGTCGCTCCCAGTGGTGGGGGACTGTCCGGTTGGCCAGTGGTCACGAGGCGTCATCCTGCCTCGACTACGCTCGGCCGGTCCGACCACCCGGCAGGCAGCGAGGAGCGACAGTGGGCGAGCTCGTACGGCTCGAGGTTGCCGACGCGGTGGGAACGATCCGCCTCGACCGGCCGAAGATGAACGCCCTCGACGTGGCGATGCAGGAGGAGATCCGCGCCGCCGCGGCCGAGGCGGCCGCACGCGAGGACGTGCGGGCGGTGGTCGTCTACGGTGGCGACCGGGTGTTCGCGGCCGGTGCCGACATCGTGCAGATGGTGGACATGTCGTATACCGACATGGTCGCCCGGTCTGGCGCACTGCAGTCGTCGCTGTCGGCGGTCGCACGCATCCCCAAGCCGGTGGTCGCTGCGATCTGCGGGTACGCGCTCGGTGGCGGGCTCGAGCTGGCCCTGTGCGCCGACGTGCGGTTCTGCGCCGACGACGCCAAGGTCGGGCAGCCCGAGATCCAGCTCGGCATCATGCCGGGCGCAGGTGGCACCCAGCGACTGGCCCGGCTGGTCGGCCCCAGCCGGGCCAAGGACATCGTGTTCACTGGCCGTCTCGTCGGAGCCGACGAGGCGCTGCGGATCGGCCTGGTCGACCGAGTCGAACCCGGGTCAGACGTCTACGCCGCCGCGACCGCATGGGCCGGCCGCTTCGCCAACGGGCCGGCCTTCGCGCTGCGCGCGGCCAAGGAGGCCATCGATCGTGGCCTGGAGACCGACCTCGAGACCGGCCTGGAGATCGAGCGGCAGGCGTTCAGCGGACTGTTCGCCACCGAGGACCGGGTCATCGGGATGCGGTCCTTCGTCGAGAACGGCCCCGGCAAGGCAGAGTTCGAAGGCCGATGATGAGTCCCATGAAGATCGTCGTGTGTGTCAAGCACGTCCCCGATGCCGCGGCCAGCCGCCGCTTCGACGATTCCGACCACACCGTCGACCGGGCGGGGGTCGACGGGCTGCTGTCGGAGCTGGACGAGTACGCACTCGAGGAGGCGCTCAAGATCCGTGACACGGCAGGTGACGGGGGCGAGGTGGTCGTCCTGACCGTCGGGCCTGAGCCCGCGTCCGACGCTGTGCGCAAGTCGTTGCAGATGGGTGCCGACTCCGGGGTGCACGTCGTGGATGGCGCGATCGCCGGTTCGGACGCGCTCGCGACCTCGCAGGTCCTGGCCAGGGCGATCGACAGGATCGGCGGCTGGGACCTGGTGCTGTGCGGCATGGCCTCGACCGACGGCTCGATGGGTGTCGTCCCGGCGATGCTCGCCGAGCGGTTGAGTGTCCCGCAGCTCACGTACGCCGCCGAGGTCGTCGTCGACGGCACCCAGGTCACCGTGCGCCGTGACGGCGATCTCGCCACCGAGACCGTCGAAGCCGAAGCCCCGTTGGTGATCAGCGTGACCGACCAGATCAACGAGCCCCGATACCCCTCGTTCAAGGGGATCATGGCGGCGAAGAAGAAGCCGGTCGATAGGTGGTCTCTCGCCGACATCGGCGTCGACCCGGCCGACGTGGGCCTGTCGGCCGCCTGGAGCGTCGTCGCGAGCACCGAGGCCCGGCCACCACGCAGCCAGGGTGAGGTCGTCATTGACGAGGGTGACGGTGCCGGCCGGCTGGTGGACTACCTCGTGGGCCAGAAGTTCGTGTGAGCGAGGAGAGCCGAGTTGAGTGAGGTCCTGGTACTCGTGGACCACGTCGAAGGCGCCGTCGGCAAGACCACCTACGAGCTGCTGACACTTGCCCGCCGGCTCGGTGAGCCGGCAGCGGTGTTCATCGGACCGGGCATCGACGACGCAAGGGAGTCGCTGCGCGCGTACGGCGCCGAGAAGGTCTATGTCGTCGACTCGCCGGACATGAGCGACTACCTCGTGGTGCCCAAGGCCGAGGCCCTGGCACACCTGGTCGAGCAGGCCGCTCCCACCGCGGTGCTCATGTCGTCCAGCCTCGAGGGCAAGGAGATCGCCGGCCGGCTCGCCGTCCGGTGCGGTTCCGGTCTGATCACCGACGCGGTCGACGTGGTCGCCGGCGCCGACGGTCCGGTCACGACCCAGTCGGTGTTCGCCGGCAGCTATACCGTGCAGGCACGGGTCACGACCGGTACGCCGATCATCACGGTCAAGCCCAACTCGACGACCCCGGAGCTGGCCGACGGCGCAGCAGTCGAGGCGCCCGTCGAGATCACGGTGTCCGACGCCGCCAAGGCGGCGCGCGTTGTCAACCGTGAGCCGCGCAAGAGATCGGGGCGTCCGGAGCTGACGGAGGCCGCGATCGTGGTCTCGGGTGGGCGTGGCACCGGCGGCGACTTCGCCCCGGTCGAGGAGCTCGCCGACGCGCTCGGCGCTGCGGTCGGCGCCTCCCGGGCTGCGGTCGACTCGGGCTGGTACCCGCACAGCTATCAGATCGGCCAGACCGGCAAGACCGTGTCCCCCCAGCTCTACGTTGCGTGCGGAATCTCCGGCGCCATCCAGCACCGGGCCGGCATGCAGACCTCGCGCACGATCGTTGCCGTGAACAAGGATGCCGAGGCACCGATCTTCGAGCTGGTCGACTTTGGCGTCGTCGGCGACCTCAAGTCCGTGCTCCCGCAGGCGGCCGAGGCGGTCCGGCAGCGCAAGGGCTGATCGGCACGCTGATCCTGACGTTTGGCGGGCGACACGCGGCAGAACTGCCGCGAGACGTCAGGCGCAGCGTGGGGGCAAGGACCGGCGAGAGCGGCGTGACCACCCGGCCCTCCCAGCCACCGTCGACCCGTGGTCGCCGCTGACTACGCTGACGATGATGGCGGCGACCACCCACTACCTCGACCACGCGGCGACCACCCCGATGCTTCCGGCAGCGGTGGCGACGGTGCACGCCGCCCTGTCCGAGGTCGGCAACGCCTCGTCGCTGCACACGTCCGGTCGGAGGGCACGCAAGCAGGTCGAAGACTCGCGCGAGCAGATCGCCACCGCCCTCGGCGCGCGGCCCTCCGAGGTGGTCCTCACGGCGGGTGGCACGGAGGGCGACAACCTTGCGGTCAAGGGCATCTACTGGGCGCGACGCGCCGCCGACCCGCGCCGTCGCCGGGTCCTCGTGGGTGCGGTCGAGCATCCCGCCGTGCTCGACGCCGCGGCCTGGTTGGCAACTCACCAGGGTGCCGAGGTCGAGCTGCTACCGGTCGACGACGGCGGCCGGCTGCGTCCCGGCGCGGTCGCCGCAGCGATCGCGCGCGATCCCACCGACGTCGCGCTGATCACCTGCATGTGGGCAAACAACGAGGTAGGCACGGTCCAGCCCGTCGCCGAGGTGGTCGCGCTCGCCAACGCCCACGGCATCCCCGTGCACTCCGACGCCGTGCAGGCGGCGGGTGCGCTGCCGGTCGACTTCGGCGGCTCAGGTGTCGACGCGCTCACCGTCTCGGGGCACAAGCTCGGTGGACCGGTGGGGACCGGCGCGCTGCTCGTGCGCCGCGAGCTCGATCCGGTGCCGTTGCTGCACGGCGGCGGGCAGGAACGAGACGTCCGCTCCGGCACGCTGGCCGTGGCTTCCGTTCTCGGCCTTGCCGTGGCCCTGACCCACGCGGTCGAGCACCGGGCGGCCGAGTCGGCACGACGAGAGGAGCTCCGCGACCTCGTGGAGCGGGGCGTACGCGCCGCGGTTCCCGACGTGCACACGGTCAACGCCGCCGAGCGGCTTCCCGGCATCGCGCACCTCACGTTCGACGGATGTGACGGTGACGCGCTGCTGATGTTGCTCGATGCGCGGGGCGTCGAATGCTCGACCGGCTCCGCGTGCTCGGCCGGGGTGCCCGAGCCGAGCCATGTGCTGCTGGCGATGGGACGCGGGGAGGCGGCCGCCTCCGGTGCATTGCGGATCAGCCTCGGCCGCACCTCGAACGTTGCTGACGTGCAGGCGTTCGTCGACGCCATCGCACCGGTCGTCGAGCGCGCCCGCGCTGCCAAGCCGACTGCCGGGCCTGTCGGGAGGCGATGAGCCATGCGCGTCCTGGCCGCGATGTCCGGCGGCGTCGACTCGGCGGTCGCCGCGGCCCGCGCAGCCGATGCCGGGCATGACGTGACTGGCGTGCACCTCGCCCTGTCGCGCAGCAGTCCCGCCCTTCGCAGCGGCAGCCGGGGCTGCTGCTCGCGCGAGGACGCTGACGACGCCCGGCGCGCGGCCGACGTGCTCGCGATCCCGTTCTATGTCTGGGATGTCAGTGAACGGTTCGCCGCCGACGTTGTCGACGACTTCGTTGCCGAGTACGCCGCGGGTCGTACCCCCAACCCGTGCGTGCGGTGCAACGAGCGGATCAAGTTCGCCGCCGTTCTCGACCGCGCCCTCGCACTGGGCTTCGACGCAGTGGTGACCGGTCACTACGCACGTGTGCTGAACGGTCCCTACGGTCCTGAGCTGCACCGCGCGGTCGACGACGCCAAGGACCAGTCGTACGTGCTGGCGGTGCTCCGGCCCGCGCAGCTCGCCGGCGCCATGTTCCCGCTCGGCGAGATGGTCAAGACCGACGTGCGCGCCGAGGCAGCCCGCCGTGGGCTGTCGGTGGCAGCCAAGCCGGACAGCCACGACATCTGCTTCATCCCCGACGGCGACACCAGGGGGTTCCTGCGCCGGAACCTGGGGGAGCGGCCCGGTGACCTGGTCGACGAGTCGGGGGTGACGGTCGGCCGTCACGACGGCAGCCATTCCTTCACCGTCGGCCAGCGGCGCGGGCTGCGACTCGGCACCCCGGCCGCCGACGGTCGGCCGCGCTACGTGCTCGGCATCGAACCGGTGTCGGGCACGGTCACGGTCGGCCCACGCGAGTCGCTAGCGACATCGCACGTGCGAGCCGATGGGGTGGTGTGGGGCATGGGTCCGTCGCGGTCGTCGTTCGACGCGTGCGTGCAGCTGCGGGCGCACGGCGAGCAGCTGCCGGCGTCGATCACTGTCGAGGCCAACCAGCTCACAGCCGAGCTCGAGCGACCTGCCGACGGTGTTGCCGCCGGGCAGACGATGGTCGCGTACGACGGCACCAGGGTGATCTGCAGCGGCACCGTGTCCGGCCCCCCAGGACGGATGTCGTGACGTTGCGGAGGTCGGAGCAACCACAGGGTCACGAGATCGGTCGGGTCGCTGTCCGGGCGACCGGGGTGGGGTCGCTGCCGGGGGAGAACGTGCGCGCGGCGGTCCGGCTCGTCGTCGACGAGCTGCCAGACCTGCCGCACCTGCCCGAGCTGGCGACCCGCGGTGCACCCGCGGGAATGGTCGGGCGGGCGGTGGGGCTGCTTGCCGGGCTGGGAGCCGACCTGCAACCGGCCGGCTGGCGACTGACCGACGCGCCGGGGATCGACCAGCGCCGCGCCCGGTCGCAGCTGGCCGAGGACCTCGACGCGCTCGAGGAGCACACCCAGGGGCACCTAGGTCCGCTCAAGCTGCAGGTCGCCGGCCCGTGGACGCTTGCCGCTGCGGTGGAGCGGCCGCGAGGCGACCGCGTGCTCGCCGACCACGGTGCCCGGCGCGACCTCGCGCAGTCCCTCGCTGAAGGGGTGGCCGCGCACGTCGCCGACGTCGCACGACGGGTGCCTGGCG
>JACCWP010000076.1 GCA_013697585.1 Nocardioidaceae bacterium
CTCTGGGACCATCGAGAACCGGTCCTCCAGCACCAGCTCGGCCGTGTCGGCCGTCCCGTCGGGCTGTGGACGCACACGCTCACCGGGATCCGTACACCACTCTGCTGGACGCAACTCCGTCGTCTGCAGAGCAGGAGCGATTGTGTGCGGGTCGTCCGCTCACGTCCAGGCACAAGCGCTGAGCCCACCTGGCAGGCATGTGAGCAGCCGCGAGAGAACGTCCCGCCGGACACCTGAACCGGGTCTGGCCTGACACAGGTCCTCCCGGAATCGTCTAGTTACCTCTGAGCGACCAACCGCCCCGGCGGAGGCCGTCAGGTCGTGTCCTTCCAGCGGTAAATGACGACGGACGTAGGTTCTGCTCGAAGCCGGCAAGCTCTCGAGGAGGGACCCACGCCCGTGTCTGCACGAGTATCGCCCACCGACAAGATCCGTGCCGAGCTCGACGCCCTGTTCACCGCCGACCGTGACCTGGTCGAGGTGCTCGAGGACGTCGCCCGCCTCGGCGCCCGCCTGATCATCCAGGCCGCGGTGGAGGCCGAGGTCACCGAGTACCTCGGCCGGGCCCGCTATCAGCGGGCCGAGCCCGTTGACGATGCCCGAGCGGGTAGCCGCAACGGCTACTGCCCGACCACGGTCAAGACCACCACGGGCCCGGTGACGGTGGCCCGGCCGAAGCTGCGCGGCACCACCGAGAGGTTCGCCTCGCGGCTGTTCGGCGCCGGGGTGACCAGGACCAACGCGCTGGAGAGCTTGGTGATCGCCGGGTTTGTCCGTGGCCTGTCGGTCCGCGACGTCGAGGCCACCCTTGGCGACGCGCTCGGCGCGGAGGCGGCGCTGTCGAAGTCGACCGTGTCCAGGGTCTGCCAGGCGATCAAGACCGACTTCGACGTGTGGGCTGCCCGGCGCCTCGACGACGTCGAGGCGGACTACCTGTACTTGGACGGCTCCTGCTTCAAGATGCACCCCGGAGCCCGCGCCGAGCCGGTGCTCGCCGCCTGGGGCATCGACACCGGCGGCAAGCCGGTGGTCTGCGGGCTGGCGCCCGGCGGCAGCGAGTCCACCGACGCCTGGGCCGACTTCCTCGACGACCTCAAGGGCCGCGGGCTGCGCCCGCCGCTGCTGATCATCTCCGACGGCGCCGGCGGTCTGATCAACGCCGCCGAGACCGGCTTCGCCCACTCGCTGCGCCAGCGCTGCATCATCCACCGCGCCCGCAACGTGCTGGCCAAGGTCCCCGCCGGCGCCCACGACGAGATCAGGTCCGCCTACTGGGCGATCTGCGACACCGCGGGTCTGGACACCGAACCCGGCCCGGACCTGGTGCGCATCGTCCAAGCCCGCATCGACGCGTTCGCCAAGCAGTACCAACCGACCTACCCCGCCGCAGTCAAGTGCCTGCCGTCCGACCGCGACCAGCTGACGGCCTACCTGCGGTTCCCGGTCGAGCACCACCGCCGGATCCGGCACTCCAACTTCATCGAACGCACCTTCGGGGGAGACCCGTCGCCGGGTCAAAGTCATCGGCCGGCTGCCCGGCGAGGCCAGCTGCCTTTCCCTGGTCTGGGCGGTGCTCGACCGCGCCTCCCGCGGCTGGCGCGGGTTCACCATGACCGCCGACGGCACCCGGCTGCTGCATGACCTGCGCCGCGCTCTGCTCGACCCACCCACCCAGCTACGACCCGACACACCCACCATGACCGACCCGACGAGCACCGCCGCTGTCGGCGCCGTCGCCTAACCTGCCCATGAGCGTGAACCCACGTCCGTCCGCTTTACACCGGACATGGGACGCGACCGCGTCGAGCTGAATTCGTGTGTAGCGGCCATGGGTCATGGCCGTCAGCGCAGTAGCGAAGTTGGGCAGGTCGGCGGCCTTGAGCCGCTGAGCGTGGCTCGGCTGCCCGTACGCCGCGGCCGCCCACGCCTTGCCCTGCGCGACGTCCGCGCTGACCCAGGGGGCGCCGTCCATGCGGGTGAGCGCGCGAGCAGGTGCCCGCCAGCATCGGTCACCGCGACCGACATCGGGACGCCGGTCTTGTCGGCGGCGGTGTGGGCGGCGGAGCAGAGCGCGAGGGCGAGGGCGTCGTCAAGTGTGAGCATGCGGCCATCCTCCCCACCGGTCGGCGCATTGGTGCGCTCGGCGGCTGACCGTTGCCAGACCCGATCCGGCCGGTCCTCCGCGGCTACTCGGCGTCTGCCAGCTCCTCGAACTCGGTGACGTTGTTCAGCTCGGTGCCCATGGCAATGTTGGTGACCTTCTCGAGGATCACCTCGACGACGACCGGCACCCGGAACTCGGCCATCATCGCCAGCGCCTTCTCGAACCCGGCGACCAGCTCCTGGGGGTCGCGCACCCGGACGGCCTTGCATCCCAACCCCTCCGCCACCTTGACGTGGTCGACGCCGTAGCTGTCCAACTCCGGTGAGTTCACATTCTCGAAGGCAAGCTGTACGCAGTAGTCCATCTCGAAGCTGGTCTGCGCCTGGCGGATGAGCCCGAGGTAGGAGTTGTTCACCACCACCTGGATGTAGGGCAGCTTGAACTGCGCACCACAGGCGAGCTGCTCCACCAGGAACTGGAAGTCGTAGTCGCCGGACAGGCCAACGACGGTCGACTCAGGGTCGGCGACACAGACGCCCAACGCCGCTGGAACCGTCCAGCCCAGCGGGCCGGCCTGCCCGGCGTCGATCCAGCCACGTGGCTTGTAGACGTGCAGGAACTGCGCGCCGG
>JACCWP010000157.1 GCA_013697585.1 Nocardioidaceae bacterium
AGCTGCGGCACCGAGCTCGTCCTGCGCGACCTGATCCTGCTCTGCCCCTGTGGCAGCGCCGACGTGGAGGTGACCGCGGGGCGCGAGCTGGCGGTCGCGTCGGTGGATCTCTGCCCGATCGAGCCCAAGGAGATGGTCTGACGTGTGCGCAACCTGCGGCTGCGGTGAGACCGGCGGCATCCGGGTGCAGGCACTGGCCCCGCACGAGCACGAGCACCCGCACGAGCATGCGCACCCGCCCGAGCACGAGCACCCGCCCGAGCACCCGCACGAGCCGGTGCCGGGAACGGTCGAGATCGAGACCGCCCTGCTGGCCAAGAACGACCATCTGGCCGGCCACAACCGCGGCTGGCTGGCCGAGCGAGGCATCGTTGCGCTGAACCTGATGAGCTCACCCGGCTCCGGCAAGACGTCGCTGCTGCGCCGCACCATTACCACCCTTGCACCGACCCGGGTGGTGGGGGTCATCGAGGGCGACCAGGAGACTCTGATCGACGCCCAGAAGATCCGGGCGACCGGTGCGCCCGTCGTGCAGATCAACACCGGTTCCGGCTGTCACCTCGATGCCGACATGCTCGCTCGCGGTCTGCGCGAGCTCGGGCCGGTCGACGACTCGCTGGTGTTCATCGAGAACGTCGGGAACCTGGTGTGTCCCGCGCTGTTCGATCTCGGCGAGGCCGCCAAGGTGGTCGTCGTGTCAGTGACGGAGGGTGACGACAAGCCGTTGAAGTACCCACACATGTTCGCCGCGGCCGACGTCGTCGTGATCAACAAGATCGACCTGCTTCCCTACCTGGACGTCGACCTCGCCGACCTCGTCGCACACTGCCGCGCGGTCAACCCCGCCGTCAGGATCCTGCCGCTGTCGGTCACTACGGGTGAGGGTTTTGACGCCTGGTGCGAATGGCTGGCCGCCGACTGGTCCGCGCTACGCGCACGCACGTGATCTGGCTCACGGACTTAGGTCAGGATTGCCTTGCTTGACATCATCTCGGAGCGGGTGAGGATGCACATATCGCCGTGCAAGAGGGCCGATGGCCGGCTCCGGCGGCACAGGGGTCATTCGACCTGAGAGGGTTTGCCAGGCCCCGGGAAGCGTGGTAGCCGATGTCGTCTGCGACCATCCGTGAAGCCGCCGCCCAGGCCGAGGAGGCCCTGATCCACGTGCTGTGGATCAACGCCGGGCTTAGCTGTGACGGCGACTCTGTCGCCCTCACCGGGGCCACCCAGCCCAGCATCGAGGAGATCGCCCTGGGTGCCCTGCCCGGCCTGCCCCGGGTCGCCGTGCACTGGCCGCTGATCGACTTCGAGTGCGGACCTACGGGCGGGGCCGACGACTTCTTGTCCTGGTTCTTCAAGGCCGAGCGTGGTGAGCTGGACCCGTTCGTACTGGTCGTCGAGGGGTCGATCCCCAACGAGAAGATCAAGGACGAGGGCTACTGGTGCGGCTTCGGCAACGACCCGGCGACCGGCCAGCCCATGACCACCAGCGAGTGGCTCGACCGGCTGACGCCCAAGGCGACCGCCGTGCTCGCGGTCGGCACCTGCGCCACGTACGGCGGCATCCACGCCATGGCGGGCAACCCGACCGGTGCCATGGGCGTGCCCGACTACCTCGGTTGGGACTGGAAGTCCAAGGCAGGAATCCCGATCGTCTGCGTGCCGGGGTGTCCGATCCAGGGCGACAACCTGTCGGAGACGATCACCTACCTGCTCTACATGGCGACGGGCCAGGCGCCGATGATCCCGCTCGACGACGCGCTGCGGCCGACCTGGCTGTTCGGCAGCACCGTGCACGAGGGCTGTGACCGGGCGGGCTACTACGAGCAGGGCGACTTCGCCACCGAGTACGGCTCGCCGAAGTGCATCGTCAAGCTCGGGTGCTGGGGGCCGGTGGTCAAGTGCAACGTTCCCAAGCGTGGCTGGATCAACGGGGTGGGCGGGTGTCCCAACGTCGGTGGCATCTGCATCGGCTGCACCATGCCCGGCTTCCCTGACAAGTTCATGCCGTTCATGGACGAGCCGCCGGGCGGCAAGCTGTCGACGGCGGCGACAGGCATGTACGGGGCCGCGATCAGACGATTGCGTGCCGTAACGGAGGGGACTCTGGACAAGGAGCCCAAGTGGCGCAAGCCCGGCCGGGAGCTCGTCACCGGCGCCAAGCGGACCTGGTGAGGAGCGGCAGATGACATCGACCATGCGCGAACCGAAGACGGAGACCACCCGCGAGGGCCTCGTGGAGATGTCCTGGGACCCGATCACCAGGATCGTGGGCAGCCTGGGCATCTACACCAAGATCGACTTCAAGCAAAAGGAGGTCGTCGAGTGCCACAGCACGTCGTCGATCTTCCGCGGCTACTCGATCTTCATGAAGGGCAAGGATCCGCGCGACGCGCACTTCATCACCAGCAGGATCTGCGGCATCTGCGGTGACAACCACGCCACCTGCTCGTGCTACGCGCAGAACATGGCGTACGGGGTGAAGCCGCCGGCCCTGGGGGAGTGGATCGTCAACCTCGGCGAGGCCGCCGAGTACCTGTTCGACCACAACATCTTCCAGGAGAACCTGGTCGGGGTCGACTACTGCGAGAAGATGGTCGCCGAGACCAACCCCGGCGTTCTCGAGCGCGCCAACACCACCGAGGCGCCGCACGGTGGTGAGCACGGCTACCGCACCATCGGCGACATCATGCGCGCGCTGAACCCCTTCACCGGCGACTTCTACCGGGAGGCGCTGCAGGTCAGCCGCTACACCCGAGAGATGTTCTGTCTGATGGAGGGGCGCCACGTGCACCCCTCCACGCTGTACCCCGGCGGCGTGGGCACGGTGGCGACCGTGCAGCTGATGACCGACTACATGACCCGGCTGATGCGCTACGTCGAGTTCATGAAGAAGGTCGTCCCGATGCACGACGACCTGTTCGACTTCTTCTACGAGGCGCTGCCCGGCTATGAGCAGGTCGGCCTGCGACGCACCCTGCTGGGCTGCTGGGGCTCCTTCCAGGACCCCGAGCACTGCAACTTCGAGTACAAGGACATGACCAACTGGGGTCGCAAGATGTTCGTGACCCCGGGCATCGTCGTCGACGGCAAGCTGGTCACCACCGACCTCGTGGACATCAACCTCGGCATCCGTATCCTGCTCGGCTCGTCGTACTACGACGACTGGGACGGCCAGGAGATGTTCGTCAACAACGACCCGCTGGGCAATCCCGTCGACCGCCGGCACCCGTGGAACCAGCACACCAACCCGCGTCCGCAAAAGCGCGACATGGACGACAAGTACAGCTGGGTGATGAGCCCGCGGTGGTACGACGGCAACGATCACCTGGCCCTGGACACCGGTGGCGGCCCGCTTGCCCGGCTCTGGTCGACGGCGCTGGCCGGTCTCGTCGACATCGGCTACGTCAAGTCCACCGGCACCAGCGTGCAGATCAACCTGCCCAAGACCGCGCTCAAGGGGCCGGTCAGCTTCGAGTGGAAGGTCCCGGCCTTCGGCTCGAACACCATCGAGCGCAACCGCGCTCGGACCTACTTCCAGGCGTACGCCGCGGCGTGCGCGCTGCACTTCGCCGAGCAGGCCCTGGCCGAGATCCGAGCCGGGCACACCAAGACGTGGGAGCGCTTCGAGGTGCCCGATGAGGGCATCGGCTGCGGGTTCACCGAGGCCGTACGTGGAGTGCTGAGCCACCACATGGTGATCCGCGACGGCAAGATCGCCAACTACCACCCCTACCCGCCGACCCCGTGGAACGCCAACCCGCGCGACGTCTACGGCACACCGGGCCCCTACGAGGACGCGGTGCAGGGACAGCCGATCTTCGAGGAGAACGAGCGCGAGAACTTCAAGGGCATCGACATCATGCGCACGGTGCGCAGCTTCGACCCGTGCCTGCCGTGCGGGGTGCACATGTACCTCGGCGGCGGCAAGAAGCTCAGCACCATGCACTCGCCCACCCAGTCCGTCACCGGCGACTGAGCCCCGGTGCCCGAGACGAGGACAGGAGAGCAGGCGGAGGAGGGCACCGGCGCAGCGGGCGCACCCGACCTCCGGGCGACCGGTGTACGCATCGAGGCACTGCTGGACGCGGCTGCGGCCGGCGGTCTGGTCGCCCAGGAAAGGGCCGAGGAGCTGGTGCGCCTGGTGGTCGACCTCTATGGGGCCGGGCTGGAGCGGGTGCTCGAGATCGCTTACGACAGCGGGCGCCTCGACGACGAGCTGCTCGACGCCCTCGCCGGCGACGACCTGGTCGCCAGCCTGCTGCTGGTGCACGACCTGCACCCTTATGGCGTCGAGACCCGGGTGCAGCGGGCGCTCGACGACGTCCGCCCCTACCTCGGGTCGCACGGCGGCGACGTCGAGTTCCTCGGGATAAGCCCGAAGGGGGCGGTGCGCTTGAGGATGCTCGGCAGCTGTGACGGCTGCCCGTCGTCGTCGGTGACGCTGAGCCTGGCCGTGGAGACAGCGATCAACAAGGCCGCGCCGGAGACCACCGGGATCGAGGTCGAGGACGCCACGGTCGACAGCAGCGCCACCGGCCAGTCCGGCACCTCGGTGATACCGGTGTCGGCGCTGCGGACGAGGCTCGACGCCGCCTCGACCACCGGCTCGACCACCGGCTCGACCACTGGGTCCGGCACCAGCGGGCCGGTGCAGTGGGAGGACGTCCCGGCGCTCGGCTCTCTGGTGTCCGGTCAGGTGTCGGGCCTCGTCGTGGCCGGCGTCGCCGTGGTGGGTGCCCGGGTCGGCAACGACCTGTACGCCTACCGGGACCACTGCCCGCGCTGCACCGGCAGCCTCGCCGACGGCGTGGTCGAACGGCGGCTCGGGGGCCGCGCCGGCGACGCCGTCCTGCGGTGCCCCACCTGCCGCGCGCACTACGACGTGCGCAAGGCGGGCGCAGGGCTCGACGGCACCGACGACCATCTCGACCCGTTCCCGCTGCTGGTGCAAGACGGCGTGGTGTCGGTCGCGGTACCCGGCGCGGTGAGCGCATGACCCAGGACAGCCCGCTGGCGGTGCTGGGTCGGATCCGCGCGAGCCGGCCGGCTGCACGCTCCGGCGAGCGGTGCGAGATGTGCACCGCGCCGATGGCCGAGGAGCACCAGCACGTGGTCGACGTGACCAGCCGCGGACTGATGTGCACCTGCCGACCGTGCTATCTGCTGTTCACAGCCGAGGGTGCCGACCTGCGCTACCGCGCCGTGCCCGTCCGCTACCTCTCGTTCCCCGACTTTGCCTTGTTCGGCGGTCAGTGGGACGAGCTGGAGATCCCCGTCGGGCTCGCGTTCTTCTTCCACAACTCGGTTCTCGACCAGACCGTGGCGTTCTATCCCGGGCCGGCCGGCGCCACCGAGTCGGAGCTGCCGCTCGGCGCCTGGGACCGGATCGTGGAGGCCAACCCGGCGCTCGGGGGGATGGCACCCGACGTGGAAGCCGTGATCGTGCGGGTGCCCGACCGTTCCCAGCCCGAGTGCTACCTGGTGCCCGTCGACCGCTGCTACGAGCTGGTCGGGGCGCTGCGGATGGCCTGGCGGGGCTTTGACGGCGGGCAAGAGGCGCGCGCGCTGCTCGATGCGTTCTTCGCCGAGCTCGCCGCCCGGAGCGCGGTGGCCTGATGGCCGAGCTCGACTTCACCGTGCTCGACGTGGTCCCCGAGCCGTACGCCGCCGCCCCCAACCTCCTGGCCCGAATCAGGATCGAGGAGCGCAGTGGCGAGACCGTGCACGCACTGGCGCTGCGCTGCCAGGTACGGATCGAGCCCCAGCGCCGCCGCTACTCCGAGGCCGAGGAGCGGGGCCTGCTCGATCTGTTCGGTGGTCGGGAGCGCTTTGCCCAGACTCTGCGGCCCTTCCTGTGGCTGCACGCCTCCACGGTCGTGCAGGGATTCACCGGCAGCGTCGACGTCGACCTGGTGCTGCCCTGCACCTACGACATCGAGGTGTCGGGCGCGAAGTATCTTGGCGGCGTCCGCGACGGCGAGGTGCCGCTGCTGTTCTTGTACAACGGGACCGTGTTCACCCGAGGCGCGAGCGGATTCACCGTGAGCCAGATCCCGTGGGACCGAGAGTCCAGCTATCGGCTGCCTGTGCAGGTGTGGCGCGACCTGATGGACGCACACTTCCCCAACGCCGGCTGGGTCCGGATGCGCCGCGACACCATGGAGGCGCTCGCCGAGTACAAGGCGGCGCGGGGGCTGACCAGCTGGGACGAGACGGTCGAGACGCTGCTCGCTGGCGCCGGGGACCAGGTCGCGCGATGAGCCTCTCGCTGGCCCGGCTTGCCGCCGACGCGGTGCTCTACGAGGGCTACCTCCTCTATCCCTACCGTGCGACCTCGGGCAAGAACCAGGTGCGCTGGCAGTTCGGCGTGCTCGGTCCGCCCGGCGCCGCCGCCCGTGGCGTCGGGGAGGAGGCCGACTACCAGGTGCAGTGCCCGGTGCGGACGACCTCCGCAGCCGGGTCGGCACCGGGCGCGACAGGGCAGCCGCGGCTCGAGGTCTATCTGCGGTGCCTCCAGCTTCAACGGCGCACCGCGCAGCAGCTCCAGCCCGATGGCAGCCACGTGCCCGTTGCCGAGCTGCGGGTGGGCAGCGACACCTGGACCAGCTGGGACGAGGCAGTGCAGGTCGAGCGGATGCTGGGACCGTTCGACCTCGGTGCCGGCGCGGTCGCCTTCGATGTCGAGGTGGAAGGCGGCGAGGAGATCGAGGCGCTGCCGGGCGGCCAGCTGGTGCGGCGGCGGTGGCCATTGCAGGCCCGCGTGGAAGTCCTGTTCGAGCCCGCTGGCGACCTGCGGCGGCTCACCGTGCGGGTGGTCAACACTGCCGACGACTGGCACGAGGC
>JACCWP010000166.1 GCA_013697585.1 Nocardioidaceae bacterium
GGCGGAGACACGTTGACGACACGCCGACGCGAGCCCCCGCCTTCCGCCAGTTCGCATCGTGGATCGGTCCACTCCAGGTCGCCAGCCGCGTTGTCCACAGCTCGGAGTCCCCACGCACCCCACAGCGTTCGCTCACGTCACCGGAGCGGCCGTACGCGGGTGGCCGTTGCCATGGCTGCCCGAAGGGTTGCCGGTCCTCGCGGCGACGACCGGCCGTCTGCACGTGCAACGGGAGGGGGCGTACCTTCGCCGCCTGGTCGACATGCGGGTCGCGACAGTGGACGGAGTGCCGGTTCTCGACACCGCCGATCCGTACGTCGTCAACGAGATCGTTCGTGACCCGGGCCGCATCCTGTGCGATGCCGAGGAGTGCCTCGGCCTAGAGCACGACCCCGGTCGCCTGCGACAGTGGCTGGCGTATGCCCGGCTGTCCACTCTCACCGGGCAGGGCAAGGCGCGACTCGCTGCTCGACTTCGACGCTACCTGGTGGCGAGCGTCCGGATCGTCCGCGGTCGCGCTGACCGGGGACTGCGCGGTGGTGGCTGCCTGCAAAGTGGCGGAAGGCCGTCCGGGGGGCAGGGGTGCGGGGGCAGGGGCGGGTCAGGCGCGGGTTGCCGTGTGCACGGCGACCACGCCGCCGGTCAGGTTGCGCCAGCGAACCCGGTCCCACCCGGCAACGCCGATCCGGCGGGCGAGCCCGGCCTGGTCGGGCCAGGCACGGATCGACTCGGCGAGGTAGACGTAGGCGTCGGGTGCGGACGACACCGCCCGGGCAATGGACGGCAGCAGCCGCATCAGGTACTCGACGTAGACGGTGCGGAACGGGGGGAACGTCGGCCGGCTGAACTCGCACACCACCAGTCGGCCGCCGGGTCGGGTGACCCGGGCCAGCTCGGTCAGTGCGGCCCGGGTGTCGACGACGTTGCGCAAGCCGAAGGAGATGGTCACCGCGTCGAAGACCCCATCGCCGAAGGGCAGCCGGGTCCCGTCGCCGGCCGTGAAGGGCAGCGCCGGCCGGGCGGCCTTCCCGACAGCGAGCATCCCGAGCGACAGGTCGCACGGCACCACGGTCGCGCCGAGCCGGGCGAGCGGCTCGCTGGACGTACCGGTGCCGGCAGCGAGGTCGAGGACGGTGTCTTGGGGTCCGGCAGCGACGGCCTGGACGGTGACCCTGCGCCACCAGCGGTCCAGCAGCAGCGACAGCACGTCGTTGGTGAGGTCGTAGCGGGCGGCAACCGCGTCGAACATGGCCGACACCTCGTCCGGCCGCTTGTCCAGCCCCGCACGGGTCACGGGAGGCAGCCTGGCACGACGCGTTGCAACACCGCCCGGGGCGGGGGCGGCGCGCGGAACCTCCGTACGCTGCCCAGGTGGCCTCAGCGGTGTACGACGTCCCGGCCGGCACGCCGCTGGTGGTGCGCACGAGCGAGCTGGACCGGCCCGACCCTACGGCCTCGCTGCTCGACCTGCTGCCTGCTGACGAGCCGGTGACATGGGTCCGCCAGGGCGAAGGTCTGGTGGGGTGGGGCGTGGCCGCGCGAGTGCGCACTCGGGGGGCGGAACGGTTTCAGGCCGCCGACGCGTGGTGGCGGTCGGTCGTCGACGGCGCGGTGGTTCGTGACGAGATGCGGGTACCCGGCAGTGGGTTGGTCGCGTTCGGCTCGTTCGCGTTCGCCGACGATCCGGGGGAGTCGGTCCTGGTCGTACCGAAGGTGGTCGTTGGACGGCGCCACCACCACGGCGTGCTGCGCAGCTGGGTCACGGTGGTCGGGTCCGGCCGGTTGCCGGATGCCGCGCGGCTGCGCGCGGCCGAGCCTGCAGTCGCGCCCCGCGGGGTGCGCTACGCCGACGGCGCGCTCAGCGGCGGGCAGTGGTCGGCTGCCGTGGAGGAAGCGGTGCGTCGGATCGGCAACGGAGATCTGGAGAAGGTGGTCCTGGCCAGCGACCTCGTCGCGCATGTCTCCTCGCCGATCGACCCCCGCTGGCCGGTCCGCCGGCTGGCCGACGCCTACCACGGTTGCTGGACCTACCACGTCGACGGCCTGCTCGGTGCGACCCCCGAGATGCTGGTCCGGCGCGAGCGCGGCCTGGTGACCTCGCGCGTGCTCGCGGGCACGATCCGCCGCACCGGTGACGACCAGCACGACCTGGCGCTCGCCGGGGCGCTCGCCCGCAGCAGCAAGGACCTGGAGGAGCACGAGTACGCGGTGCGCTCGGTCGCCCACGCGCTCGCACCTCACTGCAGCACGATGTTCGTTCCCGAGGCGCCGTTCGTGCTGCACCTGCCCAACGTCATGCATCTGGCCACCGACGTGACCGGCGTGCTGCAGGACCGCACTGGCTCGCTCGCCCTGGCCGCGGCGCTGCACCCGTCGGCAGCCGTCGGCGGCACGCCCACCCCCGCCGCGCTCGACCTGATCGCCGAGCTGGAGCCCATCGGGCGCGGTAGGTACGCGGCGCCGGTCGGCTGGATCGACGCCGATGGTGACGGCGAGTGGGGTCTGGCCCTGCGCTGCGGTCAGCTGGAGGGCGACCGGATCCGGTTGTTCGCCGGCTGTGGGATCGTCGCGGGGTCGCGGGCCGACGCCGAGCTGGCCGAGGCGCACGCCAAGCTGGTTCCCATACGGGACGCCCTCGGCGGTTGACCCCGGACGCCGCGGCGTCCGGTCGGGCGAGCAGGATCAGCCAGCGTCGATCGGGTGTCCCGCACCACGCACGGCGATGTGTACCAGCGCCCGCAGCAACGGCCGGCCGACGAACAGCCCGGCCGAGGTTTGCGGGTCGCCGAAGAGCTCACACAGCCACTGGACGCTGTTCGCGGCTTGCTCACCCGCCGCCAGCGTGGAGACGTAGCCCATCCGGGCCAGGTTTGCCCGCTCTGTCGCCTCACCCTCCGTGAGGCTCGCGAAGTAGGAGCCACCGACCAGCGCACGAGCGGTCGCCGGGTAGTCGGCGGGGTCGAACCGGGTGCCGGACACAAACTCGACCTGGGCCAGCTCGCCCCTGGCGTCATCGCGGACCAGTCGGCCGAGAACGTCGACCAGCGCGTCGCCAGGCTCACACCGACTGACCCACCAGGAGGCGACATCGAACGCCCTGGCCACCTGGTCGCAGACGACCTCGAGGCGCCGTTCGACCGACTGGTCGGTCTCCTGCGCGAGGCGCTCGAGGACTCGCTCGGCGAGGTCGTCCTCGCCCTGCGGATAGACAACAGCGACGGCCGTCGTCGCGGACGTGAGACTGCCGGGGACCACCTGGTGGGTCTGCTTGTGCCGGTACTGCGCAGCATCGGCGAGGCGCATCAGGGCCCGGGACGCCGTGGTGGTCGACTGTGCGCCGGCCGGTCGGGACGCCGTCGTTGCGGCACCGACCGCGATCCCGGCGCCGTAGGCCAGCCGGGTCCCGGCCAGCTTGGCGACCACGCTCTCGACCGTGCGCTCGTCGGCTCCGTCGATGAGCAGCACGAACTCGTCGCCGCCGATGCGGGCTGCCAGCGTGTCTGGCAAGCCACCCGCGGCGGCGGTCAGGTGGCCCGCGACGACGCGCACCAGCTCGTCGCCCGCGGTGTGTCCGAAGCTGTCGTTGATCCGCTTCAGCCCGTTGATGTCGCACAGCACGACCGAGACCGGCGGGAAGGTTTCGGACGCCGCCAGCCGGTTCTCGAGCCACTCGTCGGCGGCACGCCGGTTGGCCAGCCCGGTCAGCGGGTCGGTGTACGCCAGCCGGGCCAGGTCCGCGAGCAGGTCGAGCCGGGCCAGACCCGACGACAGCAGGCCAGCGAAGGTGAGCCCGGTCGTCAGCTCCTCCGGGCCGAACGCCGTGTCACGTCGGGTGGCGAAGACCTCGCCCCACACCTGGTCCGCCACCACGACGGGAAACGCTGCCGCGTGCCGCTTGCCGCGACGGCGCAAGAGCTCGACGTCGGCCGGCGAGGTCGTGGGGTCGTCGACGGAACCAACCCAGTACGGCGAGGAGGTCACCTCGCGGACGTGCACAAGGTCCGGCGACGGGCAGGTGGCGTCGTCGGGCCATTCCTGCTCCCAGTCGGCGAGGTCACCGTGGCTGCGCAGGACCCTGACCTGGCCATGGGCTGGCTCGAACTGCGCGACCGACACCGAGTGCGCGCCGAGCAGGCCGAGCGCCACGACGGCCCCCTGATCGACGAGGTCGGTCAGCGATGCGCTCGAGGACACCACCTGGGCGAAGTCGCGCAGGCCGTGCAGGCGGTCGGTACCGCTAACCACAGTCGCCTCTCTCCCGCGCGATGACTCAGCACAGGGTCGCGTCAGGTGCGGTCCCGCTCGCCGCGAGTATGGCCGTCGCCCTGCCCCACCCGCCCGAGGGCGGGACCGCATCAGCCGAATCGGCCACCATAGCCAACCGTTCGGCGCAGGCACCGGGTGTCAGCCCTGCGCTCAGGTCAGCAGCCCGGTGAGTGCCGCGTGCACCGCTCGACCCAGTTCGGCATCGAGTGTACGCCTGCCGGCGCGGTCGACCCGCGCCTCGACGACCTCGATGCCCCCGACGGGCGAGGCGATTGCCGTACGCAGCTCAACGCGGGTGCTGACGCGGCGGTACGGCGTGCCTGAGGCAGCGCACAGCGCCATCAGATCGGCGTGGGTGGGGGTGGCGAAGACTCGCTCGAACGCGTCCTGGTGCTCCGCGGCGCCGGGCTCGAGGACGCCGAAGATGCTGCCCCCGTCGTCGGCAGCGACGACGACCATGAGGTCCGGGCGCGGCTCGGCGGGGCCAAGCAGCAGGCCGGCGGCGTCGTGCAGGAACGTCAGGTCGCCGACGTACGCGAGTGCGCGGCTCGACGGTCGGGCAAGCGCTGCACCGACAGCGGTCGAGATCGTGCCGTCGATGCCCGACAGTCCGCGGTTGGCGAGCACGAGCCGCCGCTCGCCGACCGGCGCCGGAACGGCCACCAGGTCGAGGTCGCGTACGGGGTGGGACGAGCCGACGACCAGCAGCCCACCGGCCGGCACCGCGTCGGCCACGGCGCGAGCCACGTCGTGACCGAGCAGTGCGCCAGGATGCAGCGCCGACCTGGCCTCGCCGAGCACCTCGTCGACGGTTGCCGAGGCGACCGCGTCCAGCGCACGCCACCGCTCCAGCCAGGCACCGTCGCTGCCGACCGCCGCGGTCAGCGCCGGCACCACCAGGTCGGCACGGTGACCGGCATCGCTCCACGGCAGTCGACCCGCCACGACTGTGATCTCGGGCGTCGGTCGGGCCAGGAGCGCCGTGACAGAGCGCGACAGCGTCGGGTGTCCGCAGACCACGACGCGCTCGACCTGGGCGACCAGGGGATCGTGGCGCAGCAGCAGCCGGTGGCTACGCAGCGCATGGCTGCCGGTTCGGGCGCCCGAGGCGGGTTCGGCCAGCAGCGGCCAACCGGCTCGCTCGGCGAGCTCACGGGCGGCCGGACCGGCATCTGCCCCCGCGACCACCACGGTGCGCGCGCCGGCAGACAGCTCGACGGGTTCGGGCGCCGATCGTCGGGCGATCCGGGTCCAGGCAACGCCGT
>JACCWP010000173.1 GCA_013697585.1 Nocardioidaceae bacterium
GACGCCAGCCCTGATCCCCGTCCCATCGGAGGCACCACGATGAACCGCATCCTGATCGCCGAGGACGAAGCGCGTATCGCGTCGTTCCTGGAGAAGGGCCTGCGCAGCAACGGCTTCGTCACCACGACGGTCGGCGACGGCGAGTCCGCCTACCAGTACGCGCGAAGCGGCAGCTTCGATCTGATCGTGCTCGACATCGGACTGCCGATCAAAGACGGATTCTCGGTGCTGCATGACCTGCGGGCGGCAAAGGTCATGATCCCCGTGGTCATCCTCACCGCCCGGGACACCTCGCAGGACACGATCGCCGGGCTCGAGGGTGGCGCGGACGACTACGTACGCAAGCCGTTCGTCTTCGACGAGCTGCTGGCCCGGATCCGGCTCCGCCTGCGGGCCGACCGCGCACCGGAGTCGACACTGCTCACCACTGGCGACCTCGCGCTTGACCTCCGGACCCGTCGCGTGCTCGTGGACGGGCGCGCGATCGAGCTCACCGCGCGCGAGTTCGCCCTCGCGGAGGTGTTCTTGCGGCACCCTGACCAGGTCCTGTCCCGCGAGCAGCTGCTCAGCCAGGTGTGGGGGTTCGACTTCGATCCGGGGTCGAACGTCGTCGACGTCTACGTCCGCTACCTGCGCCGCAAGCTCGGCGAGCACCGCATCGAGACCGTACGGGGGATGGGCTACCGCCTGCGCCCGCACGTGCCCGCCGTCAACTGATATGTAGGGCGTGCCTGTCAAGCGGTCGTGGTGGAGCGGCCTCCGGGGAGTTCTCTCGGAGGCCGCTCTTGTTCGTTGTGGCCGGTCGGGGCTGCGGAGTGGTCAGCGTGTCGGGTCGACGCGCGGTCAGACTGATATGCGCGGGTTGGTTACTGCAGGACGGGCTGTTCGACTGGAACGGGTCCGCGGGTCAAGGGATCGAGCGTGATCGTCAGAGTTGACGGTTGCTCATAGCTGTTCCGCGGCCGATCGGCGGCCCCGGCCGGGGTCTCGTGAGGGCGCGGCTACTCGAGCTCAGACTCTGCATGTGTCCGGCAAGGGCTCAATGCAACAGCGAGGCGCAGACGATCTACGCCGACCCGACCTTCACGGCGGCATGTTTGAGGCTGAGCGGCCTCGAGGGTCAGTCGGCCCGACCGGCGGCCACCGCTTCGACGATGCGCAAGGGGCCCCCGGTGTTGATCACCGTGCTGTCGCGGAAGCCCGCAGCTTTCAAGAGCCCGTCCAGCTGAGTGCCGGTTCGCTCCCGCCCGCCGGTGCACGCCAACATGATGATGTCCAGGGTGTGGCCTCGTGGGTCGGGCGACATGTCGTCGAGGACGTTCTCGATGATGAGCACCCGCGCACCGGGCGACGCGGCCCGGCGTACGGCCGTCAAGATGGCGGCGGCTTCTGCGTCGGGCCAGTCATGGATGACCTCCATGAGGATGTAGGCGTCCGCGGTAGGCAGCGGGTCGACGAAGAAGGCGCCCGCTCGAGCGGTGAGCCGGTCGCGGCCGACGTCCAGCGTCTGGATGACATCCGGAAGGTCGAACAGGATCCCTTCCGCTGACGGCGCCATGTCCAGCACGGCGCGAAGGAGATGCCCGCGCCCGCCTCCGATGTCGCTGATCGTGTCGAAGCGACCGAAGTCGTAGGCGCCGAGCACGGCGGCGGTGTCGGCGGCTGCCTTGCCCGTCATGGCATGGCCGAAGATCTTCGCTTCGTCGGGATGCCCCATCAGGTAGGGCCAGATTCCGTCGGCGGCTGCCAGTTCGATGGCCGGGGAGCCCGTGCGCACCGAGTGCTCGAGCTGGTCGAACGAGGCGCGGAAGACCGGCAGACCCATCATGCGGGCGAAGGCACCATCGACCTCGGGTGCTCGGTGCACAGGAGCCTAGAGGCCTCGGTGTGCCGGTAGCCGTCAGCGTGCCGCTCGAAGATCCCGTGCGCCGCCAACAGGTGCAGGACCCGGTCCAGAGCGTCCGGGTTGGCTGCGCACGCCGAGGCAAGCTGCTTGACACTCACGACCTCGTCGTCGATGTGGTCTGCGACTCCGAACTCGGCCACGACATGGACGGACCTCGACACCACGACGTGGTTCGTGAGCGTCCAGATGATCTCGTGCTGTTCCATCGTTTGGGTTGCCGTGGACATCGAAGCCTCCTGGTGGGTGACGGTGCACGTCCAACCTAAAGCGGCTCTGCTGGCCAGGCATCCGCCGGATTACTCACACCCATGCTCATTTGGGTGGCTCATTGGTTCGCCGTGACCCAGACGGCGATCTGGCTGCGGTTCGCCAGCGAGAGCTTGGTGAGGATGTGCTGAACGTGATTCTGCGCCGTGCGCTCGGAGAGGTAGAGCTGCGCGGCAATCTCCCGGTTCGTCAGACCCTTCGCTACGAGGGCGGCAACGTCTTGCTCTCGCCGCGTCAGCGGCGTAGGCGGTTCGGACGCGTCGAGCTGCCCGATCAAAGTTGCAGCCTTGCCTCCGATGGGCACCATGCCCAGCTCGGCGGCCTGCCTCGCGACATTGGTTACTAGGGAACGAGCGCGGGCGAAGTCGCCTGGAGCTGCCCGGCGAGTCAGGACGGCGGCGAGCTCGTACTGCGCCTCGGTGTGGAAACCGATCGCGCCGTTGACGGCGCAAGCCCGGACCGCTCGCTCGAGATCGGCCACTGCCTCGTCCAGCAGGCCGAGATGTCGGGCAGCGACTCCCAGCCAGAGCTCCGCCGGGCCGAAGTAGGCGACGGCGCCTGCACCGCTGGCAAGGTGAAGTCCCCGATAGGGGTCGAGCAGATCGCGCAGCGTGGCCACGTCATTGGTGGCATCGAGAGCCACGGCCACACCGATCCCGAACCCGTAGGCGGCCAGTGTTCCGTGGGCATGGGGGCGCCAGGTGGCAACGGGACCAAGTGAGCGGTAGAGAGCTTCGGCTTCCGCGAGCCGCCCGATCTCGCTCAGTAGGTGGGCGGGGGCGAGCACTATCATCATCACGCCACGAGGAAAGTCGGCCGCCTGGGCAGGGGCGTCCGTCAGACCGTAGGCGTCCAGCGACGAGCTGTCGTGACCGACGTGGTGACCCACCGACTGCAACAGACCCCCCCTCGGGAGTCCGGCGATGGGATGTCCGGATCGGGCGATGGCAGCGAAGGCCTCGGCTGCCAGTCGACGAGCATCAGCAAAGCATGCGTAGGCCTGTGCGAGCACCCCCTGCCCCCTGAGCAGCTGCCACTTCGCCCACGGGCCACCTACCTCGGCGACGACGGGTCGCAAGGTCTCCAGCTCCCGGGCTGCGCAGCGCAGGTCGCCTCGCTCGAAGGCAGCGTCGACGCGCCACAGGCGCGCCCACATCTCGACGCTGGGGTCGCGGCCCTTCCGGCTGAGCGCGAGCATCCGCTCGGCAAGCTGCTCCCGTTCGGCCAAACCGTCGGGCCCTTCACAGACGAGCTGGCGGGCACGCGTGGCAGCGACCAGTGCTGCGTAGTTCCCGGACTCCGCTGCCAGCACGAGTGCCTCTTCGCTCACTGGCGCCGCCCTCTCGTCAGCGAGGTACATGCACGCCTCGGCAAGCCGGGCGGTCACTCTCGCCCGTACAGCCGCGTCATCCGGC
The DNA here is from genome assembly GCA_013697585.1 of Nocardioidaceae bacterium. Lineage (GTDB taxonomy): Bacteria > Actinomycetota > Actinomycetes > Propionibacteriales > Nocardioidaceae > JACCWP01. The sequence goes on from JACCWP010000173.1 coordinate 3,589, forward strand.
TCGAGTCCCGCGAGGGCCTCCTCGCACAGCCGACGGGTGGCGACGTCGGACTCTGGGTGCCCGAAAACTCCCTCGAGGATGAGCGCCGCCTCGGCCACCAGGTCCGGCCGCCCCATTCGGCGGGCGAGAGCCGCCGCCTGGAGGCACGCATCGAGCCTTCCGTTGACGTCGGCCGACGCGTGCAGTGCGGCGGCGACGCGCAACAGCAGTCGGCAACGCTCCTCGTCGTCGAGGTGGACACCGCCGACGTCGAGGCTCTGCCGGTACAACCGGGCCGCCTCCTCGAAGGCAAGGACTTTCATGGCCTCGTCTGCTGCTCGCCGGATCCACCCGGCCGCCGTGGCGGCGTCTCCCTCTACGGCAGCCACCGCCCGGTGCCGAGCGAGATCGAACAGATGCGGTTCGATGCGCCCGGCGTACGCGTCCTGGATGGCCTCAGCGGCCCGGCGGTGTAGGCGGACGCGTTCCGGTGTGGGCAGTCCCGCCTCGATGGCCTCACGGACGAGGTCATGGACGAACTCGTGCTCCGACGGTGTCGGACCGACCTCGACCAGCCCCGCGGCAACAGCCTCGTCAAGCGCATAGAGACAGCCGGCGACGGGCAGGTCGGCGACCGCGGCTGCGAGCGTGACGGGAACCTGGCGCCCCACGATCGACGCCGCCTGCAGCACTAGAACGGACTCGGGTGCTAGGCGCTGGAGGCGGGAACCGATCGCCTCGCGGACACTCGCGGTGACCAATGATGAAGAGGCCCCTGCAGCCCGCTCGCCGAGCACCCTGCCGATCTCGCCGATGAAGAACGGGTTCCCGCGCGTAAGCGAACGGACTTCCTCCGCCTCGTTCTCGCTCACGTCGCGACCCACAACCGACGCCAACTGCCTGCCGACTGCGGGAGTGGGCAGGCCGCCGAGATTCATCTCTCGCGCTGCCGGTTCCCGGAGCAAATCGGTAACGATCGACGAGTGGGTCTGCTCGGTGTCTCGATGGTTCACGACGAAGAGAAGCCTCTCGTCGGTGAGGGTTCGCGCCAGATGCCGGAGAAGCAGTAGCGACGGCTGGTCGGCCCAGTGGACATCGTCGAGGATGATCACCAGGGGCGTCCGGGCGGCGACGTGACGCAGTAGCCGGCCGACAGCGTCGAACTGCTTGAAACGGTCCTGTGCCGATCCGGTGTCGAGACTCGGCTCCGCCGTCGGGAAGAGGTCTGGCGCAAGCCGGCTGATGTCCGGCGTGAGCCAATGCGTCTCTGCCAGCGCACTGACGTCCAATATCTCTGCCG
>JACCWP010000199.1 GCA_013697585.1 Nocardioidaceae bacterium
CTGGTTCGAGTCCAGGCGCGGGAGCCACGTGCGTGGCATCTCGCATCGGCCCCGCCCGGGGGCCGGGGCGTCTTCGCTATCGGCGTCGGCCGGCCGCTTGCCGCGAAGAATGGCCCAACCGCCCGCCGCCATCGCCCGGAGGTCGTGGACGCGCCCCAAACCTAGGCGGGTCGCTTCGTCAGGGGTCAGTCGCCCCAGCCCAGCGCGAACACCTCGAACGAGGTCGCCATCGGCACCCCCAGCCTGGTGCCGGTCGGTCGGGCGGCGCCCTCGAGGAACTCCTCCGGGTCGAAGTCAGCCCAGCCGAGCCCGTCGATGTACGCCTTGTGGGCGGCCAGCGACGCCACGCCTGCGTCGAACGTGTCGGTGATGTCCACGGCGTGCCGGCCTTGCGGTGAGCCGGCAGCCCAGACTTCGGTGACGCCGCCCCACGGTTCGACGCCGCGCCCGGTCTGCTCGGGGAAGACCCAGCGGTTGCCGGCGTCGCGTACGGCGTCGAGGGTCGCCCGCCCCACGGCAATGTGGTCAGCCTGGTTCAGGCTCCGCCCGCCATAGGAGTCGCGGAAGTTGTTGGTGATGACGATCTGCGGACGGTGCCGGCGCACCACCTCGGCGATCGACCGGCGCAGCAGCACGCCGTACTCGAGGATCCCGTCGGGCAAGCCGAGGAAGTCGACGGTCTCCACGCCGACGATGCGCGCCGACTCGACCTGCTCGGCCTCGCGCAGCTCGCGGGCGCGGGACGGATCGATACCGTCGATGCCGGCCTCGCCGCTGGTCACCATGCAGTAGACGATGTCCTTGCCCTGCCCGGTCCAGCGGGCGACTGCCGCGGCCGCACCGAACTCCATGTCGTCTGGATGGGCCACGACCGCGAGCGCGCGCTCCCAGTCCTCGGTGAGCGGCTCGAACGGTGCGGGCGTCGGCGCCTCATCGGTCACCGGCTGACCGTACCGCCAGCCACACCAGCCAGACCCCGCACTATCGTGACCCGCGGTCGTACGGGGCGGTAGCTCAGCCGGTCAGAGCAAGGGACTCATAATCCCTCGGTCGCGGGTTCGATCCCCGCCCGCCCCACGTCACCACCCACCCCACGGTGTGGCACACCGGGCGTGTGTCTGGCGTCTCCGCCGTCGATGGCGCAAGTCTGTCTACGACCCGCCGACGCTGCGCGCGATCGTGCGCCACTCGACCTGGCCACCGCAGCGGGGGCTGGTACGCGGTCCTCGACCTGGGCCGGGGGGACGGGCGCGCTGCCGTTGCGGTCGGGGCGGCCGCACGCGCGATTGTCGGTGCTCTACCGTGCCGGCAGTGGCGACCCTGTGGTACGCAACGTGGGGCTGGCTGCGGCGACCGGGATGCGTCGCGGTGAGCTGCTCGGAGCCGCGTTGGGTCGACGTCGAGCTGGGGAACGGGACGCGCGTGAACTCCGCCACCGGCCCTGGCACGGGCACACTGCGACCCCGATGTCACATTCCTGGCCCCGGCAGTGCTGTAGAGACATGGACCTGGTTGGGCACGGAGGAGCGGCGGCCGCGGCCGTCCTGGCGCCCCCCGGAGCCGTCACCGGTGCCGCGGAGGGGCGGGACGAAAGGAAGCAGCGCGTGGCGTTGTCGGGTTCGATCCGCGGTGCCGTGCGCGCCGACCTGGACGAGATCTTCCGTCGCGACTACCAGCGGGTGCTCGGCGTGGCCGCCCGGGTGTTGGGCTCGCGGGACCAGGCCGAGGACGTCGCACAGGAGGTTTTTCTCTCCTTCGGCCGTTCGTCAGTGCCGGCCGGGGAGGCCCGCGGCTGGCTCTGCGTCGCCGCCGCCCACACCGCGCTGAACCTGCTCCGTACGGGACGCCGTCGCGCTTCGCGGGAGGAGGCCACCGCGGTGGCGGACGACGCGGTCGTGTCCGACGTGGCCGAAGCGGTAGTGACGCTCGAGGAGCGCAACCGCGTGCGCGCGGCGCTTGCCCGGCTGCCCCGCAGGCAGGCCGTGACCCTCGTGCTGCGGTACAGCGGCCTGAGCTACGCCGACGTCGCCGCGGCGCTCGACTTGTCCCCCGGCAGCGTCGGCACCACCGTGCGGCGCGCCGAATCCGCCCTGCGCAAGGAGTTGAGCCATCATGCGTCATCCGACTGAGGGCGTGCTGCGCCGGCTGCTCGACGAGCCGGCCGGGGTGGCTGATTCCGACCGCCAGCACGTCGGCGGCTGCCCGCAGTGCCTCGGCGGGCTGGCCGCCACGCGCGAGGACGCCGCCCTTGTCGACGCGGCGCTGGCGACCGAAGCTGGCCCGGACGTCGACGTTGCCGCCGCGTGGCGGCGCCTGTCGACGGCTGCGCCCGCCACCGGACCGAGGCAGGCAGTGGCGCCACCCCGTGTCGGTCGATCCCGCGCGGTCCTGCGCCGTCCCGTCGTGGCTGCCCTCGCTGTCGCCGTAGTCCTCACCGGCGCCGGCACCGCTGCCGCCAACGACTGGCTGCAGATCTTCCGGACCGAGCAGATCACTCCGGTCAGCATCAGCTCCACCGATCTCATTGCCCTGCCTGATCTGAGCGCGTACGGCGATGTCGTGGTCACCGGCGAGGACGAGCCACACGAGGTGCCCGACGCGGCAGCCGCTGCAGCGGAGACCGGCCTCGACGTGCCGGAGGTGACAACGCTGCC
>JACCWP010000208.1 GCA_013697585.1 Nocardioidaceae bacterium
AGCGGACCCTCGAGCCCTGGGGCCTGCTGTCGCGCCGGGGCCGCTGGTACGTCCTCGGTCACGACCGCGACCGCGCAGCGCCCCGGATGTTCCGGCTCTCCCGGGTCACCGGGGACGTACGGCGCGCCGGGCGGTCCGGGGCGTACACGGTGCCCGACGGCACCAACCTGCGCGAGCTCGCGCGCGAGCTGGAGCCGCCGCCCCGCACCGGTTCGGCCACCGTGCGGGTGCGCACCGGCACTGGCAACGCCCTGCGACGGCGCGCCACATCGGTGGCAACGTCGGTCGGGACGGACGGCCACGGCTGGGACCGGCTGGACGTGCCGCTGGCGCACGTCGAGGAGCTGGCCCAGGAGGTGGTGGCCTATGGCGACGACGCCGTCGCGGTCGACCCGCCCGACCTGGTGAGCGCCGTGGTACGACGGTTGCACCGGCTGGCCGACGCGGGTGCGCCGCCGTGAGCGACCGGGCCAGGGACCAGGTGCGTCGGATGCTGGCGTTGGTGCCGTACCTGCAAGACCACGGTGGGGTGCCCGTCGAGCAGGTTGCCAGGGACTTCGGCGTCGACCGGCAGACGATCGTCAACGACCTCAACGTGCTGTGGTTCTGCGGTCTGCCGGAGGCCGTGACCGGCGACATGATCGATGTCGACATGGAGGCGCTCGACGCCGACGGGGTCGTGCGCCTCGACAATGCCAGCTATCTGCGCCGCCCGCTGCGGCTGACCGCGCGGGAGGCGCTCGCGCTCATCGTGGCGCTCCGGACGCTGCGCGACACGGTGGCTCCCGGGGCGGGCGATGCCGTCGACCGGGCCTTGGCCAAGCTGGAGTCGGCGGCCGGGGACGGCGCCGCGGTGTCGGGGCAGGTCGAGCTGCTCGACTCGCCGGTCGACCCCTCCGTGCGCGCCGCTGCCCAGGAGGCGCTCACCAGCGCGCGGCGGGTCCACCTGCTCTATCTGGTGCCCTCGCGCGACGAGACGACGGAGCGTGACGTCGACCCGATGCGGCTGTTCACCGCCGAGGGCAACACCTACCTCGAGGGGTGGTGCCACCGGGCCGAGGACGTCCGCCTGTTCCGGCTGGACCGCGTGGTGTCGGTCGAGGTGCTCGACCAGCCCGCCTCGCCGCCCGAGGAGGCCAGCCCGCGCGATCTGTCGGCGGGCTTGTTCCAGCCGGGCGGCGACGACCTCCAGGCCGTTCTCGACCTCGCACCCCCGGCCCGCTGGATCGCGGAATACCACCCGGTCGACGCCAGCGAGGAGGCCGCCGACGGTCACCTCCTGGTGCGGATGCGCGTGGGCGACGAGGCCTGGCTGCGCCGGCTGGTGCTGCGCGGATCGGGCAACGTCAGCGTTGTGGAACCGGCCGACCTGGCCGCACGGGTCCGTGCGGTCGCACGTTCGGCCCTCGCGGGATACCCGTCCGGGTGACCTCCTGGGGCGCCTGGTGCCTCCGGGTCCGCCCGCCGCGTACAGTGAACGAAGTCCACCAACCAGGGAGCCACACATGGGCAGCCTCGGCCCCACCGAGATCATTCTGATCGTCCTCGTGATCGTGCTCCTGTTCGGGGCCAAGAAGCTCCCCGAGCTCGCTCGCGGGTCCGGTCGCGCACTGCGGATCTTCAAGGCCGAGACCAAGGGCCTGGTCGACGACGACGAGGAGACCAAGACCGACCCGCACGGTCGGCCGCTGCCGCCAGGCACGCAGCAGGGACCAGTGGGGCCGAACGCGCGCCCCGAGCCCAGCCGCGAGCCGGTGCAGGACGGCAACCCTCGCGACCAGGCCTGATCCTCCGGAGTCGTGGCCTTCACCCTGCGGCGGTCGTCACGCTCGCGCGGTGACGACGGTTCCAACGACCCGACCCCCGCTGCCGACGGGGCGATGCCGCTGCTGGAGCACCTGCGCGAGTTGCGCAGCCGGCTGGGCAAGGCCGTGCTCGCGATCGTGGTCGCGTCCGTCGCCTGCGCATTCCTGTACGGCTACCTCATCGAGCTGTTGCGAGCACCGTTCGAGGACGCCATCGCCAAGCTAGCCGAGGAACGCAACCTCAACGCCCAACTGACCATCAACGACCCCGCCGGACCGTTCCTCCTCCAGCTGAAGATCTCGCTGGTCGCGGGGCTGGTCGCTGCCAGCCCGGTGTGGCTGTGGCAGCTCTGGGCGTTCATCGTGCCGGGCCTGCACCGCACCGAGCGCAAGTGGTCGATGCTGTTCGCGGCCATCGCCGGCCCCCTGTTCATGGCCGGCGTGCTGCTCGGCTACTACGTGCTGCCCAAGGGACTCGGGATCCTGCTCGACTTCACCCCGGCAGACGTCTCCAACTTCATCGAGCTCGACCGCTACCTCAACTTCATCCTGCGGATGATGCTCGTCTTCGGCGTCGCCTTCGAGATCCCGCTGTTCGTGGTGCTGCTCAACCTCGCGGGCGTCGTGTCCGGCAAGATGCTGGGGCGGTCGCGACCCTGGATCGTGCTCGGCACGTTCGTGTTCGCGGCCGTGGCGACACCCTCGACCGACCCCATCAGCATGTTGTTCCTCGCTGCCCCGATGACGGTGCTGTTCTTGATCTCCGAGGTGATCGCCAGACTCATCGACCGTCGTCGGGCGCGCAGCGAGGGCTCGTACGAGAGCTATGACGACGACGAGGCGTCCGACATCGAGACGATGGACGACCCGGACGACAACCGGCCCAGCCGCCTGACCGACGATGACTGATCAACGAGTCGCCGACCCCTTTGACCTGCCGGACTGGATCGGCGCCCACGACACCACGTGGACCGCGCTCGGCGCCGTCGGCGAGCGGCAGGTCCACGGCCTGCTCAGCGCCGACAGCATCGACGGGGCGGACCCGTTGCACGATGCCGTGTCGCTCAGCGTGCTGTCCGCGGACGTCGCCTACCCCGAGCCCGTCCTGTCCGAGTCGCTGCGTCGCAGCGCGCACCAGTCGTGGGTGCACGGCGAGGTGCTGCTGGTCTGTCACAACGGTCGCTTCGTGCTCACGGTCCCCGGCACCGGTCTCGGTGCCGACCTGCTGTGCGAGACGATCCGCCGTTTCGCCCGTTCCGTCGGGGCTCCCACCGAGCGGCTGACGGTCGCCCTGCGCCTCTAGCGGCACCGTACGCTGGCGGCATGTCCAGCCCGGCGGGTCGGTACGCCCGGTTCCGGGCCGACCAGCAGAGACCGGCGTTGGCCGAGTTCCGCGGGGGCTATGACTTCAGGCTCGATACCTTCCAGGTGCGGGCGTGCGAAGAGCTGGAGGACGGGCACGGCGTGCTGGTCGCGGCCCCCACCGGTTCGGGCAAGACGCTGGTGGGCGAGTTCGCGGTGCACCTGGCGCTCGAGCGTGGGCTGAAGTGCTTCTACACCACACCGATCAAGGCGCTGTCGAACCAGAAGTACGCCGACCTGGTGCGCCGTCACGGCGCCGACCGGGTGGGGCTGCTCACCGGCGACAACGTGGTCAACGGCGACGCGTCGGTGGTGGTGATGACCACCGAGGTGCTCCGCAACATGCTGTACGCCGGTTCGGGCGCGCTGGTTGGACTCGGGTTCGTCGTGATGGACGAGGTGCACTATCTCGCCGACCGGTTCCGGGGCGCGGTGTGGGAGGAGGTGATCATCCACCTGCCCGAGTCGGTCTCGGTGGTGTCGCTCTCGGCCACCGTGTCCAACGCCGAGGAGTTCGGTGACTGGCTGTCGGAGGTTCGCGGCGACACGGTCACGGTCGTCGAGGAGCGCCGTCCCGTGCCGCTGTTCCAGCACGTGATGGTCGGGCGGCGGCTGCTGGACCTGTTCGCTGATGCTGATCGGTCTGGCGCCGTGCGCGTCAACCCCGAGCTGGAGCGGGTTGCCCGCGACGACCTTCGGGCCGGACGGGTCCAGCGATCCCGCGGCGCACGGCCCGGTCGAGGCTCGTACGCACGCCCAGGCGCCCGCTCGGGCACGCGCTCCTGGACGCCTAGCAGGGTGGAGGTGGTCGATCGTCTCGACCGGGCCGGCTTGCTGCCGGCCATCGTGTTCGTGTTCAGCCGTGCCGGGTGCGCCGCCGCCGTCGAACAGGTGCTTGCTGCCAGGCTGAACCTCACCACCGCGCAGGAGTCGGCGCAGATCCGGGCGCACGTCGACAACCGTTGCGCGCGGCTCCCGGACGCCGATCTTCAGACGCTCGGCTATGGCGAGTTCGTCGAAGGCCTGGCGCGCGGCGTCGCGTGCCACCACGCCGGCATGCTCCCCACCTTCAAGGAGGTGGTGGAGGAGCTGTTCACGTGCGGCCTGGTCAAGGTCGTGTTCGCCACCGAGACGCTGGCGCTCGGCATCAACATGCCGGCCCGGTCGGTCGTCATCGAACGGCTGAGCAAGTGGAACGGCGAGACGCACGCAGACATCACACCCGGGGAGTACACCCAGCTCACCGGTCGCGCCGGTCGCCGGGGGATCGACGTGGAGGGACACGGCGTCGTCCTGTGGCAGCCCGGCCTCGACCCCAAAGCGGTCGGCGGCCTTGCCTCGACACGCACCTACCCGTTGCGATCGAGCTTTCGCCCGTCGTACAACATGGCGGTCAACCTGGTCCGCCAGGTCGGGCGGGCACCCGCGCGCGCGATGCTGGAGCAGTCGTTCGCGCAGTTTCAGACCGATCGGGCCGTGGTCGGCCTGGCCCGTCAGCTGAGCCGAGCCGAGGAGGCGTTGGCGGGCTATGCGGAGTCGGCCAGCTGCGATCGCGGTGACTTCCTCGACTACGCCGGGCTGCGCCGTGCGCTCTCCGAGCGCGAGGCCCAGCTAGCGAAGCGACAGCGCCACGACGACCGGGAGGTGGTGGTCGAGTCGCTGGAGCAGCTGCGGCCGGGCGACGTGATCTGGGTGCCCAGTGGACGGTGGGCGGGTCCGGCCGTCGTGGTCGACCCCGGCTCGCGCTCCGACCGCGACGGACCCCGGCCGCTCGTGCTCACGACCGAGCGGCAGGCGCGCCGGCTCTCGATGATCGACTTCCCGACCCCGGTGGAGGCGACTACCCGGATGCGGGTGCCCAAGGCGTTCGACTCCCGCAACCCGCAGCAGCGTCGCGACCTCGCCTCGTCGCTGCGGCATGCGGTCTCGGCCTTGCCGGCCGATTCGCTGCAGCCGCGGCAGCGTCGGCGCCGTGGCCCGGCCAGGGGCACGGTCGACGACGACGAGCGCCTGCGCGACCTGCGCGCCCGGTCGCGAGCCCACCCGTGCCATGTCTGCCCGCGACGAGACGACCACGCCAGGTGGGCCGAGCGTTGGACCCGGCTCGACCGCGACACGGCCAACCTGCGGCGCAGCATCGAGCAGCGCACCAACACCATCGCGCGCCAGTACGACCGGGTGTGCGACGTGCTCGATCGGCTCGGCTACCTGTCCGATGACGAGGTCACGCCGGCCGGCGCGCGGCTCGCACGCATCTATGCCGAGCTCGACCTGCTCGCGGCCGAGTGCCTGCGCGAGGGAGTCTGGGAGGGGTTGTCGCCGGCCGAGCTCGCCGGTGCGCTGTCAGGCCTCGTCTACGAGACCCGCACCCCCGACGAGGCCGAGCACCCGCGACTGCCGCGCGGGCGGGTTCGCGACGTCGTGGCGCAGACGACCTCGCTGTGGGCCCGGTTGGAGCGGCTCGAGCACGAACACGGCCTGTCCACACTGCACCGTCCCGACTTCGGCTTCTGCTGGGCGGCCTGGCGTTGGGCCGACCGCGCCGCACTCGACGACGTCCTGTACGAGACCGAGCTCGCGGCCGGCGACTTCGTCAGGTGGGTCAAGCAGATTGTCGACCTGGCCGACCAGGTCGCCGACGCCGCGGGCGACGGCCCGCTGCGGCGCACAGCCCGCGAGACCGTCGCTGGTCTGCGTCGTGGCGTCGTGGCGTACACCTCGGTCTCCGCCTGACCCGCCGCCGGTCGTCATCCGACTCGCCGCCGACCGGCCTCCGCCCGGATGCCGTCCGAGCAGGAGCCGAGCGCACAGTCACACGCCCTGGTACGGCGGCGCGACACCCACCCCCAGCGCGGCACCGGGCACCTCGACCCCGACGCTGGACTCCTTCGCCCACAGCTGCCGACCGCCGAGCAGCGCCCGGTAGAAGTCGGCGAGCCGTTGCGGGTCGGCACAGTCCAGCAAGACTGCCACCAGCCTCGCCACGGGGCTCCCGGTCATGGCGCCACGCTGATCGCGCTCAGCGGCGGAGCGGGGTGAGCGCCGCAACTACCCGCTCCGCGCTGCCACCGAGCCCGTGCTCCGCGGCAAAGGCGGCGAACGCGGCCGCGGCGGCGGCGTCCCAGCTGCCGATCCGCCCGTCGACAGGCTCGTCGGGACTGCCGAGCACGAGGTCACGGACGACGCGCACCACCCGCGGTGCGACGGTGAGGTAGTCACCGGCCTCGGACAGCCGCCGCGCCTGCTTGCCAGCCGGCCCCTCACCTCGGGCAGCCGCCCGCAGGATGCCGCCGAGGTCGCCGTGCGCGGTCAGCAGCCGGGCCGCGGTCTTGTCCCCGATCCCGGACACGCCCGGCAGCCCGTCGGACGGGTCCCCTCGCATGACCGCGAAGTCGGCGTACTGCTGCGGCTCGACGCCGTACCTGGCGCGGACCCACGCCGCGTCGACGACCTCGAGGTTGCCCACGCCGCGCGCGGTGTAGAGGACGCGCACTTGCGCGTCGTCGTCGACGAGCTGGAACAGGTCCCGGTCACCGGTCACGATGTCGACCGGGCCGGGCCAGACGGTCGCGAGCGTCCCGATCACGTCGTCTGCCTCGTGCTCGGCGGCTCCCACGATCGGCACCCCGAGCAGGTCGAGCGCCTCGACGATGACCGGCACCTGCGCCCGGAGCGGGTCGGGGGTCTCCTCCACGTCGGGGGCAGCGGACTGCTCCTCGACCACCCGGTGGGCCTTGTACGACGGCAGCAGCTCCACTCGCCACGCCGGCCGCCAGTCGTCGTCCCAGCAGCACACCACCCGGTCGGGCTCCCGGTCGGTGACCAGCCGGCTCACGAAGTCGAGCAGCCCGCGGACCGCGTTGACGGGTCGGCCGTCGGGCGCGGTGATGCTGTCGGGGATGCCGAAGTAGGCGCGGAAGTACAGCGAGGCGGTGTCGAGCAGCAGCAGGCGATCGCTCACGCGCGCCATCCTCACCGTTAGCCTGGCCGGGTGACCAGCGATCTGTCGTCTCGACTCTGCCGCGCCCAGGAACAAGCCGGCGCGTACGGCGTCGATGTCCTGTTGGTTTCCCCGGGCGCCGACCTGCGCTACCTGACCGGCTATGACGCCGTCGCGCTCGAGCGCCTCACCTGCCTGGTGCTCCCCGCCGAGGGCGAGCCGAGACTGGTCGTCCCGCGACTGGAACGCCCGGCGGCCGTTGCCTCACCGGTGGGCGACCTCGGGATCGAGCTGGTCTGCTGGGACGAGGCCGACGACCCGTACGCGCTCACCGCCGGTCTGCTGCCCGCCGGCGCCTCGACCGTGGCAGTCGACGACCGGATGTGGGCGGTCAAGGCACTCGCGCTGGCCGCGGCCGCACCCGGGGCCAGGCAGGTCGCCGCCGGGTCGGTGCTGCGCGAGCTGCGGATGCGCAAGACGCCGGCCGAGGTCGACGCCCTGCGCGAGGCCGGGCAGGCCATCGACCGGGTGCACGCACGGATGGGGGAGTGGTTGCGGCCCGGCCGCACCGAGCGCGACGTCGGGCGAGACATTGCCGACGCGATCGTCACCGAGGGTCACGTGCGTACCGACTTCGTCATCGTCGCTGCCGGCCCCAACGCCGCCTCTCCTCACCACGAGCTGTCCGACCGTGTCATCGGCGCTGGCGACCCGGTGGTCGTCGACATCGGTGGCACTGTCGAGGCAGGCTACTGCTCCGACTCGACGCGGACCTACGTCGCCGGCGGGATCGCGCCGGAGGACTTCGCCGCCTACTACGCCGTCCTGCTGGAGGCGCAGCGGACCCAGTGTGCGTACGCCGGACCGGGCGTCACCGCGGCGGCGGTCGACGCGGTGGGACGCGAGGTCATCGCCGACGCTGGCTACGGCGAGGCCTTTGTGCACCGCACCGGTCACGGCATCGGGCTGGAGACCCACGAGGAGCCGTACATCGTGGCCGGCAACGACCTGGTGCTGGAGCCGGGGATGGCGTTCTCGATCGAGCCCGGCATCTATCTGGCCGGGCGTCACGGGGCCCGGATCGAGGACATCGTGGTGTGCACCGACAGCGGCGCGGAGCGGATGAACCGCACCAGCCGAGAGCTCGTGGTGCTCGCCGACGGACCCGGCTGATGGAACCGATCGACGCCCAGATCGTGCGACTGCTGGTCGCCGACGGGCGGCTGTCGTACACCGAGCTCGGCCGGCAGACGGGACTGTCGACGTCGGCGGCGCACCAACGGGTGCGCCGACTCGAGCAACGCGGCGTGATCGTGGGCTACTCGGCCGGCCTCGACCCGGGCATGCTCGGCCTCGCGATCACGGCGTTCGTGTCGATCCGGCCGATCGATCCCAGCGAGCCCGACGACTCGCCCGAGCGGCTCGCCGATCTCCCCGAGATCACGTCATGCTATTCGGTGGCCGGCGACGCGAGCTACCTCTTGCACGTACGAGTCGCGAGCCCGCTGGCCCTGGAGGACCTGCTGGCCCGGATCCGCGCAGCGGCCAATGTGTCGACCCGTACGACGATGGTGCTGTCGATCCCGTACGAGAACCGTCCCCCAGCCGTCGGTTTCTGACCGCCGCCGCGCGGCGAGGTGACCGCCGCAATGCGGGGTTCTGGCTGTCCGGGCAGCCACTGCGGCAACCACAGCCCCGCATTGCGGGGGTGGCGGGGGCCCTCCCCGCATGCGGGGTGGCGAGCCTGTCAGCCGGCCTGGACGGCGGCGGCCTCGCGGCTGGCGCGGGCGGCAGCGGTCGCGGCGGCGTGCCCGCGTGTCGTGTCGTCGGCGGCGTGGTCGTGCCACCACCGCTGCCCCTCGGCGGGCAGGGTGTGGATCGGGTCGTAGTAGGCATAGGTGCGCTCCAGCGCCAGGGCGTCGGCGCGCTCGATCGAGGTGCGGTAGTTCTTGGTCCAGTACGAGATGCCGTGCTCGCGGTCGTAGTCGGCGAGCTGGTGCACCCAGCGCTTGCCGACGAACGGTACGTCGCAGACGATGCGGGGCGTCGCGAAGCCGGGCAGGTAGCCCATGATCGCGTGCTGCAGGTCCTGTGCCTTGCCGACCGAGACCCGCCAGTGCTCCGAGAACGGGATCATGTCGCACATGTAGAAGTAGTACGGCAAGATGCCGGCCCCGTCGGACAGGGCGAAACACAGGTCGAGCAGCGTGTGCGCGTCGGCGTTGACGCCCTCCATCAGCACGCCCTGGTTGCGTACGTCGCGGATACCGGTGTCGAGCATCGCCCGGGTGGCGCGGGCGACGAGCGGGGTCACCGAGCCGGCGTGGTTGACGTGGGTGTGTATCGCGATCTGCACCCCGCGCTCGCGAGCGGTCGTGGCCAGTCTCTCCATCCCGGCGCGCACCTCCGACTGCAACCAGTGCTGGGGCAGGCCCATCAGCGCCTTCGTCGCGAGCCGGATGTCGCGAATGTTGTCGATCTCCAGCAGTCGCGCGACGAACGCCTCGAGGTTCTTGAACGGCATGTTCGCCACATCGCCGCCGGAGACCACAACGTCGCGCACCGTCGGCGTGCGCCGCAGGTAGTCGATCATCTGGTCATAGCGGTCGACCGGCTTGAGGTCGAACTTCAGCTTGTCGACCACGGGCGTCGAGTTGCCGACCAGGTCCATCCGGGTGCAGTGCCCGCAGTACTGCGGGCAGGTCGGCAACAGCTCGGCCAAGACCTTGGTGGGGTAGCGATGCGTGAGCCCCTCGGCGACCCACATGTCGTGCTCGTGCAACGAGTCGCGGGTCGCGTACGGGTGGCTGGGCCAGTCCGTTCGGCGGTCGGTGAACACCGGCAGCATGTAGCGGCGCACGCCGTCGGCGTAGAGCGCCTCGGTGAACCCGGGGTCGCTCGGCGACAGGTGGGCCACCATCGTGTTGAGCATCTGGGGCGGCACCAGCATCGACATCGTCGCCCGCTCTGCCTGGTCCCGCTCGAGATCGGCGACGAAGCGGTCATCGAGGCCAGGCCCGAGCACGTCGCGCAGCTGGCGCAGGTTCTTGACGCAGTGCGCGCGCTGCCACTGTGCGCTCTCCCACTGCTCGGTCGTCACGTCGGCCCAGCCCGGGAAGCGGGTCCAGTCGGGCTCGACGAGCTCGCGGCCGAGATAGGGGTACGGCTGCTCGGTGGTCATGGCGATACGGTACGCAAAGTCCGATGGTCCGTCCAACCAACCGCCGCAAGATATCCCGTCGACTGGCCTTGCGAGAGAGGATTCTGCCGTGCTGGAGGGGAGTGAACCCACGGGCCTGCACCGGGTGCTGGCGCCGGCCGGGGTGCTGCCGCAGGCCGCCGAGCGGCTCGACACCCGCCGCGAGCTGTGGGCCGACGAGGTGCGGGTGCGGGTGGAGCGACTCAACCTCGATGCCGCGTCGTACCGCCAACTCGTGCAGGCGCACGGCACCGGTGCCGGTGTCCGCGGCGCCGTGTTGGACATCATCGACTCGCGGGGCAAGATGCAGAACCCGGTCACCGGATCGGGCGGCATGCTGGTCGGGACCGTGGAGGAGGTGGGCACCGGCTCGCCCTTGGGGCTCGAGGTGGGCGAGCGCATCGCCACGCTCGTGTCGCTGTCGCTGACACCACTGGTGGTCGAGGACGGGCTCGCCGGCTGGGACGGCCGAGGCGAGCAGGTGCCGTGCGCCGGCTACGCGATCCTGTTCGGCCGCAGCATCGCTGCGCGGCTCCCCGACGACCTGCCCACCGAGCTGTCGCTGGCCGTCATGGATGTCTGCGGCGCGCCTGCGCTGACCGCGCGGGTGGTGCGCGGGTATGTGACGTCGTCTCGGGGGCCGACCGTGTGCGTCGTCGGCGCCGCCGGCAAGAGCGGGTCGCTGGCGTGTGCTGCAGCCCGCGACGCCGGCGCGGAGCGGGTGGTCGGGGTCGTGCCCGTTGAGCCCGAGGCCACCTCGCTGCGCGACGCCGGCCTGGCCGACGAGGTCGTCATCGCCGACGCCCGCGACCCGGTGGCGCTGGCCCGCGTGGTGGCCGATGCCGGTGGGCCGGCGGACGTGACCATCGTGTGCGTCGACGTACCAGGCTGCGAGCACGGCGCCATCCTCGCCACGGCCGAGGCCGGCACGATCATCTTTTTCTCGATGGCCACGTCGTTCAGCGCCGCGGCTCTCGGCGCAGAGGGCCTGGCCGCCGACGTCACGATGCTCGTCGGCAACGGCTACACCCCCGGCCACGCCGACTACGCGTTGCGGCTGCTGCGGGCATACGACGGGGTCGACCGGCTCTTCCGCGCGCGCCTGTAGGCCCCGTCCTCCGCAATGCGGGGTTCTGGCTGCCGCGACGGCGGCGGATCCAGCCAGAACCCCGGTTGGTGCAGCGTGCACCCTGCCCCGCGTGCTCGCTGCTGCGAAACGTACGGCAGCTGCGCACGGACGCCCACCGTCGACCGGCTGCGACAATGTGCCGTGCCGGTGACGTTGTACCGCGGGGGAGCGGTGTACGCACCCGCGGTCCCCGGTTGCAGTGCGCTGCTGGTCGCGGGCGACCGGATCGCGTGGCTTGGGACCGACGAGGTCGCCACCGGGCACGTCGACTCAGCCGACGAGGTGATCGATCTCCGGGGCGCGCTCATCACGCCCGCGTTCGTGGACGCGCACGCCCACGTGACCGAGACCGGACTGGCGCTGGCCGGAGTCGACCTCACCGCGGTCGCGAGCGTGGGGGAGGCCCTCGCTCTGGTGGAGCGCGCGGCGCGCATCGACGGCGGGCCGGTCCTGGGTCACGGCTGGGACGAGCGCGGCTGGGCCGAGC
>JACCWP010000221.1 GCA_013697585.1 Nocardioidaceae bacterium
CCACGGGTGTCTGCAGGCAGTCGGCGAGGAGCTGCTGCACCCACCGGTGGCGCCCGCCGCCTCCGACCAGCAGCACCCGGCCTGGTGCGGCACCGATGAGCTCGCGTGCGCGGCGAACCATGAACACCTGCGCCTCGACCGCTGCCCGGGCAAGCAGTCCAACTGCGGTCGTCGGTGCTGCTCCCGGCCAGTGTGGTCGGCTTCGTCCGTCGATCGGGGCCAGCGCCCCCCGCTCGGTAGACACGTACGGCGCGAACAGCACGCCCCCTGCGCCTGCTGGAGCACTCTCGGCGGCCCTCCTGAAGGCGGTCCAGGTGAGACCCAGCTGCGCGCGCGCCCAGTCGGTGGCCAGCCCGGCGTTCTGCACCGCGACCATCGCGTACGACCCGCCGCCGGCGTCGATCAGCACATGGCGCGACTCCATCGCATCGGGTCGAGCAGTGACCGTCGGCGTGATCACCTGCGCACCCGTACCGAGGTTGACCACCTGATCGCCCGGCTGCCAGCCGCCGACGCAACGCTCCAGCGCGAGCAACGAAGCCGGCGTGTCCCCGGCTCCTGCCACGACCAGGGCCGCGGCCGGTGACCAGCGGCCGACGACGCTGTCCGACGCCACGACGCCGGGGAGCAACCCTGGATCGACTGTGGCCGCGGCGACCGCATCGGGCGACCACTCCCCCGCGACCGCATCCCACAGCAGCGTCGCCGACGCGTCGCTCAGGTCAGTTGCGGCTGCGTCCACCAACGCTCCGGTGAGCCGCAGCCTGATCCAGTCCTTGGCCAGCAACACCCGCTCGGCGCGAGCAAGGCGACCTGGGTCGTGCGCCGCCAGCCAGCCGAGCACCGGGCCGGTCATGCCAGGCGACCACGGGCCACCGACCCGAGCCAGCACCCCGGCCGGCAACCCGGCCCACCGCTCTGCCTGGTCGGCTGCTCGCCGGTCGGGCCACAGCACCGCCGGCCCGGCGGCGGCACCGGCAGCGTCGACCAGCACCGCGCCGTGCATCTGGCCCGTCACGCCGATCCCGGTCACGTCGACCGATCCGAGTGCTCCCTCGACCGTGGCCAGCCCGATCTGCACCGCGGCGAGCCAGGTATCGGGGTCTGCCTCGACCCGGCCCTCGGCCGGTTGGTCGACACGCAGCGGGGACTCGCAGCTGGCCAGCACCGACCCGTCGGGCGCGAACGCGGCGATCTTCAGCGCGCTCGTGCCGACATCCACCCCGACCCAGGCGGTGGGAGCCACCGGCGAGGTCAGCCCGCGCCGGCAACGGGACGAAGGTCGCCGTCGAGCAGAGCCAGATCGGCTGCCGCCCGTCCGGCCGCCCAGCCCCGGCCGTTGCTGATCGTCGTCTCCCGAACGACCAGCTCTGGGAACATCCGGTCCCTGGCCTCGTCGACCTGCTCGGACCGTCGTCGCAGCAGTGGAACCAGTCGCGCCGCGCCGCTCGACTGCTCGGCCGCTGCCGCGGTGGTGGCCGCGAGTCGCTCCCGGATCCGCGAGGCGTAGGCGACGAGGAAGGACCGTCGGAACGATCGGGTCCGCGACGTTCCCCTCCCGTCGGTGTGTCGCCCGCAGCGCAGCATCGCCCGACCGGCCTGCACCAGCAGCGACGTCGACAGCAGCTCCACCCAGTCGAGGTCGTCGGCGGCACCGATGACAGTGCTGGCACCCAGCTGCTCGGAGACGACCGAACGACAACGGTTGGCGCTGGCGACCGCGTCGACGAGCAGGGCCTTGGCCATGACGTACGGAGCGTCGATCCACACGCGGCGGGCGACGACCGACCCCGGCCGGGCCGCTGGCTCAGCCCGGGACTGCTGGTCGAGCAGCTGGGCGAGGGCGTACCGGCTGATCAGCTCCTGCGCCTTGGCAGACAGCGCCTCGGCCTCCTCGTCGAAGTCGGTGGACTCGGCCTTGGCCAGCAGCGCACGCACCCGCGCCAGCTGCCTCGTGTCCGCACCGACGGCGCGCGGGGTTGCGCTGGGCGCCGAACCTGGCCGCGGCAGCACCGGTGGAAGCGGCGGCAGGGTGCTGAGGACCGCGCACAGACCAAGCAGCAGTGTGAGCCCGTCAGCACGGGCAGGGTCGGCCGCATCGGCCGGACCCAGCGCTGCCAGCTCTCGTCGCCACTCGTCGGCGACGTGCTGCACCGGGTGGCGCCCGGTCTCAGCCGTGACGAGGGCAGCCAGCGCGGGCAGGTGTTCAGGGGTGAGCCGGCGACGGACGGCGGCGCCGAGGTCGGAGGGTGTCCATCCGCAGTGCAGCACGTCGTCGAGCAGATCAGCGAGCATCGCCCCAGCAACCGCACCGACCAGGTGCGCGGCTGCCGCACAGTCCGGTCCGGTGAGGCGTCGAGCGTGCTCGACTGCACTTGGCGGGTCCGCCGCCACAGCGTGGACCGCCACCGACAGCAGGTCGAACGCGACGGCGCGTGGCTCGCGCGGGTCCGCTGGATCGCACGATTCAGCGATCCACTTGTCGAAGCCGGGACCGGAGCCAGGGCCGACGCCGGGCCCACCCGGTCGCGGAGCCCCGGCCCGGTTGCGCTTGCGCCGCCTTGCCGCTCGGCGCTGCTTGTTGTTGACCCCCATGGGCCACCTCTCTGGTCCGTCCGGCGGCCTGCGCTCGCCGTGTGCTCAGCCTTGCAGCCGCGTACGACAGTTCGTGGCGCGACACGAGCCGGCCAGCAGACATCGCGCCGACTGGCCGCCGCCTGGCTGTCTGCAGAGTCGAGACGGGCTCATCTGGACCGCCGTCCAGCCGACGCTGATTGTCGAGCTTTCCGTCGCCACACCGTTCGGCCACGCGGTGGCCGGGACCGCGTTCACAGCCTCAGGTGGGCGGGTGTTGCGTAGGGGTGTGCGGTCGGGGTCGATCCAGGGTGGTGGGAGGAACTCGGGTTTGCGGTGGGTGCCGAGCTGGACGTGCCAGTCGCCGCGGTGGATGGTGCGGTGGTGGGTGCCGCAGAGCAGCACCCCGTTGTCGAGGGTGGTGGGCCCGCCGTCGACCCAGTGCACGATGTGGTGCACGTTGGTCCAGTCGGCGGGGCGGGTGCAGCCGGGGAATGCGCAGCCGATGTCGCGGACTTCGACGGCCCGTCTCA
>JACCWP010000223.1 GCA_013697585.1 Nocardioidaceae bacterium
CCCGGAACTGGCGGAGACACGCGGACGACACGCCGATCCGAGCACCCGCCTTCCGCCAGTTCGGTGCGCCGGGCGGCTAGGTCGCGCCGGGCGCTGGACGGGCCGCCCAGTGAGCGCGGACGGCGCTGGCGCACGCGACCAGCGGGACCGCGATCAGCGCGCCGACGACACCACCCGCGACCAGGCCCACGGCGATCGCCAGGATGATGCCGAGCGGGTGCACCGACACCAGCCGTCCCATCAGGAACGGCTGCAGCACGTGCGACTCCAGCTGTTGGACTGCGACCACCGCGGCGAGCATCAACAGCGCGACCCACGGTCCCTGCGCGACCAGCGCGACCAGGACGGCCACGCCGCCGGACACCGCGGCACCGACGATCGGGACGAAGGCGCCGAGGAAAACCACCACGGCGAGCGGCAGCGCGAGCGGGACTTGCAAGACGACGACCGCGATCGCGATCCCGACCGCGTCGGTGAGCGCCACCAGGACCGTGGCACGGACGAAAGCGGTCAGGGACACCCAGGCGATCCGGCCGGACGTGTCGAGCCCGTCGCGGGCAGCCGCGGGGAACAGGCGGACGAACCAGTGCCAGATGGTCTGACCCTGGGCACAGAAGAAGAAGGTCGCGAACACCACGATGAACAGACCAGTGACGAAGCGGGTGACGCTGGTGCCCACCGCGGCGGCGCGCGAGACGACACCATCGCCGCCCTCGACGGCCGACTGGATCCCGTCGACCGCCTGGGTGAGCTCCGCGTTGCTGAGGTCGAGTGGACCGTTGCGCAGCCAGTCGTCGACCTGGTCGATGCCTTCGAGGACATCACCGCTGAGGGCGTCGAACTGCCCAGCGACCTGCTGCCCGATCAGAGCGACCAGGCCGCCGACCGCGAGCAGCCCACCGAGCACCACGACGAACGCGCCGAGGGTCCTGGGCACTCCGAGGCGGTGCAGCCCGTCGACGGCGGGCGCAGCCAGCGCCGTGGTGAGCAGTGACACCGCCAACGGCACGGTGACCTCGGAGAAGAACCCGAGCAGGGAGATGACCTGGCCTGCCGCGGCGACGACGACGAGCAGCACCGCTGCCCAGGCCGCGGTGCGCACCACAGCCGCTGGCAGGCCGAGCTCGGCCCAGAAGCCGCGCCAGCGGGCGTCGGAGCGCGTCGGATCGCGGTCGGCGGCGCGGGACGACTCCTGGGTTTCCGCACCCTGGTCCGGGATCGGATCAGCGATCGCATCCGCAGCGACGCCGTGCTGGTCGTCGAGTCCGGCCTTGGACTGGCGCAACCGGGCACGCAGCGATTCGATCCCGTGCCGGCTGTTCCTCACGGGCGCATCCTGCCCCCGTCCGCGGGGCGACGCCCTTCGGAGTCGATGAGCTGGGTCGCGAGCAGCGCGTTCGCCACGTCGGGGTGCGTACGGGCAAGCAGCCCCGCCGCGACCAGGACGTACGTTCGGTCGACCATCACCCGCGGGGCACGCGGGACCAGCCAGCCGCCCGGCACGTCGACGCCGGTGGCCCGCGTGAGCAGCTCTGCGGCCACGTCCGCGGGTGCGTGCCGCAGAGCACCGCCCGACCCGACCAGCAGGGCGATTTCGCGCAGGTCCTTGCCGGAGCGCTCGACGACCCGGCCGTCCGGGCCGAGCGCGACGCGCTGGCGGCCGGCGTGCCTGCTCAGGGCCAGCTCGACGGCCAGGCCGGCGATCTGCTGGTCGTCGGCGTGCCCGTGCGCGTCGGTCGGTACGTAGTCGGGCTCGCTGTTGCGTCGATCCGCGGCGGCAGTCAGCGCGCCGGAATTGTCGGCGTCGAGCAAGCCAGCGGCCACGCCCTCCCGGACCGTCGAGGTGGCGCTCCAGCGCATGCCCAGGTCGCCCTCGACGGTTCGGGTGACCCGCGTGGGCGCCACCACCTGGCGGGCCAGACCAGCGTCCTCCGGGTCGAGCTCGACCACGCTGTGCACGTCGGTCGTCGCCCCCCCGACGTCGACGACGGCGACGTCACCAGCCGCCGCTGCCAGCAGCTCGACCCCGGTGAGGACGACGTCGGGCGTCGGCCCGGTGAGCATGGCGGTGAAGTCGTCTGACCGCGACAGGTGCTTGCCGCCGATCACGTGTCTCAGGAAAGCCTCGCGGATCGCGACCCGGGCTCCGTCGGGCGCGAGCACCCCGATCCGCGGGACCACGTTGTCCGCCAGGTCGTGCGGGACCCCGCCCGCGCGCAGCGCGGTCGTCGCCGCGTCGGCGGCGTCGGCGTTGCCGGCGACCACGACGGGTCCCTGCCAACGGGCGTCGGCGAGCGCGTGCGCGGCGCCGGTGATCACCGCCGTGTTGCCTCCGTCGGTGCCGCCGACCAGCAGCACGAGGTCGGGGGCAGCTGCCCGCAGCGTCTCCACCCGGTCGCCGTCGAGACCGCCGCCGACGACGTGGACCACCCGTCCGCCGCTTCCCAGCGCGACCCGGCGACCCGCCTCGGCCGTCACGAGCGCCTCGTTGCCCACGACGGCGACCCGCAGGCCGCCCCCGGCCGACGAGCAGGCGAGCACGTCCGCGGAAGCGGCCGCCTGGTCCGTACGAACCAGGGCGTCACGGCAGTGCACCCACCCGTCGAGCACGTCGGTGTGCACGGTCGTACGCGCCTCGGTCGTCGCCACCAGCCGAGCGGTGTCGAGGTCGACCAGCAGCGCCTTGGTGAAGGTGGAACCGAAGTCGACGCAGGCGACCAGAATCACTGCTCCGCAATGCGGGGTTGTGGCGGTCTCATCTCGTCCGGGGGCAGCCAGAACCCCGCATTGCGGGGCCGTGCCTGGACGAGCGCCTGGTCGAGATCGGTGAGCAGGTCGTCCACCGACTCGATGCCGACACTCAGGCGGACCAGGTCGGCGGGCACCTCCAGCGCGGAGCCGGCCACCGAGGCGTGCGTCATGCGACCCGGGTGCTCGACCAGCGACTCGACCCCCCCGAGAGACTCGGCGAGCAGGAACAGCCGGCAGCCCTCGGCGACCCGCAGGGCCGCGTCCTCACCACCGCGTACCTGGAACGAGACCATCCCGCCGAACCGGCGCATCTGCCGCGAGGCGATCGCGTGGCCTGGGTGGTCGGGCAGCCCGGGGTAGTAGACCCTCGTGATCTCGGGCCGGGAGCCGAGGAAGTCGACGACCCGTTCTGCGTTGTCGCAGTGCCG
>JACCWP010000238.1 GCA_013697585.1 Nocardioidaceae bacterium
TTCCAGCAGGGTCACGGTGTGGGTGCCGTCGAGCAACCACGCCGTCTCCAACCCCGCCATCCCCCCGCCGATCACCCCGACCCGCAGGCCCGGGTTGGCGCCGGCCCGTGCCGAATGCGCTGGTCCTGCTCCGATCGCCAGCGTCGCACCGACGGCGATGCCGGCCTTGGCCAGGTCGCGCCGCGACAGACCGTGTCGGTGGGGGATTTCGACCGACGTCATGTCCCTCATCCTCGCGTCAGCCGTCATCGTCCGCTTCATGTCGCGGGATCCGACCACATCCGGTGGCGAATCCTGCGACATGAACATCAGAGCCGGGTGCGAGAATCGAACTCGCGACCACATGATTACAAGTCAAGTGCTCTGCCAACTGAGCTAACCCGGCGGGACCGGAAGGAAATGTGGGAGGAAACGTGCTCCACGCGTGTTCTTTCGGCTGGAGAATGGATCGTAACTGCGGCAGCGGCTGCCGCGGACGTGCGAGAGGGAGCCCGCCGGCGCTGCTTCGTGTTCAAACGCGCGCCTGATCGCTTGCGCTCCGATGCAGGGCGTTAGGCGGCGGCTGGAGGTGCTTGTTGGCGGTGGAGTTGGCTGGCCAGCGCGTTGATGCCGACGGCGTAGGTGATGATGTTCAGGCGCAGGCGACCAGGGAGTCGATCGTGCAGGCCGCGCTCGCGCTGTTCTCGACCGCCGGCTATGCCGCCACGACGATCCAAGCGGTCGCCGACGAGGCTGGCGTCGCTGTCCAGACGGTGTACGCCGTGTTCGGCAACAAGCGTGAGCTCCTGCGCCTCGCGCTCGAGGCGGCGGTGACAGGTGACGCTGCGCCGTTGCCCCTGACCGAGCGGTCTGAGTTTCGTGCCATCGCCGACGAACCGGACGCCCGCCGGCGGGCGGCGATGGACGCGGCCATGACGGCGCAGATGAGCCCGCGGATCGCACCGATCCTGAAAGTCGTCCGCGAGGCCGCGGCCGTTGATCCGGACTTCGCGACGACGCTGGCGGCGATCACCGCACAGCGCCGAGCCGACATGGCCGCAGCCGCCACCATCCTGGCAACGACGGCCCGACACTCGAGTTGGAGGATGCGATCGGCACCCTCTACGTGCTCTACAGCCCAGACGTCTTCACGGCCCTCACGGGCAGGCTCGGCTGGTCGATCGAGCAGTACGAGCGCTGGCTCGCCGAGATGCTCTACCGAGCCGTCATCGCTCTGCCGGCGCGGCCTCAATCCGACGTCGTCCGGGCGTCGAAGCGGTAGACGTCGTCTCGCGGCCAGTCCCCCAGTCGCCCTGGCTCACGGCGTCGTGTTCGAGGAGTACGACCTGCCGGGCCTGCGGACCGTGAACGGGATGGCCGACATCGAGGGCGCCTACCATCCGACAGCGGCATCGGCGAGCGCGCCGCCTGGTTCCACGACAGCGAGGGCAACCTGATCGGCCTCGGCCAGCTCATGACCTGACCCACCCTGCTCGAACCGGCCAAGCGACTTGACGTACGAGGTCGCTCGCGGATGACGAAGGCGGAACTGGTCGAAGCACTGCAGAAGGCAAACGACAGCGCCAGTGCCCGAGCTTTACGGGAATCCGACTGAGCACCGGAGCGCAGACGCCCGCGTGATACTTTCCGAGCGGGTACACAGGCCCCGTTTTTCATGCGTCGACGATGTGAAGGACAATGAAGACACAACCGATCGGCGGCATATTGCTCGAGCTCATAGCTCACGGGGAATCGCCCTGAGGTCGTCGGCTCCGAGCGCACGTGGCGGGACAGGTCCGCAGCGTGCTGGTGTGATCATCGCGATGATCTCCAAGCCGACCGGTCAAGGCGGCATCGCCACGCACGTCTCGGCGCTCGTCGACGTGCTGGCGAGCCGAGGACTGTCAATCGAGGTGGTAGAGCCCGCGTCCGGGCCGTTGACCCACCTCCTGCTGACGCTTTCGCGCGGGCTGCGGAGAACCGGTCTCGAGATGGCCGTGCGGTTCGATCGCCGCGTCCGCCGCTCCTTCCTCGAGATCGCGCTGCGTCGTCGGTCTCGCCGTCACCCACCCGCACTCGTCTACGCGCAGGACCCGCTCGCCGCGCACGCCGCAATGCGCGCGACGCGAGCATCCGGCGCGCCCGTGGTCATGGTCGTCCATTACAACGAGTCGCAGGCAGAGGAGCTCGTTCAGCGCGGCCTGATCAACCGGGGCAGGACTGAGCAGCTGATTCGCCGCTTCGAGGCATCAGTGATCCGGCGTCTGAGCGGCATCGTCTACGTCTCCGACTTCATGCGTCGACGGATCGAGCAGGACGTACCAGCCGCCGCCCCGATCCCCTCAGTCGTCATTCCCAACTTCCTGCCGGACGTCGATTTCGAGCCAGTGCCAACAGCCCCCCAGGACCTCATCAGCGTGGGCAGTCTCGTCCCCCGCAAGAACCACGCGTATCTTCTCCGCGTCCTTTCCATCGCCAACCGCGCTGGCCGCCGGTACCACCTGACCCTCGTCGGCGACGGTCCCGATCGTGAGGCGCTCCGGCACCTGGCGGTTGACCTAGGCCTCGTCGACCAGGTGAGCTTCATGGGCTACCGGAGCGATGTCGAGCAGCTCCTGCGTCGACACCGGGTCTACCTGCACAGCGCGGAGATGGAGAACGCTCCGTTCGCCCTGATTGAGGCTTTGCGGTGCGGACTGCCGGTGGTGTACGCCCCGGTTGGCGGGCTGCCCGAGATAGTGGGTAGCACAGGCGCGGGGCGCATCTGGGATCTGGCGGATCCGGACCGCGGCGCTGCGGTTCTCACCGATCTCCTCGACGACGAGCCGGCTTTGATCGTGGCCGGCCGAGAAGCACGAGCCCGTTTCGACCAGAAGTTCCGGGCTGACGTTGTCTGCCAGCGACTGCTCGACTTCTTCGCCACGGCGGGCGGACCGAACCTTCGCAACGACCTCTGGTCGGACAAGCCGTGAGCACAGATGGATCGGTGAGCGGTGCGCTCGACCGCCAGCTGGACTGGCGCTTCCTGCTGCCGGCAACCAGTGCCCCGCTCGAAACCCTCAGGATCATCTCCGACGACCCGACGATCTCCCAGCGGATCCTCGACATCGGCTTGTCCACATCTGTCGTGACCGGAGGGTTCGATCTTGTGGACGCGGCGGTCGTCCTGACCGGCCGTCCGCACGACGTCATCGACGCCGTGCAGAAGGTCCGCCCCGGTGGCGTCTTCTATGGCGAGATCGAGCCCACCGGAGCTCACGCGATCAGGTGGAGCCCGGCCAACCTCTGTCGATCGCTGACGCGAGCGGGGGCCGACGACCCTGCCGTGTACTGGAGGAGACGTCGCCACGGTGCGAACGTCTTGTTCCTGCCGCTGGACGTGCCCGGCGCATTGCCGTGGTACCTGCGCGAGGCGATGGATGACCGAGCTGCGACCAGGCGGCAGGCGCATCGGCTTCTGCTTCGATTCCTTCGCGGTAACGGTCGGTGGTTCGCCTCCATTGCACGCCGTTACGCCGTCGTGGGAACCATCCGATCACCCGTGCACGAGGCTTCTGCACGCGACGCGACGCCCGCGCTCCTCGGCGAGGCCACCGAGGACAAGCTCCGTCCAGTGCTCCTGGCTCGGGGCGGAGGGTGCTGGAGCCGGGTTGTGCTGCTGGCCTTCGGTCCGGCGGACACGAAGCCCCGTTCGGTCACGAAGGCTGCCCGTCGCCCCCACCACAACCACGCCACCGAGCGCGAGCAGCGCACGCTGGTGCAGCTTCACGAGAAGCTTCCGCCCGGGCTTGCCGTGACCGTGCCAGTCGCTCTCGGTGTCCGACGCTGGTCCGGCCTCTCTGTGGGCACCGAGGGTTTTCTGAGCGGCCGGCCGCTGGCGGTGGTCGCGTCCGGGCCGACCTCTGCTCCAACGCTTCGCGCGGCCGTCAACTGGCTGATCGAGTTCGGCCTCGCTGGGCGACAGAGCGACGTGGTGGCGGACAGTACCGCCGGTGCTCACATGCTCGACGACCCCTTGCGCCGGTGCGTACGGCTGTTCGACCTGCACGACGGCGAGACGACCGACGAAGTCGTCGAGCACCATTCGTCTGCGCTGGCGGGCAGCTGCGCGATCCCATTGGTGTGGCAGCACGGCGACCTCACGCCGCGCAACATGCGCTGGAACGGCCGCCAGCATGCCGTCGTCGACTGGGAGGCGGCTCGCGTCGGTCCGGCTCTCAGTGATCTGTTCTATCTCCTGCTCCACTGGAACTGGCCAGGGCAGCCGAGTTTCGACCAGGCGCCACAGATCGCCTTCAGTCGAGTCTTCGGGTTCGACGAAGGAGACGCCGCGCGAGAGGCTGCCGAGCACGTGATCACCTACGCTGCCGCGCTCAGGATCGATCAGCGTCTCTTCGAACCACTCCTGCTCAACATGTTGACCCAACAGGCTCTCGACCGGGCAGACCGCGTGCAAGCATGTGGAGTCGATCCGGCCAACGATGCGAACCTCTATGCCGAACTGATCCCGTTGATGCTCCGTGGCACACCAATCTTGAGGAGCGTCCTGCGATGACGACCGCACCGATCGCAGTGGTCGTTTCGACTGTCGACCGCCCGGAGGCGTTGGCGCGTTGCCTCGGGGCGATTCTTGATGGGGCGGTCATGCCGACCGAGATCATCGTGATCGATCAGGGCGGCGAACCTGAGACCGCTGATGTCGTGGCGGCGAACGCCAAGCATGGTGTGCCAGTCCGGCACGTGGTAGTCGACGAGCGAGGTCTGTCGAAAGCACGCAATCTCGGTCTACGTCTGGTCCGGACGCCCTGGATTGCCTTCACCGACGACGACTGCGCTCCGGACCCGTCGTGGATCGGTGTCTTCCACCGGCGCACTGTAGATCCCGATGCACCGGACGGCATCGGAGGACGGGTCCTTGCCGGCGGCGACGCGACCCCGGGAACATTCGCCCTGGCCCAGCGGCTGTGGACGGAGCCGAAGACGTACCGGGGCCCGACACTGCCCTGGCTCGTCGGATCAGGGGCGAACATGCTGTTCCGCGTCGACGTTCTGTGTCGGGCCGGTGGTTATGACGAGCGCCTCGGCGTCGGCAGCCCTGGGGTTGCCGGCGAGGACCTCGAGGTGCTGCACCGGCTGCTGCGCGATGGCGCCACGCTGGCCTTTGAACCGGCCGCCGTTGTCTTTCACGACCGCGTCGGAACCGAGCGCCGGGTGGCCACCCGCTCCAGCTATGGGTTCGGCATGGGCGCCTTTGTCGGCATGTGGCTTCGACGTGACCGTTGGGTTGCCTACGTCCTTGCGCGATGGCTGCGGGATCGACTCGTCGGCGTGGCCCGAGCCGTCAAGCATCGGGATCGTTGGCGGCTGCACGAGGAGCGGTTGACGCTCACCGGCGCGACCAAAGGTCTGCGCTACGGCTGGCGTTTGCGCTCACCGATTTCTACGTCCGACCCGGCGCCGGCCGGGGGCTTCGCCGAGGCCGGCGTAGACGTCGAGTAGTTCCGACCGCACCCGCTGCCAGCTCAGGTCTGTGCGAGTCGCGTGCGCCACTCCGTCCCGCATCCGGGACAGGAGATCGCGATCTTGCAGGCACCGAATGACGGCAGCGGCAAGTGCCGCATGGTCCCCGGGTGGGACGAGCAGCCCCGTGACGCCCTCCTCGACGTACTCAGGGATTCCGCCGACGGCCGTCGCCACGACCGGGCAACCGAATCCGTACGACGTGAGCAGGACGCCGCTCTGCGACGCATCGGTATACGGAAGCACGCTCACTGTGGCGCGCCCAAAGAAGCTGGCGATCTCCGTGTTCGCGATGTAGTCGTAGTTGGTCTCGATCGTGGCGGCGCCTGGCAGCGGCGGCGCGGCTGGCGGGGTGAATCCGCCCACCGGCTCCCCAGCTACCAAGAACCGCACCTGAGGAATCGCATGAGCGACGAGCGGCGCAGCCCGAAACAGCAATTCGATTCCCTTGTAGGGAGAAATGCGCCCGAAGAAGAGGACAACCGGCCCCGCATCGCTGACCGCCGCGTGTTCTGCTGGTGCCAGGTGGGCCAGGAAGTTGTAGCTCGCAAGTCGGACGACGAACACGTTCGCGCGCAGGCTCCGGTGCCGGTCGAGCAACGCCTTGCGGCCGCTTTCGTGGTGGACCAAGACGGCGTCCGCCCGCGGAAATGCGAGCGTGCGCGCGAGGCTCTTACGCCACCAGTGCCTCGCACCGGAGTGTGGATCCGGGTCATGACAACCGAGCAACAGCGGGCATGGCGACCTGGTCAGGGCAAGACCAAGGGCAAGCCGTGGGGAGACATCCACGTCATCGACGTGCAGGACATCAGGGTTGAGGTCACGAACCCAGCGGAGCAGTTGTCCGGTGATGCGGACCGATCGAGGATCCCGACTTCGCAGTCCCCCATGGGAGACCAGCGTGAACGTGGCGGCTAGCCGCCACATGTCGCGCACCGTCGGCGCGTACAAGGGCGCGAGCACCGGATCGGCGGCCATCAGCCCGGGTGGGAATGCTACCGAGCTTGCCTCGAAACTTGCGATACGCTGGTTCCGATCGTTCACCTCGAGAACGAGATGCACCTCGGCGCTCGAGGCAAGTGCAGCTACCAATGATAGTGCCGGCTCGAAGAAGGCAGGATGCGTATAGAGGACGATTCTCATCCTGTGATCCACGCCTGCACATGGCCCCCTGATCACTTCGGAAAACGTGCTTTTGGCTTCTCGGTTTCTCTCCGCACACCCTAGTCCACCGCGAGCTGACCGGGCTGCGGCATGGTACGTCGCGGTCGTCGGAGGTGCCAGCCGCAACCTCGGGAACCGGGACGAGCGACAATGATCCTGCAACGTCCGCAAGGTACTGGGGAAGGGAAGCCGGCTGTGCGCGTCGCGCTCGTCCACAACTACCACGACAGCGCGATTCCGAGCGGCGAGGACGCGACCGTCGACGCGGAGGCGGCGGCGCTCATCCGGGCGGGCTTCGAGGTGAAGGTCGTCGGCGCGGCCAACGATGATCTTGCATCGGGCCGTCTGAGCTCCGTGCGGGCAGCCGCGACCCTGATCACCGGCTTCGGCGCGTCACCTGAGGCGGAGCTCGAAGATTGGCGGCCGGACGTCATCCACGTCCACAACCTGTTCCCGTTCGTTGGTTGGCGATGGCTCCGGCATCAACCCGCCCCCATCGTTGCCACTGCTCACAACTTTCGGGCGATGTGCATCAACGGTTATCTCTTCCGCGACGGCCACGTCTGCACGCGCTGCCTCGACGGTGACATCTGGTCCGGCGTCCGCTTCGGCTGCTACCGGGACTCCCGAGTCGCCTCGGTCCCACTGGCGATCGCCGGGCGGAACGGGGCGGCCGCGGATCCCCTGCTCACGGTGGCCCGCCAGGTGTTGGTGTTGTCCGAGCGGGCTCGGGGGGTGTTTCTCGCCGCAGGCATCCCCATGGAGAAGCTACGGCTGGACCACCACTTCATCCCGGATTCGCTCGCCGACGGTATCGCCGAACCAGGCGACTGCTGGCTCTTCGTGGGACGACTCACTCCCGAGAAGGGCATCGACCAACTGATTCACGAATGGCCGGCTACGGAGCCACTGCGCGTCGTCGGGGACGGACCGCTGCGGTCCTCGCTCGAGCACGATGCCGCCGGCAAAGACGTGCGCTTCCTCGGACAGCTCTCCCGAACCGCGGTCATGGCCGAGATACGGGGGGCGTTCGGCCTCGTCTTCCCCAGCAGGTGGTACGAGACGTTCGGCCTCACCTATATCGAGGCGCTGTCTGCCGGTGTGCCCACCCTTGCTTTCCCGCCCAATGTGGTGGCCGAGGCGGTCCGGCGCGATCGCACCGGTGCAGTGGCGTTGTGGGGAGCAACCGAGTCGGCCCTCTTGAACGCTCGCGCCGACTTCGACGGGATCCGGGCTTGGTGCCGGCAGGTCTTTGCGGAGAGATACACCGAGCGGGCCTTCGTCGAGCGCCGGACCGAACTCTACGAGGACGTCACGTCGTGAGGGGCGAGGGCTCGACGGTCGCGAGAACTCGGCCTGCCATCGCGAGCGGGGCGGCACGCGGGCCCGCGGTGGCTCTCGTCGCATTCGTCGCCGTGCTGCCGCTCGAGTGGACGACGGTGGGAGGCGTGGCGGGTGGCTTCATCAAGCCGTTCCACATCGCAGCGATCGTGTTCGTCGGGTTTTGCCTTGCCCGTTGGCGTCCGGGTCGCGTGGTCGGGCCCGTCTGGCACCGCCATTACAAGATCTTCGCTGCCTATTTCGTCGTGCTCGCGGTGACGCTCGCGGCAAGCGTCGCTCGCCCCGATCCGGTGCTCCCGCGAGACCTTGTCCTCCGCCAGCTCATGTACGCGGCGACGGCTGTCTTCGTCGCCGGATGTCTGGTACTCATCCTGAACCGACCAGCGCAGCGGGCGCTGGCCGCGACCGGCGCCATCGCCACCGTCGTACTGCTGGCAGTCTTCGGTGTCGCCCTGGTCCAGCAGCACATCAATCCGTTCACCCTGCTGAGGAACGCCTTCACCCAGGCGAACCCCGACATCATCAGCTACCAGTTGCTGCGCGCCGTGTTCCGTACCGATCTTGATCTGCCAGAGGTTGCCGCCAACCTCAGGCACAAGGTGTTCATCGGGCTGTTGATCGCGATATTCGTCGGCCTCGCGTGCGCTGCAATTCTCGAGCGTCAGCACCGCCTGCTCCGCGCGACCGTCACAGTGAGCAGCGTGATCGGATTCTCACTGGTGCTCTTGTCGCTCAGCCGTTCCACGATCCTGTGCATGGGGGCGCCGTTGTTGCTCTACCTGTTGAGACTTCTTGTGACAGCTCGCGCGCGGCCGGCTCAGGCTTTCGGACTCGTCGTGGCCCTTGCCGCAACGCTTGCAGCAGTCGCGTCGCCGCTCGGCACGCTGCTGACCGCCCGCTTCAGCGATACAGCCTCGTACACCGCAAGGCTGACCGCCGCCGGTCCTTCGTTCCTCGACCAGTTCGGGCCGGCGGCCCTGCTCGGAACGACGAGCTCAGCGGTCGGCACCACCCCGCACAACTCGATCCTGAATGCCTGGTTGGCTGGGGGAGTCTTGGCCGCGATCCCGGCCGCCGTGATGATGGTCGCGTTCGTGTTGACCTGGTTACGCGAAGCCCACCGTTACGTGACCGATGGTCCAGGTTGGAAGCTCTGGGTGGAGCCGTTGTGGATCCTGGCTGTCGGTGCCACGTTCATCGTGCGCTCGTTCACCTCGGGCAACCAGTTCCACATGGTTGACCTCATGGCGATGGCCGTGTTCCTGGGGGCGACGTTTGCGAACGAACGCGCGACGGTGTCGTCACGCGAGTCCCGATGAGCGAAGGTTCGCCGCTTGCATGCTTTCGCCGGGCGCGGACAACTCGGCGAGGATGAGCAGGCGTGCGAACTCTGGCTCGGTGGCCCTGAGGTGTTCGAATGAACCGACCGAGCCGATTCGGCCGTTGCGCAAGAAGTAGACGCGATCGCAGTGTTTCAGGGTGCTGAGCCGGTGTGACACGGTGATGATTGTGAGTGCACCCCTGAGCTGAGCGATGGTCTCGATCACGCGCGACTCGGTCTCTGCGTCCAGCGAGGACGTCGCCTCGTCAAGCACAAGCACCGCGGGGCGGTGGTAGAGCGCTCGCGCCAAACCCAATCGCTGTCGCTGGCCCCCCGAGAGTCGGACCCCGAATTCTCCGACCGTCGTGTTGACGCCGTCCTGAAGGCCCGACACGAATCCGTCGATCTGAGCCAGCCGCAACGCCTCCCACACCTGGTCATCGTCGATCTCGTCGGGATGGAGGCCGAATGCGATGTTCGCCCTGATCGATTCGTCGATCAGCACGACCTGTTGGGAGACATATCCGATCGAGAGCTGCCAAGACGTCCGGCAGGACGCCATCGGCCGACCGTCGACGAGCACGGCGCCCGCTTGGGGCTGCAAGATGCCGAGCAACAGATCGAGAAGTGTCGTCTTGCCTTCCCCGGTCGCTCCCACGATGGCGACGTCGTCACCCGGCTCGATCGTCAACGTGATCCCTTTGAGCACCGCCGGATAGTCGGGACCGTAGCGATAGTGGACGTCTTGAAGCTCGATCGAGCACGGTTCGAGCGGCGAGGCATCGCCGTCTTCTCGCGGCGCCTGCAGCCCGTCGAGGGTCGCGATGTCGTGGATGACCTGCGCGATAGCCGGCGCGGCTGTGCGGCTTACCGTCGCGGCGCTCATGACGCGGTTCAGTGGCCCGACCAGCCGGAAGCTCGCCATGAGGAACAGACCGACACCGACCAGTGCCTGGTCGACTGGCCGGGTCGCGAACAGGACGCCCGCCGTGAGGGCGGCACCGAAGAGGAACGCGAAGTCGAGGAACTGGCGCGGCAACAACTGGTAGAAGAGCAGTTGGCGCTGAGCGCCGGCCAACGCCAGCTTTGTCTGGTAGAAACGTTCGACGAAGTAACCCTCGCGGTGCAGGATGGCCAGGTCTTTGGTCGCCTGCATGGGCTCCTGAACGTGCTGGTACTGAATGGCCATTTCTTCGTGCGCTCGGCGCGCCGCGACCTTCTGGCGGCCGCCGATTCCACGCTGATAGGCAATCGCGACCAAGGCAAAATACCCGATCGCGAGCAGCGCGACCCCGGGGTCATTGATCAGGATCACGACCGCGATCGCGAGCAGGTTGAAGGCGTCCGCGGCAGCAGCCAGGACCACGGGAAGCGTGCGACGGAAAACGACGATCAACGAGTCGTTGAGGGTACGTTGGATCTCTCCGGAATTGTGTTCGAAATGGTAGGTCGCCGGCGCGGTGAGATAACTGGCGAACAGCCGACGCGCTATTCGTGCCTCCTGCCTCAACGCATTGCCGAACGCCCACCGGAGCAACACGATGGAGGCTACGGCCTTCACCGTAAAGGCGACGAGCACCACGACGGCCAGCACGGCAGCGGCCTGGCCGGGCGTGGACACGTTGATCACGCGGTTGAGCTGCCGGATGACGGATGTACCGGAATCGTCCTCATCAAGGAGCAGTCTGCTCAGCGGGATGAGCGTCGCGATACCGAGGGCCTCGAGCATGGCCACGAGCAGAGAAAAAACGGCAAACGCCGCGAACCGGATGCGCGCGGGCCGGTCGAGAACGGACATGGTGCGTCGGACGAACCGGATCATCGAGCCTCCGCCGTTCCACCCGCTCTCGCCGTGCCGCGTGTCAGCGGACGGGCTGCATGCCAAAGGACCGACTCAAAGCGGGTCGTGACCGATTCGATGTCGAAATGCGCCTCCGCGTACGCCCGCGCGCTCGCGCCGGAACGCTGACGCAACTCGACATCGCCGAGAAGACGGGCGCCGGCCGCGAGGAACGCCTCGACATCGCCGGGTGCCACCACGATGCCAGCACCAGCTCGCTCAATGATGCGGGCACCGAGGTTTGCCTCAGGTAGGGCGGCGAGAATCGGCCGGCCGGCACAGAGGTAGCTGAGGATCTTCGACGGCACGGAGAATGCGCCGGCTTCACTCGAGAGCAGTGCGACCAGCACGTCCGCGGTCGCGAGCACCTCCGAGAGCATCTCGTATGGCTGATACGGGAGCACGAGCAAGTTACCGATGCCTCGGCGCCGTTGCTCCTCGAGCAACCAGTCCGCTCCCTTGCCCTCCGAGACCACGACGAGGCGAACGTCGGGCACAGATCCCCAATCTTCAGCAAGTGCGAGCAGGGGCGCCGGGTCGTGCTTGAGGCCAAGGGTTCCCGAGTACAGCACGACACGAGCCTCGCCCAGGTCGTGCTGGCGAGCCCATGCGTTGTCCTTCGGTCTCGAACTCAACTCAGCCAGCGGCGCCCAGTTCTCGATGACGTGGCGTCGACATGCGGGTATGCGCCAGCGGTCCAGCGTCGGGCCGAAGTCTTCGGTGATCATGACGACGGCGCTGGCTGCATGCAGGAGGCGTCGTTCCACCGCCTTGAAAACGGCGCCGATGAGGGCTCCCGGTCGGCCCATCCGGTTCACTGCATAGCGGGCCATGGCCTCGCTATAGATGTCTTGCAGCCAGAAGACCCATGGCGTACGAGTCCTCAGGCACCACAGCGTGGTGCGGATCTTGGACAACAAGGGCTCGTTCGCGGACAGAATGACGTCGGGGCGGTACGCCGCGGCGGCGAGGTTGAACAGACGGCCGTACCTCAGCTCCTGCCTCAGCCGGCTACCCACCGAGTAGCGGTCGAACGACGTCCCCAGATCAATGGTCTCGAAGCGGAGTCCGACCGGGTCACCTGCGCCCCTCTCGAGAGAACCCTTGCCGGTCTGGTACGACCCGCAATGGACGTGGAGAACCTCGTGGCCGCGACGCGCGAGCGAGCGGCTGAGCTCAGCCTGGAACGGGTGGCCGGAGTAGTCGTGCACGAGCCAGCGCCCAACTGGATGGCCGACGCTTGTCATCAAGGCACGGTCACGGGCGAGCCGATAACGGTCTCGCCGGAGCCCCGTCCGCGGCGGCCACGACCTCGGGGTGGATGGAGGTCAGCCTGGCTCGCTTGGGCGACGTCGCCGTGATCCGGCCCACGGGCCCGGCCCGTGCGATATTCGTCCGTCTGCTCGCCGGCGACATCGTTCAGGACGACCCCCAGGATCGGCGTGCCGGTTCGCTCAACGAGATCGAGCGCCGAGGCCAGCTCGGTGCGCGACGTGTGGCCCGCACGCACCACGACGATCACGCTGGAGGTGAGGCCGGCCAAGATGACCCCGCCCGTCACCGACAGCAACGGAGGCCCGTCCATGAGGATGACCGGCGCAACGATGGCGGCCGCAGTCAGGATATTTCGGGTATCGACCTTCGAGAGGAGCTCGGCCGGATCAACGTCCACCGGTCCAGACGTCAGCACGAGGACGCCCTCACGTCCGGGTGCCCTCTGAATCGCTTCGGTCAGCGACGCGCGATTGGCGAGGACCGAGGTCAATCCGACCTCGTTCGAGAGCCCAAATACGGTGTGCAGGCGTGGTCGATAGAGGTTGCCGTCGATCAACAGCACCGGACGCGTGGCCGAGGCGAGAACAACGCCGACGTTGACCAGGACGGTGGTCGTGCCATCACCAGACCCGGCGCCGGTCACGAGCATGACGCCGCGATGACCGGCCCCGGCCAGATCCACCATGGCTCGCAGCCGTCGGTAGGCCTCGGCAGTGGATGACCCCGGCGCCACCAGGCTCCGAACGTGACGGTCCCCGGAACGACGGAGACTGCTGAGCATCATTGCGTTGCATCCCGACGGTGCGTCGGGACAACGCCGAGCACCCGGACGTCCGGGTTGACCAGATCGACGTCGCGGATGGTTCGCACCGACTGGTCAAAGTGCTCGCGCGCGAAGGCGAGAAGCAGGCCGATCACCACGCCGACGACAATACCGGCGCCGGCGTACGGCACTCTGGTCGCGCCCGTCACGACCACCGGCTCCGCAGCGCTGGACAGCAACTCGATCCCTGAAGTCGTGTTCAGCGCGGCGGCGAACTCGAGCTCATCGAGCTCCGGCTGAATTGCAGCGGATCGACGGTTGAGGGTGTCACGCTGAGCGACCAACTCGTCGCGCCGGGTCGTCAGCTCTCGTGCCGCAGTCGCGTCGACGGCTGCGGCGATCTGTAGGTCCAGATCCTCGATCTGCGACGCAAGCTCGGCGAGTCCGGCCTCAATGTCTGTCAGGCGAGTGGTGAGTTGCTCGATCGCGATGGTGGTGCCACGGTTCAACTGCTCACGACGGACTTGGACGTAGGTCTCGGCATAGACCTGAGCCGCCGGCTGAACATCGCGATCATGGCCGGACACGGTGATGGTGACAACGCTCGAGGCATCACTCACTTGGGCGACAGTGACGTCGACAGCATGCCCGATCTTGGCTTCGGCGGCTGCGCGGACCACGTCGGAGGAGATGACCGCGACCTCATCGGCGACCGAGGTCTCGAACGGGTCGACGACCGAGCTGACGGTGCCCTGGGGTGCGGCGAGCACGGAAGCCGTGGATGCGTAGCTGATCTGGTCGGAGCCGAGAAGCCAGCCCACCAGAACGACGAGCAGGGTGGGCACGACGAGGCTCGCTTTTCTTCGGCGGACCACATCCAGATAGTGCCCGAACTCATAGCCGTCTTGTTCGTCTCGACGCTCGATCATTTCCTCAACGGTTTCTCGGTGGCAGGTAGGTACCTGGTGAGACAACTGGGCGATCGGAGTTCGCTCGCGTCTACCAAGCGCTGAGCTGGGAACGACTGTAATTTCGGCGACGTCGGGCTTGCCGGGCCGGCCCAGCAGCCTGACAGTACCCCGGTCGGCGCGCTCAGTCCCGATTTGGCCAGTCTGCGAAAGGTTCGGACGTAGGGGTCACTCCGCGCGCTATTGGCGCAGTTCGCGTAGCATCGTCCAGCGCGACTACCGCGTGTCACGACCCAGCCCGCTTGCGCCAGGTCGGGAGGCACCGACCCAGGAGCACCTCGAGGACGTCCAGGTCAGCGGCATACAGAGCGCGCAGGCGTTGCTCGAGATCGGGCCTCAAGACCGGGGCACCGCCCCTGAGCATGTGGGCCAGCACGAATCGATCGAACCCGACGACGGACGCGCTCACCAGGGATGCGACTGGGCGGCGCAGCCGGCGGGGACGGTAGACGTACGTGTCGACGAGGTCCCATGACCAGGCGAGCCGCCGACGCATGCGAAGCACGCGAAGGCGGCGAAGATCGTACGTGCCGGCGTTGGTCTTGCGATCCAGTGCTCGGGGCGTGTGGGCGGGAGCGACGCCGAGGAAGCGGTAGACGGACTGAATCGCGGTGACGTCCCGCACGTCCTCGTCGACGAGAGCCAGGACCCGGTCGGCGCCGAATGCGTCGACGTACCGGCCAAGGTGCCGGCCATAGAAGCCCAGCTCGAGAACGTCCGGGGCACGCGGGAAGGCCGGATCGGTCCAACCATCGAGCAGACGCTCCATGCCTGTTTCGGGCGGCAGGAGCGGCAGCAGCCCGAACTGCATGTACCAGAAGTACGCCGACACGGCTCGAGCCACCGGATCGCGCAGGACCGCGACGATGCGTGCTGCGGGGGCCACCGACCGGATGTTGTCGGCGCACTCCGGGCGCGCGAGGTAGTCGGGACGCTGGATCCCCCGCCGCTGGCGATCGGTCGCGGGAGCAAGGGCACGCTCGAGTTCAGAGCGCGGCGTCGTCTGGAAGAAGGGGTTCTCGAAGTAGGGAACCTCGTCGCGGCACATGAAGATCTCGGGGTGGTCTCGCAGGCAGAAGTTGAGATGTGTGGTTGCCGACCGCTGCGCGCCCACGACAACGAAGTCGACGATCGGACGATCGTGTGACGTCGTCACGCTCCTCCTCATGCGGCAGCGCCGAGCTCGGCCGACCGACAATAGTGGCTGCACGGCGGCGACACTACCTCGTACCCGCCAGGCAGCGACCCGCAATCCACCGCACGGCCGGGAAGTTTCTGGTTACCCGATCCGGCACAGATCTTCCGACGTTTCGTGGAGACTGCTGGAGGGCACGTTGATGCGGGAGGGGGGAACCACTAACGTGCGTAGGGTTAACGAATTGGGCATTTCTCGGCCAACCCTGGTGACCGGGGGTGGTGGCTTTATCGGGGGACACCTGGTTGCACGACTCCGCGCAATCGGTTTCGAGCGGGTCCGCGCGGTGGATCGCAAGCCGTTGCACGAGTGGTACCAGACGTTCGACGACGTGGATTCCCAGGTCGCCGACTTGTCGTCCATCGACGCGTGCCAGGATGCCGCCGACGGGATGACCTACGTGTTCCACTTGGCGGCGGACATGGGTGGGATGGGTTTCATCGAGCACAACAAGGCATTGTGCATGCTCTCGGTCCTGCCCAGCACGAACATGCTCGTAGCTGCCCAAGAAGCAGGTGCCGAGAGGTACTTCTACTCCTCGTCAGCCTGCGTCTACGCCGAAGGCAAGCAGACGTCGGCCGAAGTTACCGCGCTCCGGGAAAACGATGCATATCCGGCCATGCCCGAGGACGGGTATGGATGGGAAAAACTCTTCAGCGAGCGCATGGCGCGGCACTTCTTGGAGGATTTCGGCCTGCCCACCCGGGTGGCGCGGTACCACAACGTATACGGACCGATGGGTACCTACGACGGAGGTCGGGAAAAAGCCCCCGCAGCGATCTGTCGCAAGGTTATAGCGGCAAAGCTCGACGGCACCCGCGAGATCGAAATCTGGGGCGACGGCAACCAGACGCGGAGTTTTATGTATATCGACGACTGCCTGGACGGAACGCTTCGCCTGACTGCGTCGGAGTATCCCCACCCGCTAAACCTCGGCAGTTCGGAGTTGGTCACGATCAATCAACTGGTGTCGATCTGCGAGGACATCGCCGGGGTGACTCTCCGTCGGCACTATGTGGTAGATGCG
Source organism: Nocardioidaceae bacterium (assembly GCA_013697585.1). GTDB lineage: Bacteria > Actinomycetota > Actinomycetes > Propionibacteriales > Nocardioidaceae > JACCWP01. Next base: position 16,394 of record JACCWP010000238.1, read on the forward strand.
CCAGTGGGTGTGCGCGGCCGGAACAGCGAAAACAGCCGGATCCGTGCCGAACTAGGCTGGGAGCCGTCGATCTCCCTTGTTGACGGGCTGGAGCGCACGTATGCCTGGATCTACGACCAGATGACCTCGTCCGCCGGTCCTCACGTTCCCGCGCGCGCAAGGACGTGATGACGCACGGATCAAGCGCGCCGCCGATTCGTCGCCCCATCATCATTCTCGGCGCTCCCCGGTCGGGCACCACGTTGCTGGCCGACCTGCTCGACGCCCATCCCGACGTCGCGGTGATGCAGGAACCTCGTCTGGTCTGGCGCTACGGCAACGACCGCCGTAGCGATCAATTGCGCCCCGAGCATGCTCGCCCGGACGTCATCGATCACATCCACGCCACGTTCGCCAAGCTTGTCCGTGCGCGCGGCGCCAGTCGCTTGGTAGAGAAGACGCCGGCGAATTCGGTGCGTCCGCATTTCGTCGACGCAGTATTTCCGGATGCGCGCTACGTCCACATCACCAGGGACGGGTGGGCGGCAGTCCCTTCCATCCGCGAGTTCTCGGTACGACGAGGATCAGGGCTCGACCGTCGACAGGTCAACAAGCTCGGCCGCCGTTTGCGAGAGGCCGAGCTCAGGCAGATCCGCCACTACATTCCTGAGATGCTCCGGCGATTGTCCGGTCCACTCGGCCGGGGGCCCGCGATGTACGGCCCGCGAGTGGCCGGCCTCCGATCAGTGGCCCGAGAAGTTGGTGAGCTCGAGGCGGCGGCGCTCCAGTGGCGGACGTGCGTCGACAGCGCTGCCGTGTTCGGACGCGCGCTGCCCAAGGAGCGGTACCTGGAGATCCAGCTTGAGCGACTCGACGAGGACACGATCATGCAGGTCATGGCCCATTGCGGGCTGACACTCGCCGACGAGGTTCTCCAGCGTTTCCGATCGGTCTATCGTGCTGAGTCTGGCCAGCGCCGTCCAGGCCTTTCGGAGTGCGAGCACAAGACGATCGCTCCGTACGTGGTCTCGTCGAACCTCCTGCTCGGATATGCGGAGATGTCCGTGCCCGACGCCCCGCTGAGCCGAGCATGATTGGCACCAAAGACGACGGGTCTGCTGCCGCACCAGGTCGACCCCGCGTGGTGTACATCGCGGGAGCGAGGAACTGCGGGTCGACGTTGCTCGACGCCATCCTCGGCAACGCACCAGGGGCACGAAGCCTTGGCGAGGTAGCGGGGGTCTTCCGGTACAGATCGTATCTCGCGTGTGCATGCCGCGAGCCGGCGGCCGACTGCGCCCCCTGCGTGGCGGTGCTCGGGGCTATCGACCGAGTCGGAGCGGCAGCGGAGTTCACCAAGGTGTCTCGGCTGCCGCTCAAGGAGCGCAGGGCGCACTGGACCCTGATCGGCACGAGGGCACGCCGGCGGTACGCCGAGGTAGCAGACCTCGTCTTCGACAGCGTCGCGCGCACGACTGGCAGCCGCGTGCTGATCGACTCATCCAAGAACGCGAGTCGCGCCGCGGCACTGGCATTCGACAGCAGGTACGACGTCCGTGTGGTCCACGTCGTCCGTGATGGCCGCGGGTATCTGCGTTCGAGGCGGACCCGAGCCGCGGCTGACGGGACCCGCCACATTCCCGTGGCCGCGATGTCGGGTTGGCTGACCAAGAACCTGCTGATCGGGAGTGTGCTCGGTCCGCGCCTCGGCAAACGCCGTTACCTGATCTGCCGCTACGAGGACCTCATCAGTGACCCGCGATCCACGCTCGACCGGATCTGCGCCTTTGCCGGCCTCGACGCAACCGGCCTCGTGGAGGCAGCGACTGAGCAAGGGGTGCGGCGATCCCACCTGTACGAGCCCGCACGCCGAGTCGACTATCGGCACGTGCGCCTCGATCCCGCCCGCCTGCAATCGCAGCGCGAGAGCCGGGGACGCAACCTCGCGTTCTGGTTGCTGGGCGGGTTCGTCTCGGCCCGCTGGGGCTACGACCGCCGGCAGAGCTACCTTCCCACGGCGTTCGTTCCGGTCGGCGACCGCCCGCTCGGCTCGTAAGTCGCCGGCTCGTGGCCGACCAGGGTGCTCAGAGATTCGGCGACATGCTACTCTCTGTAGTTATTCGACTACAAATAGGCCCAAGCCCTGCGGCCTAACCGGGCGAACGGCGCGCCGATCGTGCGTCGTCGCGGCGCAGGGCGCTGATTGACAAGTGGTCCGGTGTCCCGCCAGCCTCGCTGGTCGACGCCCGCCGCCGTGTGTCGAGGGTGGTGGGGCGATCGGTGCGCTCTGGGACGCCCACCGCCGCTGGCGCACAGCACGTCAGCTCGTGCCGACCGACGGGTGGCCGGGAGCACGGTTCGTCCTTCTTCACTCGCTGGCCCACGCCTTGATCAACGAGCTGGCAATCCGCTGCGGGTATTCGTCGGCGTCGATCCGCGAGCGCATCTACAGCCGACCGCCAGGCGAAGGGCTCGACCCCATGGCCGGGCTCCTGCTCTACACGTCGGCCCCCGACGCCGAGGGAACCTCGGTGGCCTCGTCAGCCTCGGCCGATCCAGCGAACTCGGGCCGATCATCACGGCAGCGTTGGAGCGGGCCCGGCTGTGCAGCTCGGACCCGCTGTGCTCGGAGCACCGCGCCACGACCAGCGAGGACGCGTTGCACAACGCCGCCTGCCATGCCTGCCTGTTCCTGTCCGAGACGAGCTGCGAGCGCGGCAACCGCTACCTCGATCGTTCGGCGTTGGTCGACACGTTCGCCGGGCACGGGGACGCGTTCTTCGGGTGACCACGTTGGCGTCTGCGATCGCCGAGGTTGCGGCGGCGCTGAGCGACGACCACCTCGCCGCCGTCGAGGCTGCCTGTGTCGATCAGGTGTCCTTCGACGCCGCAGCGCGAGCGGCAGTGCGCGCCGTTGTTCCGGGCCCGCACCGCGACGCCGTCGGGCCGTTGCTGACTGCGTGGCAGCAAGAACCGAACCTCCCCGGGTCCGCGCTCGCCCTCGCCATCGCATCGCTGCGCGCCGCCGGACGAGTGGCCGACCATCCCGACGTCAAGGTCGTGTGCACCGGCCCCACCTCGCCGGCTGCGCCGACGCGCCTGACGTCTGAGGTCGTGCTGGAGCTCGTCGCGAACGCCACGAGGCGGGTCACCCTCGTCAGCTTCTCCTCCTACAAGGTGCCGGTGGTGATGTCGGCGCTCGATGCGGCGGTCACGTGTGGCGTCCAGGTCGATCTCATTCTCGAGTCACAGGAGCACCTGCAGCATGGCGGGGGTGCCGAGACGTTCACCGGCTACCGCGTGTTCGTGTGGCCAGCGGACCAACGCCCGCACAACGCCCGGCTCCACGCCAAGTCGGTCCTCGTCGATGACGAGCGGGTGCTGCTGACGAGCGCCAACCTCTCCGCCGCGGCGTTCAACTCCAGCCTCGAGCTCGGCGTGCTGATCCGCGGCGGAGGGATCGCCCGCTCGATCCAACAGCACCTCGACGCCCTGATCGCCGCTGGGGTCCTACGTCGAGCGTGAGAGCCATGCTCCTCGGGCGGCCTCACGCAGGCCCGACATTCGGACCGCTGGACCGGCTTTGAGTTTCAAGGCGACGGCGAACTCATCGGCTCACCAGTCGGCGGGCCCAACGCGTGGGCAATCAGGTGCCACGCCTGTTGAAGTTGTTGGGTGTTGTCCCAACCCGGCGAACGGGTCGAGGCTACTTCGACGGCGTACGGCGGTGGCGGGAGATCTCGTAGGTAGCGAGGGCGGCAGCGGCCGAGACGTTGAGTGAGCTCAGGCGCCCGAGCATCGGGATCGACACA
>JACCWP010000248.1 GCA_013697585.1 Nocardioidaceae bacterium
GCACCCGCGCCGGGCTGTCCGAGGACGACACGCTGGCCATCCGACACGGCAAGCCGACCGGCGACGACCGGCTGGACGCCCTGCTGGCCCTGGGCCGGGAGATCACCGGCGACGTCGGCCACGTCCAAGACGCCACCTGGCAGCAGGGGCTCGACGCCGGCTGGTCGGTCGAGGAGCTGCAGGAACTCTACGCCCACGTCGCGGTGAACATCTACACCAACTATTTCAACCACTTCGCCGGCACCGAGCTGGACGTGCCGGAGGCGCCCGAGCTGGGGTCCACCACCTGAGACGACGCCTGGTCCGCAACCACCGCAACGCTGGCTTGGTGGAGCGACTGCTCCGCGGCCAGCGGCGGCTGGTGGCGCGCCACTGCCGGTGCTCCGATCGTCAGCGCAGGAGCCGGTAGCCCGCCCAGGCGCGCTGCGCCGCGGATACCCCCACCACGACCGCCCAGCCGGTCGCGATGGCGCCGGCGTGGCCGGGCAGCAGCATCAGCAGCGAGTGGACGGCGATGGTCTCGCCCCCCTCGGCGAGACCGCCCAGGAACGACATCGACCGGCCGTCGTCGATCTTCCGGCCGGTGCGCTCGGCGACCGACGAGAAGGCCAGGAACGCGGTCCCGTTCACGTAGTAGCAGAACAGGACAGCCAGATAGGGCAGCATTGACCCGCCGGCTCCGACGCCGATCCCGACCACTGTCGCGCCGTATACGGTGAAGTCGGCGACGATGTCGAGGTAGCCACCGGCGCCACTGTCGGCAGGCACTCGTCGTATCCGGCGGCGGGCCAGCGAACCGTCGAGCCCGTCGGCCAGCCGGGACAGCCACCACGCCGCCACCGCGGGCCACCACAGGGCCGCGGCGGCGAGCCCCGCACTTGCCATTCCCAGCGCGAGCCCGAGGATGGTGAGCCGGTCGGGGGTGATCCCCGGTCGGTCGAGCGTGGCGGCGATCCGGTCGAGAGGACCACGGAGCTGCCTGCGCAGCACCGCGTCAAGCATCGGCGTTCCGCGAGCCCGAGGCGGCGAGGCCGGTCCGCCGCCGGCGGCGCAGCACGGTCAGGCCCAGTGCCGACAGGCCGACCAGGACGGCGGCCGCTCCCAGGAATGGCGTGGACGTGGGGTCCGTTCCGTAGGCGCCGACAACCACATACGACACACTGCCGGGCAAGATCCCAACGATCGTCCCCAGGATGTAGTCCCGCCACCGGACCCGCGTCAGTCCGGCGCCGTAGTTGATGACCGTGAACGGCACCACGGGGACCAGCCGGACCACGATCACCGACACCAGTCCTCGGCGAACCAGAAGGGCGTTGAGCCGCTCGACCCGCCCGCCGGTGAGCTGCTCGACAGCTTCGCGTCCGAGGACCCGTCCGATCCAGAATGCGGCGGCTGCGCCGAGCGTCGCACCGCTGACGACGAGGCCGGTGGCCGTGGCCAGTCCGAACACCGCCCCGCCCACGACGCTCAGCAAGTTCTTGGGCACCGGGGCCAGCGTCGCGAGCGCGTAGCCGATGACGAAGACGATCGGTGCCAGTGCACCGGTATCGTCAATGCGTCTGCGGACCTCGTCCGACCGGGGGAGGTCGATCAGCAACGCGAGGACTGCGCCGCCGACGATGAGCGCGACCAGCACGCTTAGTCGCCACCAAAGCGCCCGGTGCGGGGGAACCAGCACGGCAGCACCCCTCCTCAGCGGGCGTCGCGTCGAACGACCTGGGAAGTCCCCGCGGCCCCCGGCGTGTTCCCGGGGAGACGTCTCGCCCAGGGAGGACACCGTGGCATGCTCGCAGCACCTGCATTGACGCGACGGTTCCGCACCGCGGCCTGGCTGCTCGCCGCCGGCTTTCTCGCCGCCTCCTGCGCGGCCCCCGACGCGTCGGCGCCGCAGGCGGCCGACCGGTCCTGGCACGACGTCCGCGCGCAGGCTCAGGGCGCGACGGTGCGGCTGTGGATGTGGGGTGGCGACCCGCAGGGCAACGCCTACGTCGACGAGGTGTTGGCACCGGCCGCACTCGACCGGCTCGGGGTCATCCTCGAACGGGTTCCGGTGGCCGATACCACCGACGCCCTGAACCGGGTCCTCGCCGAGCGGCAGGCGGGTCGCGAGGACGGGGATGTCGACCTGGTGTGGGTCAACGGTGACAACTTCCGCACCGGACTCCAGGCCGGCGCATGGCTGTGCGGGTGGTCCGACCGGCTGCCCAACATGACGTACACCGACCCCGACGATCCACTCCTGGCCAGCGACTTCGGCACCCCCGTTGACGGCTGCGAGGCGCCGTGGAGCAAGGCCCAGTTCACTCTCGTCTACGACGCTGCCCGCGTCGCTGACCCGCCGACCACGCTGCCCGGTGTGCTCGAGTGGGCCGAGCAGCACCCTGGCCGGTTCACCTATCCGGCACCTCCGGACTTCACGGGGTCAGTGTTCGTCCGCGAGGTCCTGACCAGCCTCGCCGGCGGAGCCTCGCAGGTGCCCGCCGCCTTCGACCAGGACGCGTACGACCGCCTCGCGCCCGACCTGTACCGACGGCTGAACGAGCTCGCGCCGTCGCTGTGGCGGCAGGGGGCGACCTACCCACGGGACTCGACGGCACTGGACCGTCTGTTCGCCGAAGGTGAGGTCGACATGACCATGACGTACGGACCGGCCACGCTGACCGGCCTGGTCGAGCAGGGCACGTTCCCCGCCACCACCCGGGTCCTGCGACTCGTCGACGGCACCGTCGGCAACGCCAGCTTCCTGGCCATCCCGTCCACCTCGCCGAACCGGTCGGCGGCCATGGCAGTGGCCAACCTGGCGCTCTCCCCCGAGCAGCAGGCGGTGAAGGCGGACCCGGCGGTGTGGGGTCAGTTCACCGTCCTCGACGCCACCCGGCTCCCGGCACGGGGCCGGGCCGCGTTCGCGGAGCTGCCACGCTCACCCGTCGTACCGCCGTTCGAGGTGCTGTCTCGCAACGCGCACGGGGAGCTGGGAGCCGGCTGGGTCGGGGCGCTGGACGAGGGCTGGCGTCGCGACGTCCTCGGCGCGGGGTCGTGAGCCACTACGTCGGTCGGCGGGCATGGTGGCTCCCGCTGCCGGCGGTCGGCCTCATCGCTCTGGTCCTTGGCTCCTCCCTCGGCACCCTTGCGCTGCAGAGCCTCGGACTCGTACCGCTCGTCGGTCGTCCGGCGCTCACGCTGGCCGGGTACCGCTCCGTCGAAGCCGATCTGGTGCGCGGTGCCCTGCTCAGCCTGTCGATCGCAGCCAGCGCCACGCTCATCGCACTGGTGGTCGGTCTGCTCACCGCGCTGGCGTGCATGGGTCGGGGCGGTCGGTTGCTCCGGCTCGTCAGCTGGGCGACCATCCCGGTGCCGCACCTGGTAGGTGCCGCAGCCGTGGGCCTCCTGCTCGCAGACAGCGGCGTGCTCGCGCGCATCCTGGGGCTGGACGCGATCGCGTGGCCCGACCTCGTCGCGGGACGCTGGTGGGTCGCCGTCGTGCTCGAATACGCCTGGAAGGAGAGCGCCTTCGTCGCGCTCGTAGTCGCGGTGGCGATGGCGACCAGAGTCGCGCAGTACGACGAGACGGCCGCCCTGCTGGGGGCGGGGCGGGTGCAACGACTGCGGCACGTCACGCTCCCACTGGCCACACCCGCCCTGGTCGGTGCGGGCACGCTGTCGTTCATCTATGCCCTGGGCTCGTACGAGGTCGCGTGGCTGCTCGGACGTTCCTTCCCGGAGCCGCTCCCCGTGCTCGCCTATCGGTTGTTCACCTCGACCGACCTGGCATCCCGGCCGGAAGCGGCCGCCGTGGCCGTCGTCACGGTGCTCACCAGCCTGGCCGTTGGCGGCCTCGGCCTGGCCGCGCTGAAGCGGGTCCGGGTGATGCCGTGAGAGGGGCAGGGCTCCTGGGACGCTCGCTGCTCACGCTGTGGTTCCTCCTGCCCGTTCTCGGTGTCGTCGTCTGGGCGGGAGCCGACGAGTGGCGCTCCCCGGCGACCCTGCCCACCGACTGGGGCCTGCGAGGCTGGCACCAGAGCTGGGACCAGGACATGGCGCCTGCGCTGCTCCGATCGGCTGTCTTGTCGCTGCTGGTGGCCACGTTGGCCACCCCGCTGGGCGCGGCGGCGGCGCGCTGGCTGTCCTACACCCGATCACCGACCCGGTCCCTGGTGGCAGCGATCATGCTCGCGCCCGTGTTCCTCCCGCCGTTCGCCCTGGTCCTCGGCAGCGACGTGATCCTGTTGCGTCTGCAGATGCCGGCACTGGCCGGTGTGGTCCTCGTGCTGACCGTGCTGGCACTGCCTTACACCACCTACGTCATGCTCGCGACGTACCAGTCCTACGACCCCGGGTACGACGACGAAGCCCGCACGCTGGGTGCCTCGGCGGTCACGGCGCTGGTGCGCGTCCACCTCCCGCTGGTCATGCCGGGGATCGTGACGGCATGGTTCCTCGCCCTACTCGTCGGCTGGAGCGACTATGTGGTGACCCTGGTGATCGGTGGCGGGTTGTTCGTGACGGCTCCGCTCCTGGTCGCGGCCCAGGCGTCGGGGACCGGCAACGAGCCGGCCGTCGCCGCCCTCGTCGTCGTCACCGTCGTGCCCCCGCTCGTCCTCGCCGTGCTCGTCAGCCGCTTGCGGCCCCGCATCACCTTGGAGGCCTGATGACCGCCGCGTTGACCCTGGACGGACTCGTGCACCGGTTCCCGGGCTCCTCGACCCCCGTGCTGGATCACGTCGACCTCGAGGTGCCGGTGGGCGACTGTGTCGCGCTGCTGGGGCCGTCGGGGTCGGGCAAGTCCACCCTGCTGCGCTGCGCCGCGGGTCTCGACACACCGGCCGGCGGACGGGTGCTGATGGACGGGCGCGATGTCACCCGCCTGGCCCCCGAGCGGCGCGGCGTGTCGTTGGTGTCCCAGCGTCCGCTGCTGTTCCCGCACCTGGCCGTGCGGGACAACGTGGCCTTTGCGGCACGAGTCCGAGGAGCATCGCGCCGCGAGGCGCGGGCCGGGGCCGACAGGTATCTGGACCTCGTGCAGCTGCGCCATCTCGGCCGCCGGCACATCAACGCCTTGTCGGGTGGGCAGCAGCAGCGTGTGGCGCTGGCCCGGGCCCTGGCCGCCGGGCCGGACGTGCTGCTGCTGGACGAGCCGTTCACCGCCATGGACCCGGAGCTGCGTCTGGAGATGCACGACCTGCTCGAGGAGCTGAGGGCGGTGTTGGAGCCCACCGTCGTGCTGGTCACCCACGACCACGACGAGGCCTCCGCCGTGGCCGACAGCATCGCCGTCATCGTCGACGGCCGCCTGGTGCAGCACGGCGCGGTGGACGAGGTCTACGCCCGCCCGGCCGGCGAGACCGTGCACCGCCTGCTCGGCGGCAGGCACGCCGTACGGGGCGTCACCTGTGGGCATGTGCACCGATCCTCGCTGGGGGAACTGGCGCTGCCGGCCGATTCAACCTGCCCTGACGGTCCGTCGCTGCTGCTCGTCCGCCATGAGGCGCTGCGCCTGGTGGCAGCCGACGATCCAGCGGCCACGACCCGTGGACGGGTAGTCGGGACGCGTCGGCGAGGCGCCAAGCGGGTGCTCGAGGTGTCGCTGGGCGCCGAAGTGCTGATCGTGGAGGTCCAGCCCGGCGGCACCAGCGCCGTCGGTGACCACGCCGGCGTCGTGGTGCCGGCGACAGCGGTATGGGCGGTCCCGGACGTCCGCGACGGCGCGGATGATCGGTCGGATCTGATCACTGCCCGACCGCAGCACGGCGAGGTCTAGGAAACAGGGCGTCGCCGTCTGGCCGCCCCCGGTGCACCAGTTGGTCACGTACTCGCTGTACCGCTTCGAGGTCTGTGTCCGCTTCGCGACACGGCGGTCGTCGGCGTTCTCGGGGCGCTGCAGCCATGACCGGTCGTCGTCAGGTACCAAGTCGACGGCCGGGAATGCGCAGTCCCACCGGCGGGGTTCCCGGGGAAACGAAGGGAGCGAACGCCATGAGCGGAAGTGTGAGCACCGCCACGACCTGGCTCCGCCGCCCCGCCGTCGACGCCCCGCCGGGCGTATCGCTCGCGGTACTTGCTGGGGTGCGGGTGCTGGCCGGCCTGCTGTGGCTGTACAACGTCGCCTGGAAGCAGCCGCCCGACTTCGGGCAGAGCAGCGGCAGCGGTGTGTACGGTTTCACCCGCGACGCGGTCGACCACCCGGTCTTCCCGCCGTACTCCTGGGTAGTCGAACACGTGGTTCTGCCGCACTTCACGCCGTTCGGCTGGGCGGTGCTGGTCGTCGAGTCGTTGCTGGCCGTCGCGCTCCTCACCGGCTCGTACGTGCGGATAGCGGCTCTGGTCGGGGTGGCCCAGTCGTTGGCGATAGGGCTGTCGGTAGCCCAGACGCCGGGTGAGTGGCCCTGGTCGTACTGGCTGATGATCGGCCTGCACCTGGCGCTTGTCGTCACCGCGTCCGGTGCGGTGCTCGCCGTCGACGCCGTGCGGACCGAGCCGGGCGAGCGACCTGACAGCCGGGTGCCTCGACTTGTGGGCACCTGGGGAGTCGTGTTCGGCCTCACCGGAGCGGTCGCGCTCGCGCTCGCCGCCGGGGATCCGTGGGCGTCGTCCGGGGCGAGCCTCGGAGGCAGTGGGCTCTCGGTCTCGTTAGGCACCTACAACCTACTGGGGGCCGCCGTACTGCTCGCGGTCGCGGTGCTCATGCTCGCGGCAGCGGCACTGCGCCGGGGCGTGGTGGCCTACGCGGCGGCCGTCGTGGCGGGGCTCGCCGCGCTGTCGCTCTACATCCAGCTGAGCCGCACCGACGTGTGGCTTGGTGGCAACAACACATCGGCGGCCTTCCTGTTGTGCGCCGTGGCTGTAGCGGTGCCCATGGGCCGGTTGCTCGACCGGCCAGTGAGTGGTGGACGCCAGCAAGGGGCTGATGCCCGTGGGTGACCCCGCGGCGGTCTCCGACGTCCCTGGACGGAGGCGACCGCGCCTGCGGCGACCTGCTGCTGGTGCTGGCGCACCGGGTCCGCTTGTTCGCCTCCGGGACTCTGCTGAGGCTGGTCGCTACCGACCCGGCAGCCGCGATCGACCTCCCCCGCGTGGTGTCACCTCACCGGCACCGGTACCTCGGCGCAGGCCAGCAGCCGGACGGCCGGCGACTCCCGCACCGAGGATCCCCATGGGCCGGTCCAGACGCCGGGCCAGCTCCTCAGCCGGTGACTCACCGCGCCGGATCCGACCAAGACCCGCCCGGTGGCTCACAGGCTCAGCATGTAGCCGGTGACGAACCCGGCGGCGCTGGCCAGCGCGATGAGCGGGCCTCCTTCGCTGAAGGCCTCCGGTGCCAACGTGTCGATCACTGAGGTCAGGACAGCACCCCCGGCGAAGGCCAGCGGCAATGCCAGCGTCTCGGGGGAAGCGCCGGCGAAGGCGAACCGGCCGACGAAGACTGCGACTGCGAGCAGGACGGTGGCGCCGGCCCATAGCGACACCACGGACTTCTTGCTTCGTCCATTGTCCTGCATGCTGACCGCGCCGGCCAATGCCTCGGGAAAGTTGCTTGCGAACACGGCCACCAGCAACGCCACACTGCCAGCCTCGGTGAGCGAGACCCCGAGGGCAGTGTTCTCCGGGATGCCGTCCAACGTGACGCCGGCGAGCAACGCCCAACCGGTCGGGTTCCCGGCGGTCTTGCGGTCCAGCGCGTAGTCAGCTACGACGAACACCAGAGCACCAGCCGCGAAGGACAGCCCAGCCCGCAGCGCCCCGCCGCTGCGGTAGCTGGTCTCGAACAGCTCGAAGGAGACCGACGCGATCAACGCCCTGGCGGCGTAGGCCAACGCGGTGGCGACCAGTTGGCGAGGCGGGCGCCACCGCACCCCGATCAGAGCGCCGGCTAACAAGGGAAGCGACGCACCGGCCGCATAACCCAGGACTTTCAGCACCGTGGCCTCCTGCACTTGGGTCGTTCGGTCATCATCGGCGCCCCAGCCACACCAGCACCGCACGAACCACGTAGTCCGGCGCGGTCAAGTGTGCATCTTTCCGCCGCCTCAGCTGCGCGGACGGTCGTCAGTCGATTCCGAGCGTGCCGATGTCGGGCGCCGGTCCCGATGAGCGAACGGACCCAGTTCTGGAACTGAAATGCGTACCTGTGGTGAGAATTTGGAGCACGTACGGGAGTCCGGCCATCGGCAGGGGATCAGCAGAGCCCGGTCAACTGCTCCGCTGCGTCGCCGTACTCCTCCTGGGCTGCCCGCAGGGCCTGGTCGTCGACGTTGGCACCGTCGGCCACCGCCGTCGCCTCGGCTCGCAGGTCGTCAATGGCCGCACCGGCTCGGGCCAGCTGCTCCTGGGTCTCCCCGGTGACCTGCTTCTCCGCGGCTCCGAGCGCCTCGCGAGCCGCGGTCAACTCTAGCCCGGCAGCCTCGGGATCGGCCTTGATCTCGGAGGTGATGCCGTCGACCTGCTGGCGAACCTCACCCACTGCTGCCTGGGCGACCGAGCAGCCCGCTTTGGTGGCCGCTTCCGATCCGGCGTCCGAGACGGCCCTTTCAGCCTCCGCGCAGGCGCCGAGCAGGACGGCGGTGAGCAGAACCACAGGGGCTAGTAGACGGGTCATGGCCTCGATCGTGCCAGGGCGGGACAACTCCGCGTTCGCCGGTCGTCTGTCGCGACCTGGCCGCGATAGCGTGCGGCGCTCTCCATCACTGGGCGTTTCTCACCGTGGTCTTGCCGGTCCCTCTCACCTTGCGGAGCGGCCCGCCGCAGCTGGTAGGGCCGAGGGCCGTGTTGAGCAGGACATCGCCGGTGTAGACGGTGGCGAACACGGCCCCACGGCGCGGCTGCCGCGCAGCCCGGTGTGCGCTACGGCGCCGTACGCCGCGCCCCACATCGTTCCCAGGGCGAAGTGGGTTGTGTAATTCAGCTGGTCGCGACGGCCGCCCGGCTGCGGGGGCAGGACCTTCGCCGCGAAGTCTGCGGGTGCGTAGCTGTCGGCTCGGCCGGTGATGGGCATCTCTCCCACTTTCTGAAAGGCGGTCATCACCGCAGTCCCGGCCAGTCCGGCCAGGACGCCACGCGCCAGATTTCGTGACAGTGCGGGTTGGCTGCTCGTTTCGACACGAGCCGGCCGCGACTTCCGGGAGGTCGATCGTCCCGCCCCCCACGGCCGGATGCTGAGGTTGAGAAGGCGGTTTCCATTCGACTGCACCGTCATGACGGCTCCTTTGCTCTGAGCGAACTGGACTGAAGGGTCCATACTGTTAAAAAAAAGAAGGTCTACCACTCACTTTGCCGACATGGACGACCTCGTCCGGGCCGTCATCGCCCACCAGACCGACCGAGTGCTGGTCGCGCAGGAACCACAGCTGCGCCAGGGTCCGGGGTCCGGAAAGGATGCGCGACCGCGGCGAGCTGCTGGCCAACGCCGCTCCCCCGGGCCCGCCGCGGCGATCATGGCCGCGCTGCAAGGGGGCCTCCTGCTGGCACAGACCACCCGAACCACCGCACCGCTCGAGCACAGCCTCGACATGGCACTCGAGCACGTCGAGCACCGCACAACCAGCACGGAGGCGCCAGGCTCTGACCAGCGGACTTGAGCGCCCGCAAGCGGATCGCTGACTGAGTCGGCCCAAGCTGCGGGGCATCGATCCACGGCGGACCTCCGTCGGCGGTTGACTACCGTGGGCGCGTGGGTGAACCGACGAGATGGGTGACGGCGCACGACGCCGGTCACTCCCAGTGGTACATCGAGCGTTTCCGCCGCATGGCGGCCGAAGGGGCCGACCT
>JACCWP010000038.1 GCA_013697585.1 Nocardioidaceae bacterium
GTCCCGACGTGTGCCTGTTCGACATCCGCATGCCCGAGCTCAACGGGCTCGAGGCGACGCGCGCGCTGGCCGGGCCGGACGTCGAGGATCCGCTCGCGGTGGTGGTCATCACGACGTTCGACCTCGACGAGTACGTCCACGGCGCGCTCAAGGCGGGCGCCCGCGGATTCCTCCTCAAGGACGCCGGTCCTGAGCTGCTCACCCAGGCGATCCATGCGGCCGCCAACGGTGAGGCACTGATCGCTCCGAGCGTCACGGTGCGCCTGCTGGCTGCGTTCGCCGACGTACGCACCAGCCAGCCGCTGGCCCAGCCGATTGAACCGCTCACCGCGCGGGAGGAGGAGGTCTTGGTCACCGTCGCTCGGGGCCTGACCAACGCCGAGATCGCCGACGAGCTCCACATCAGCCTCAGCACCGTCAAGACCCACCTCGCGAGCCTCATGAACAAGCTCGGCACCAGGAACCGAGTCGAGATCGCCATGTGGGCCTATGAAACGAAGCGCACCAGAGCCTGACCATCCGTCGGGTGCGATGACCAGCGGAGCATGACCGCGGCCCCGATGCCGGCCGCGGAGAACCTGTAATGGAAACCGCTGCTTACACCGCCCGAGCGGAGGCCCGTGCACTCTCCCTTATGGACTTTGGCGGGCGAGACCTACCCCGCAGGCATTGGTGGCGTTTGAGCGGGAAAGTGCACATCACCCCTGTCGGTTCGCGAAGACAGCTGACAGGGGAGTCGCGCTGTTCGTCATGGCGCATCCTGGCCTTCGCGGAGCTATCGCTTGACGTCATACGCGGTGATATGACTGTGAGGATCGCTTTCGCAGCCTGATGGTGATGGGCTGTGGGTTGGTGACTGCGGGTGTGACCCCCGGAATGACTGGCTTTCGTGCCTTAGTGCGACTTGTCCGCTCGTGGTTGCCGGCCCCGGACCGGTAGGAGGAGCTGGCCTGATTAGGAGCTTGACCACCTGGCGTTAGTGGCGCCGGGCGTGTCTCATCACAGTCCTGCCGAGCCTCCGTCCCGGACCGGAACCACGTCCCGTCCGGCGAAGGAGAGAACGCATGAACAGTCTGACCGATCTACGTGAGGTAGTCGATGTCGTCATCGGTGTCGACACCCACGTCCATACCCACTCCGCTGCGGTGGTCGACACCGCGACCGGCGGTGTCCTCGGCGAGATCACCGTGGAGGCGACGGCCGAGGGCTATGCCGAGCTGGTGGAGTTCGCCAACAACCACGCGACGTTGCGCGCCTGGGCGATCGAGGGGACCGGAGGTCACGGCGCTGGCTTGAGCCGTCACCTGCTCGAGATGTCGGAGATTGTCGTCGAGCTGGACCGCCCGAAGCGGGCCGCGCAACGCAACGGCGCGAAGTCGGATCCGCTCGATGCGGTCCGAGCCGCCCGCGAAGCGATGGCTCGACCTCGGTTGGGAACTCCTCGCAGCGGGGGAGAACGCCAAGCCCTGTCAGTGCTTTTGGCTGCTCGCCGTTCTGCGATCAATTCATCTACGGAGGCTCAGCTGCAGGTCTTCAGCCTGGTGATCGCCGCGCCGGAACCGATTCGTGCCCGGTTCCGGGGCCAGAAGCTTGCTGCGATGCTCAACACCGCGGCGAACCTGCGGGTGCACTCGTCGTGGGACGTGGAGACGGCCAGCACGGTGGTGGCACTGCGGTCGTTGGCTCGTCGCGCGCACGTGATGTTGAAGGAAGCGCGTGAGCATCAGAAGGCCATCGTGGTCATCATCCGCGGCTGGCGCCCGGATCTTCTCGAGGAGTTCGGGGTCGGTCCGATCGTGGCCGCCACGGTGTTGTGCGCGTGGTCCCACCCCGGCCGGATTCACTCCGAGGCGGCGTTCGCGATGCTCGCTGGCGTCGCACCGATTCCGGCGAACAGTGGCCAGGTGACCACCCGGTATCGACTCAATCGCTACGGCGATCGACAACTCAACCGAGCACTGCACACCGTGGTCCAGATCCGGATCCAGTACCAACCAGCCACCCGCGACTACGTCGCCCGCCGCACCGCCGAAGGAAAGACCAGCCGCGAGATCAAACGCTGCCTAACCCGCTA
>JACCWP010000278.1 GCA_013697585.1 Nocardioidaceae bacterium
TTCTCGGCGCGCTGCTGGCCGACGACGCGGGGGAGCGCTCGGTGCGGGAGCGCGACGACGCCACGGTGGCGTGCTCGGCGCTGGCGGCCGCGCAGGGCGTCTGGTGCCTGCGCGTGCACGAGGTGCGTGGCACTGCCGACGCCGTGCGAGTCGTCGCGGCGTGGGCACGGGCTGGCCGCGCGGGGCCACCCGAGGAGCCGGTCGATGGGTGACCGAATCAGCCTCACCGGGATCACCGGTCTCGGCCACCACGGCGTGCTCCCGCACGAGCGGGCCTTTGGACAGCGGTTTGTCGTCGACGTCACGCTCGAGCTGGACCTGGCAGCGGCTGGGGCCAGTGATGAGTTGTCGCGTACTGTCGACTACGGTCAGCTGGCCCACCGGGTGCATGAGGCGATCGTCTCCGAACCCGTGGACCTGATCGAGACGCTTGCGGAGCGAATCGCGAGCGTGTGCCTCGGAGAGGGGGCCGTCGACCGGGTAACGGTGACGGTCCACAAGCCGCAGGCACCCGTCCCGGTAACGTTGACCGACGTCGCCGTCACCATCGAGCGGACCAAGGAGCGGAGACGCGCGTGACCGAGACGCCCAATCCCCACATCGTCAACGCCGACACGATGACGGGCGAGATGCGCCCGATCCGTCGAGCAGTGCTGTCGATGGGCTCCAACCTCGGTGAGCGGCTGGCCAACCTGCAAGGTGGCCTCTCGGCGCTGGTCGACACCCCGGACGTGATCGTGGTCGACGTGTCGCCGGTCTATGAGTCCGAGCCGGTCGACGCCCCTGACGGCTCTGACGACTTCCTCAACCTGGTCGTCGCCGTCGACACGACCTTGTCGCCACACACCCTCCTCGACCGCGCGCTCGCCATCGAGGACGCGTACGGTCGGCAACGACCGGTGGAGCGCAACGCGCCCCGCACGCTCGACGTCGACGTCGTGAGCATCGGTGACCAGCAGTTCACCGACGGCGACCTCGCGCTGCCGCATCCACGCGCACACGTGCGCGCGTTCGTGTTGCAACCGTGGCACGACCTCGACCCTGAGGGCTTCCTGCCGGGCCACGGGTGGGTGGTCGACCTGCTCTCCGAGCTGGACGGCCCGCGACCCACCCGACGGGACGACCTGGCCGTCGCCCTCGATTGAGCGCGCCACCGCCGCCAGCACCGCAGCCGGGGAGGATGCGCCCCACGTCCGCGCCCGCGTTGGCGATCGCGGCGCTGCTCGGCGTGCTTGTCGGCGGGTCGGTCGAGCCCCTGGTGCAACGGGCGGGCGGTGTCGTACCCACCGTGCCGTGGAGCGCGGTGCTCACGATGGTCTTCACCGCGCTCGTGCTGGCTGGGCTGGCCGCGTCGATCTGGCGGTCGTTGCGCCGACCCGGCCCCCGGATCGAGTCGCAACGGGCGGTGACGCTGCTGCTGCTCGGCACGGCGTGCGCCCTGGCCGGTGCCGCCGTCGCCGGCGGCTACCTCGCGTTCGCGCTGGGCTACCTCGGCGACGACGCTGCGCTGCCCCGCGAACGAGTCGTGCGCGGGCTGTTCGCCTCCGCCGCCGCCGTGCTGGTCGCGGCCGGCGGGCTGCTGCTGGAACGAGCGTGCCAGGTGCCGCCCGACCAAGACGATCCCCCGCCCTCGTCCGACCCTTGGCATGGACGAGGCTGATGTGGCTGGTGTGGCACGGCGCGCCTCCAGCCGTTCGCCGGGCGCGGTGACTAGCGTCCGCGGCGTGAGCACCAATCGTCGGCGCCAGCGCAGCGTTCGCACCTCGGTCGCGGTGGTCCTGCTGGTCGTGGCGACGGCAGCGGTCGGAGTCAGCCTCGGAACCGGCTGGCAGCTCGGGGCTGGCGCGGTGACTGCGCTCGCCTGCGGGATCACCGCGGCTCGGATGCTGTCCGGTGAGCTGGCCCAGTCTCGCCGCGACGCGGGCCACGACCGCGCCGAGCAAGCGGCTGCCTACGGGCGGCTCAGCTCGCGCACCGCCGCGGAGCACGGCCGTTTTGTCGCCCAGATGGCAGCCAGGATCGCCGATCGGGACCGGGTGGTCAGACGGCTCCGGCGCGCGTTGCGGGTGGCGCTGCGGCGCGCTGATGCTGCCGCCGACCGTGCTCGCCAGGAGTCAGACCGCTCCGCAGCGTTGACAGCCGAGGTCTCCAGGCTGCAGGCCGAGCTGGTCGCCGCCCAGCACGATGACGACCAGCTCGCCGGCTGGGAGGGCGCCTGGGTTCCTCCGGTCGTCGACCTGCCTCGCCGTGCCCCGGCCTGACTCGTCACGTGCTAGGCGGTCGCCTTCGACAGCGGTGAGGGGAATCTCGGCAGCACCCGTGCGCCACCGAACCACTCGGTCAGGCGGGCAGCCTCGTCCTCGAGGGCGCGCAGTCCCTCCGAACCGACGTCCTCCAGCATCTGCAGCACGACTTCGCCGGTGCCGCTCTGCCGCCAGCCGCCGACGATCCGCCCGTCCCACCACGCGGTGGGGCCGGCGTTGCCGCGGGCGTCGAACAGCTGCGGCTTGTACGGGCCGAGATACCACTCTCGCTCGAACCATCCCATCGTGGTCGGATCCAGCGGCGGCAGCAGCGCGGCCCACGGCTCGGGGGAGACCGTCGCCTCCACGTCGTCACTGAGCACGAATCCGCTCTGCCCGTCGACATCGACTTCGATCGCGCCAAGCTCGGCGAGTGCCCGCCGCACGGCCGTGAGGGTCGACCCGAGCCACCACCTGATGTCAGCGGCGGTACCGGGGCCGAAGGCGCGCAGCCACCACTCGACCAGGCTCGCCACCGCCTCGGCCTCCGCTCGGGGCGCGATCTCATGCCCCAACCAGGAGGCCATCGCGGTCCAACGGTGCCGCGAGACGTTCCACCCTCCGTCGTTGGAGCCTCGTACGATCCGTCCCGCCGCGGACAGCGTGGTCAACACGCGTGGACCGATCGGCTGCTGCCCGCCCCACGACTTGCCCTCGCCGTACATGATCGAGCCTTCGAGCAAGGGGATCGACTCGCGCAGTTGCGTCGACGTGGCCTCGCGCCCGTCCGAGAGCGCCGCCAGCACCTGCCCGCCGGCTTCTGCCAGCCAGTGGGCACCGTTGCGGTGCAGCCCAGCCGACTCGACGTCTGCGATGAGGCGGCGCTGCTCACCTTTCGCGACGCGGTCGCTGGCGGCAGCCTGCGCGGTGCTCAGCGCCTCGCGTGGGAAGACGAACAGGGTTCGGCGCATCGCCAGATGCTTGACCAGGGACCGGTCGACGTACAGCGCCCGCTCCACGTGGGGCCTCGTCAGGTTGTCGACCCTTGCCCAGGCGGACAGGTAGACGGTGGCGGGATCGGTCCCGTGCAGGCAGACCATGCTCCTGGTCGCCTCCGCGACGTCAGCCGCGCGATGGCTCGGTGCCAGGCGGTGGCGGTGAGCCAGCCGGGCTCGACGCTCCGCGACCTGGATCGTTCGCACGCCGCGATCCTGCCAGCGGTCCGCTCGCTATCACCGCCTACTGGTCGACATCGACCCGTCCCCCGGCGAGGATCAGCCGTGGACCGGGCCGGCCGTCTCGACGTCGAACGCCCCCGCCTCGACCCCCTCGTCGTCGGCGCCGATCGAGCGGCGCAGCGCCTCGTGCAGGGTGGTGGGGGTCAGCACGCCACACAAGCGGGAGCCGTCGAGCACCGCCACCCATCCGGCGTCGTGCTGCAGCATCCGTGACAGCGCGTCCTTGAGCGAGGAGTCGCGCGGCACCCACGCGTCCATCCGGTGCCCCCGCTCGGTCACCCGACCGGTCCCCTCCGCCTCGTCGACGCCCAACCACCCCCGCAGGTCGCCCGAGCGGTCGGTCACCACCGCCCAGCGCGCCTGCTCGCGGGCCAGCGTCGCCCTCGCGTCGCCAAGATCGTCGTCGTCGGTCACGAGCGGGGGGTGCTCCAGGTCGCGGTCGTCGATCGGCGTCACTGCCAGCCGCCGCAGCCCGCGGTCGGCTCCGACGAAGTCCGCGACGAACTCGTCGGCCGGCGCGCCGAGCACCCGCGCCGGGCTGTCGTACTGCGCCAGCCTGCCGCCGCCCTCGAAGACGCCGACCCGCTCGCCGAGCCGCACGGCCTCCTCGATGTCGTGGGTCACGAACAGCACGGTGGTGCCGAGTCGCTCCTGGAGCGCCACGAACTCGTCCTGCAGCCGTGTACGGACCACCGGGTCGACGGCGCCGAACGGTTCGTCCATCAGCAGCACGGGCGGGTCGGCCACCAGCGCGCGGGCGACCCCGACCCGTTGGCGTTGACCGCCAGAGAGCTGGTGCGGATAGCGGTTGGCGTACTGCTGCGGCTCCAGCCCGACCAGGGACAGCAGCTCATCGACCCGTTCGTGGGTGCGCTTGCGCTCCCAGCCGAGCAAGGTGGCAACGGTCGCGACGTTCGTCCGTACCGTCTGGTGCGGAAACAGTCCGACCTGCTGGATCACGTAGCCGATGCGCCGACGCAGGTCCACCGGGTCGACCCGGGTGACGTCCTCACCGTCGAGCGTGATGGTGCCTGACGTGGGTTCGATCAGCCGGTTGACCATGCGCAGCGTCGTCGACTTGCCGCAGCCCGACGGGCCCACGAGCGTCACCAGCGACCCGCGCGGAACGTCGAGGTCGAGCTGCTGAACGGCGATCGTGCCGTCGGCGTACGTCTTGCCAACTCCGTCGAGACGGATCATCGGATCCTGGGTAGCGTCTCGCCCGTGAGTGCCGCGACCGCCGAGGGTAGCCATGCGGCGACCCTAACCGCGCTGCCGAGCCTCGACACCTCCCGAGACTGCTACACGTTCCCCGCGAACAACTGGGTCTGCCCCGCCTTCCTGTCGGACTACCGCGTGGAGATCACCGATGCGCTGGTCGAGCACGTGTGGCTGACCGCGGCCACGGTGCTCATCGGGGTTGCCCTGTCGATCCCCCTTGCGCTGCTGGCCCGGCGGAGCTCGACGCTCGAGTCGGCCCTGCTCGGCAGCAGCACGATCCTCTACACGGTGCCGTCGCTGGCGATGTTCTCGCTGCTCGTGCCGTTCACGGGGCTGAGCGCGACGACCGTGGTGGTCGGGCTGGTGCTCTATTCGTTGACCATTCTGGTACGCAACACGCTGGCCGGCCTGCGGGCGGTGCCTGACGACGTACGCGACTCGGCCCGCGGGTTGGGTTACGGGCCGGCCAAGCTGTTGCTGCGCATCGAGCTCCCGCTCGCCGTCCCGGTGATCATGGCGGGCGTGCGGGTGGCGACGGTGTCGACGGTGGCCCTCGTCACGATCGGCTACATCGTCGACTACGGCGGTCTCGGCACCCTCATCGCGTTGGGTCTCGACACGGACTTCAAGGCTCAGGTGCTGACCGCGAGCGTCCTGTGCGTCGTGCTCGCGGTGCTGCTGGACGCCGTGCTGCTGGGACTGCAGCGGGTGCTGACGCCGTGGACCCGGGCGAGGGTGTGAAGCGATGACGTTCGGGCAGGTGTGGGACTTCTTTGCCGACGCGGCCAACTGGCAGGGACCACAAGGCATCTCGACCTACCTGGCCCAGCAGCTGCTGCTGAGCGTGACCAGCATCGCGGTCGCCTCCCTGGTGGGGCTCCCCATCGCGCTGTGGCTGGGTCATCTCGGCAAGGGCGGCTTCCTGGCCATCAACGTCTCCAACGTCGGCCGTGCGGTGCCGACGTACGCGGTGCTCGCGCTGCTTGCGCTCCGGCCGGGTGGCGGCGAGCTCGGACCCTACGGACGCGAGGGCCTGGCAACCCTCATCGCACTCACCCTGTTCGCTCTGCCTCCCATCATCACCAACGCCTACGTCGGCATGCGTGAGGTCGACCGCGAGATGGTCGATGCCGCCCAGGGGATGGGCATGCGAGGCGGCGAGGTCTTCGGTCGGGTAGAGCTGCCGCTGGCCCGGCCGCTGGTGCTGACCGGGTTGCGGCTGGCCACGGTGCAAGTCTGGGCGACGGCGACCATCGCGGCGCTGGTAGCAGGCCCGGGGCTGGGCAACATCATCACCCAGGGCTTCGCGACCAATGACACAACACAGGTCGTGGCCGGCGCGTTGCTGGTTGCCGTGATCGCCGTGGTGCTGGAGGGGTCCTTCGCCTTGGCAGAGCGGGCCCTGGACCCGCTGAGGGCATCGCGCCGGGCGGGTCAGGTCACGGTCGCGCAACGGCCCGCGTCTGGCGTTGCGGGTGCCGCCGGCAAGTGATCTGCTGTCCGTGGGGCGCTCCTCGGTGCCCCACCGGACACGCGCGAAGGTTGCTTCGCGGGACACAGAAGGTGGTGCACTCACATGCCCAACCGTTCACGCCCGCTCGCAGGCTCGCTGGCCGCGGGCGTCCTCCTGGTCTGCGCGGCGTGCGGGGGCGACGACCCCCTCGCCGAGTCCGACTCCGGCACCGATACCGGCTCGGCGGAGGACAAGGGCAGCCTGTCGCTGTCCGGGCAGAACTTCACCGAGATGCAGATCATGGCCGAGCTGTACGGGCAGCTGCTGGAGGACGCGGGCTACACGGTCGAGTCCCGGCTGGTCGCCACCCGCGACGTCTACCTGGGCGGGCTGCAGGACGGCAGCATCGACGTCGTGCCCGAGTATGCGGGTTCCATCGCCGACGAGCTGAACGCGCGCGCGAACGGGCCGAACGCTGAACCGGCGAGCACGCCCGACATCGAGTCGACGATGGCCAACCTGCGCGAGCTGGCCGCCGAGGTCGGTCTGGAGGCGCTGGAACCGGCCGAGGCCACCGACGAGAACGCGTTCGCGGTCACCCAGGACTACGCCGACGAGCAGTCGCTGACCACGTTGACCGACCTCGGTGAGCTCGGGGAGCCGGTCAAGCTGGCCGCCGCCGAGGACTGTTCCGAGCGCCCCGACTGCGCAATCGGCCTGGAGCGGGTCTACGACATCGCGATCGACCCGCCGGTGCTGCCGCTCGGATTCGGCACGCAGGAGACCAAGAACGCGCTGATCGACGGCGAGGTGCAGCTGGGCCAGGCCGGCACGTCCGACGGCAGCCTCGAGGAGCTCGGTCTCGTCCTGCTCGAGGACGACCAGAACCTGCAGGCCGCGCAGAA